>DASPPQ010000234.1:0-39759 GCA_035625415.1 Thermodesulfobacteriota bacterium
GGTGTAAGAACTTGCCTGCCCTGTACCATGCTGGGTTCAGCCCCTGCCGGTAGGAAGGGGTAACGAACCTGTCATGTGAGGTTTATCTGAAAATCGGGGCTTGGTTTTTGGAATTTTATCCGTTACATTTGTGTCGGCAGAGAAAAAGAAAATGCTCAAAGTGTTAAAATATTTTGTTTTCATGGTTCCGGTCCTTTGGATTTTCTTCAAAGATCTGGCCTGGGAAGGCCTCGCTTTAGGGGAGATCAGGACCAATTACCTTTTCGGAAAGGCCAACGCCTATGACCGGGCCAATTTTTTGAAGAATGCGGTCAGAGTTTATAAGGAGATATTAAGAAGGGACACGAACAGCATTGCCGTTTTTTTAAACCTTGGAGGGCTTTATTATCGGAGAGGCATGTTTGAGACGGCCATCCCTTATTATGAAAAGGTAATCCGTGCGAACCCAAAGCATTACCAGGGACACTATTGGTTGGCAATGTGTTTCTGGAAATTGCAACGATATCATGCGGCCATCAACATTTTGGAAGAGGTCATCCAATTTTTGCCCACCTTTAAAGATGCCCTCAATTTAATGGGAGAGTGCTACGAGCAAATAGGAGAAGCTGCGAAAGCAGAACGGTGTTATCTCAAAGCGATTAGCGCCGACCCGAATGGGATTATCATTCACGGGGGCATGTTAGACCGTTGGGCCCGAGAAAAAAGGAAGGAAGAAAGGATTAAACATTAAAGGTCGATCTCAGTCAGATTTGTCGAGATAAAAAGATATGTCCCCTTCCGTTCACTCAAAATTTGACGCTGCTCTAATTTCCCAAAAATGTCAATGAGAACGACATATTGTTCAAAGTCCGACCATTTCCACTCACCTTCATAAAGAGATTTCTTAAGAAAATCAATTAGTATTAAGTAGATTATCTCTGGCATAAAAAATGCTCCTTTTTCTCGGGTAAGTTGAACCAAAGGCATACATTCACCTTATCGTGAGTAGCCCAGATGGTATACCATTTTGTAATGTGTCTCATTATTTCCTTTCTCTTGCTGACCGAGGTCATCCTACCTATTGTTCTAATATTAATCCTGGGATTTTTCGTGTGGCGTCTCATTCGGGAAAAATGGATAAACAGGATTTTTGTAAGTCTCGTCTACGAGAGAATTCCCCTTGTGAACGAATTTCATGAACAGGTGGGCCGCTCGGCGGAAGAAAAAGGAAACAAAGTTGTAAAACCGCTCGCTCACATTGCTCTTATTTCATGTGTTGCTATCATTTTGAAGACTCTGTGGCCGCACGTATTTTATCACAGTGACATAGCTAATTTATTCGTCAAGAACGATCTCCCTTGGATGTTTCTTTCTATCGGATTGATTTTTCTAGGCTTTGGGGTTCTGGCTTCTGTTATTTCATCTTTGGTTTTCATAAGGGAGACGAAAAAATTCGAGGTTTACAACAGGAGTCTTGAGATTTACCTATTGAGCAAGTACCTTGAAAACATCCTATACATCACCCTCGGAATAGCCTTAATCGTAGGGACTGTTTACTTATGGTTATTTTTCCTGGAGAGGTTGTCACCGATGTTCCGCTACTTTGAGAATGAATCGGCATCTCTCGTCGATTTAAAAGTAAACTATGAAGGCATGTTGACCACGTTGAGGGCTTTGCTAATCAATTTTAGGGACCAATTTCAAACCTGGTGCCTCACGTCCTTTCTTATATCCCTGGCAAGTTTCACCATACCCTACATGTGGTTCAAGGGAAGACGATTTACTAAAGTATTCCTGACCCTCTTCTTATCAGGAACAACCTTTTCTTACTTGGTGTCTTTCTTGATTAAAAAATTCATCATCTCTGAGCTGACTTGGATATTTGTGGCCGTGTGGACCATGTCCGCATTAATTACTTATATGGTCTTCCACTTGCTTAACACCATTTCGATGAATAAAGTACATATTTGCAAGCGCTGCCGAACGGAGAACGGCATCTACTCGAACTACTGCTGTGAGTGCGGCAAAAAACTTATCCTGGGCGCAAAAACGTAATGGAAGACGGATTTGAAGAGGCTTTTCAAATCCGTCTTCCACGGGCGATTCCACTGGGTGATTCTATTCTATTCAGGTTTTTTCTCACCGGAAGAAGCGGATTCTTCCTTCCCCACCTCCAATTTCGATTTGATCTCACTGATGAAATAGACCAGAACACCGGCACCGATTAAAAGCAGTAGGATGGGGACGACTGCCATCAGCCCTTTGATGAACATTCCCCACCAGGTGATCAATAAGGCGAGACCAATGATGATCACCACAACTCCAATAATGATCCCCAATATATTCGACACCATCATCACCCCCTTCGAAAAGTTCTATTGAGAGTGAAAATTATCAAATCAGTGATTAGAAGTCAAGCCAATTTTAATCAGGCGGGGATATTTCTTCCCGTGGCTGCTTCACGGGGGGGGGGGAATCATTCATTATGGACAGGACAAAAGCATTGAGGTAATATGAATGGAAATGTTTGAATAATAACGGAGGAGGTCGTATAGGGATAGCATGGCTGTAAATTTGAAAGGGAGATCGCTCGATAGCCTTTCGCATTTGACCAAAGAGGAAATTGAAAAGATTTTGAAGACATCGGAGTTATTGAAATCTCAGCTTCTCCGCGGAGAGGAACATCCACTGTTGAAAGGGAAGACGTTGGCGATGATCTTTGAGAAACCATCCACACGAACAAGGGTTTCCTTTGAAGTGGGAATGTGGCAGCTGGGGGGTTATGCGCTTTATCTGAATGCCAGCGATCTGCAATTCGGCCGCGGGGAGACCATCGCTGATACGGCTCTGGTTCTCTCCCGTTATGTGAATGGAATCATGGCAAGGGTCTTTGCTCATCAGACCATCCTCGATCTGGTGAAATATTCGAAAGTGCCCGTAATCAACGGTCTTTCAGATTTTACGCATCCCTGTCAAGCTCTAGCTGACCTTTTCACCATTTACGAAAAGAAAGGGCGGCTTTCAGGGTTGAAGCTTGCTTATGTCGGCGATGCCAACAATGTGGCCCACTCCCTCCTTTACGGTTGCTCGAAGGTCGGAATTGATATCACCCTCGGATGTCCGAAAGGATACTGGCCTAATCCACGGGTGGTGTCAGAGGCGATGGAGGAGGGGAAGAGGAGCGGTTGTAAGGTGAGGGTGACGGATGATCCGAAGGAGGCAGTCGAAGAAGCTGATATTGTTTATACCGATGTGTGGACCAGCATGGGCAAGGAAAAGGAGTATGCAAAAAGGGTCAAGATTTTTAAACCTTACCAGGTCAATTCAAAGTTGGTCAAAGGAGCCAAAGCCGATTATCTCTTCATGCACTGTTTACCAGCCCACCGTGGAGAAGAGGTAACGGATGAAGTGGGCGATTCAAGAAATAGTGTTATCTTCGACCAGGCAGAGAACAGGCTCCACGCTCAAAAAGCTCTTCTGGCGCTGATTATGTAAACTATCATCTTAAAATTCCTCCCACCCTCTCTTTGCCAAAGGGAGGAAATCATTACCCCCCTTAGGAAAAGGGGGGGGCGGATTTTTGCGGTTCGATGGCGCCCTCCGGGCGTGGGGCATTAGTTTGGAGTTGGGTAGGGAACGGTTTCAAACCGTTCCTTACGGGAGTCTGGGGTAATGAAACTCTTAATCAAGAATGCCAGCCTAATAAACGCGGAGCTGGAATCCCTTGAGACCTTCGATGTTCTGATTAGCGAAGGGAAGATCAGTGAGATTGCTGAGAAGATTGTAGCCCCGGAAGCCTCTGGTATCGAGGCAAACGGAAAGATACTCGTGCCGGGTCTTGTCGATGCTCACGTTCATTTTAGGGAGCCTGGCCAGGAGTATAAAGAGGACCTTCATACTGGTTCATTTGCTGCCGCAACCGGTGGATTCACTACTGTCATCGCAGAGCCTAATACGACGCCTCCCATCGATACTCCAATCCGACTTCGGCGTTTGTTAAATATTGCAGAACAAAAGAGTGTCATTAATTTCTATTCCAAATCGACCATCACCAAGGGAACGATGGGGCGCCAGCTGACGGATATCGGCAAGCTGAAAGAAGCCGGCGCTAGAGCCATATCTGACGATGGGAACCCTATTCCCAGCCAAAGGCTAATGCGAAACGCACTGATCAAAGGGAAGGAATGCGGAATCCTGGTCAGTCCGCATTGTGAAGAATCGGCGCTTTACCGTGAAAGAATTCTTAGGAACCGGGCAAAAAGCGGACGTGGTTCGTCCCCATCCGCGATGCCCTATGCACCGCCCGGAGCCAACCCATATACATCCGAAGCCGGGTTTATTAAGCGCGATATTGAATTGGCCGAAAAGACGGAAGCGGCCCTTCATATCTCACACGTGAGCCTTGCCAGGTCAGTGGAAATCATTGCAGATGCGAAAAAGCGGGGAGTCAAAGTGACTGCAGAGGCCACGCCGCATCATCTCCTGCTGACGGAGCGAATGGCAGAAGAAATTGGGCCGAATGCAAAAGTGAATCCACCGTTGAGATCAGAAGAAGATGTGGCAGCACTAAGGCGAGGGCTTGCCGACGGCGCGATCGATATTATTGCCAGTGATCATGCGCCGCATTCAACCGAGGAGAAAAGCCGGCCTTGGGACCGAGCTCCCTTCGGTGTCATCGGCTTGGAGACGACCCTAGGCCTGGTCTTAACTTACCTCGTGGGTCCGGGTATCTTGACGTTGAGTCAGGCGATTAAAAAAATGACCATCACGCCGGCCCAGATTTTTGGACTCGATGTGCTGGGCGTGGGTTGCCTCAAGTTAGGGGTTAAAGCAGATCTGACCCTGATTGATTTGAACAGAAAATGGAAAGTGGACGCCAATCGCTTTTATTCCAAAGGAAGAAATTGTCCCTTTAATGGGTGGGAGGTTCACGGAAAAGCAGTACTAACAATCGTCGAAGGACGAATCGTGGCAAAGGATGGAATCATCACAAGCGAAAATCTCTAAATTCGACGGGCAGGACACACCCAATCCCTCCCCCTCAATGGGGGAGGATGAGGGAGAGGGTGAGCAAGATTTTCAATGTAATCAAGGAAGCAGAAGGAGGGGAAGATGGTGAACCTTAAAGGAAAAGATATCCTTCATGGGAACCAGTTTCCGAAAAAAGAGATCGAGAGGATCATTGAGATTACATCCGATTTTGAGAAGGAACTTAAGAAGAAGGAGTCTTTAACGCTATTGAAAGGGAAGATTTTGGCAACCCTCTTCTTTGAGCCAAGCACCCGGACCCGGCTCTCCTTTGAGACGGCCATGCAGCGTTTGGAGGGAGGGGTGATCAGCATGGCATCGGCAGAGAGTTCGTCGGCTGCAAAAGGTGAAACCGTTGCGGATACAGCCAGGACGGTCTCACAGTATGCAGATGCCATCGTGATCCGACATCCTCGCATTGGATCGGCTAAAGAAGCGGCCGATGCCGCTCCGATCCCTGTCATCAATGCAGGGGATGGGGCAGGGCAACACCCCACTCAAGCCCTTCTTGATATTTATACCATTCATAAGGAATTGGGCTCTCTCAAGAATTTGGCAGTCTCCATGGTGGGTGATTTGAAGAACGGACGAACGGTCCACGCATTGGTTGAACTTTTATCCAATTTCCAGACGCGACTCTATTTTGTCTCTCCCAGCAGTCTCCGGATGCCGGAGGAGATCGTCTCCAATCTCAAACAGAAAGGGATTGAGATCGTAGAGACAGAGGATTTTAGGAAAGCAGCCTCTGAAAGCGATCTCGTTTACATGACGCGAATTCAAAAGGAGCGTTTTGAGAATCTTTCTGAATACGAACGAGTGAAGGGCTATTACGTCATCGATGAGAAATTCCTGAAAGAGCTTAAGAAGAAGATCACCATACTCCATCCACTTCCGAGAGTGGACGAGATCAGCCCGGAAGTGGATGCCTATCCCGGAGCAGCCTATTTCAGGCAGGTGAGAAACGGTGTTTTCGTCAGAATGGCTTTGCTTGCGATGATCTTGGGGAAACGATGATCTGATGAAGAGGATTGTGATCGCCCTCGGCGGCAATGCCATTAAGGAATGGAATCAGAAGGGCTCCGTACAGGAACAGCTTGAGCATTTGAGGAGAAGCTGTTTCCATATGATGAAGATCGTTAGGAGGGGCCACCACATTGTTATCACTCATGGAAACGGACCTCAGGCAGGAGCCCTGCTCATTCAGCAGGAGAAGAGTGTACGAGAAATTCCTCCCCAACCCCTCGATATTTGCGACGCGATGACCCAAGGCCAGATTGGGTACATGATCCAGCAGACGTTGTTCAACGTGTTAAAAGATGCCGGGATTCATCGTGATGTCGTCACCCTGATCACTCAAGTGATCGTGGATAGAAAGGACCCCGGGTTTCGAAATCCTACCAAACCCGTCGGACCTTTTTTCAGCAAAATCCAAAAAGAGCGAGATGAGAAGCATCGGGGCCATGTTTTTCAAAAGATCGAAATGAAGGGAGAGCGCTATCGGAGGGTTGTGCCTTCCCCAAATCCTATACGGATTGTTGAGGCCAAGATGATAAAAGACCTTTTTGAGTCGGGCATTATCGTGATTGCCTCAGGAGGAGGGGGATTGCCCGTGACCCTGGACGGCCGGGGACACATTCACGGTGTCGAAGCCGTGATAGACAAAGATCTGGCCGGAGAAAAGCTGGCAGAGTCAGTGGGCGCTGATCTTTTGATGATCCTTACTGAAGTGGATCAGGTCTATCTCAATTTTGGAAAAAGGGAGCAGAAGGGTCTCAGGACGCTCCGCCTTGAAGAGGCAAAGAAATACCTTAGAGAGGGTCAATTCCCGGCTGGAAGCATGGGCCCAAAAATGGAGGCCTGTATTCGTTTTATTGAATACGGCGGAGAGAAAGCAATCATCACCTGTCTTGAATGCGCTGACGAGGCATTAGAGGGAAGAGACGGAACACAAATCGTCTCTTAATTCATCAGATCCACTTCAGCCCTACTGCAAACAGCACAAGACAGATAATGTCGAAAGCATAGATGATCCCTGCCGTAGTAATCTTCTTTCTGAGGCTATCCATGTCAAGCACCCAGAACGAGACCAGAAAGAAAGGCAAGTAGCCGATCAGAAAGATAAGCCAGGGGGCTCCTGCTCCCCACCACGAATAATCCCAGGTCAATGCACCAACCAAGTTCAACATAATCTCCACGAGGACGCAAAAAACCGAATTAACGATAGCGAAGACCAGGCGATTCGGCAGTCCCAGGATTTTGAGTTTCTTGTCTGCAGGGAGCATTTTCGAGAAGGTAATGCCCGCAATCGCAAACATGAAACAGATTTCGATGTTCAGTCCGATCAAAATCAGGAAGGCAGTCTTGCCGGGGGCGCCCCATACAGGTGCGTACTGAGTGAAGTGGAAGACCAGGCCGTTCCAAATCTCGTTGAACCAATCCATCCCCCAAAAAGCTAATCCGGCAAATACCAGGCTCCAGTTCCCCCGTTCTACCTCCACCGCGTAGACGTATACCGTTAGGGCGAACAGAGGAATGACGTACCATTGGAACAAACTTCCGTCTCGGAGTATCTTCATTGCTTCCGAAGCCGCTTGCGTCATTTTAGACCTCCTTGATTAGATCGCAATTATATTGTGCCAGATTGATGCCGCTAACGCATAAAATAACCGGACGGCAAAAGCGTAGCTTTTGACGGTCCGGTTGATTGATTTGCCAGCGGTTGTTCAGAATACCATTGCATGGTCAACCAGATATTCCGAGTCTTGTTCGACAAGCACCAACTCCGCTACGAATTCCCCTTCTTGCTTCGTGCACCATTGCTTCCAGATCACGGCCACCGACGAAGGCCGGCGGAAGACAGCAACAAATTCCCTCTTTCCGAAATAGCCCCACTCGGCTTGATAGCGCTTGCAGACTTTTTCGAGATACTCCTTACTAACAATTCTCTTCATCCTATCGGTAAAATCTCTCGTGTGCTTTTCATGGTTGATTTCTGTTGAGCCTTCCATGAGGTTATCCATGATTGGATTTGCTACCGCCAGAATCTCTTCATCAGATTTTCTTGATAGTTCCATGATCGTATCCTTTGCCTCTAACGGCTTGCGGCTCAGCGGCGACGGCCGCGCAGCCGACGGCGTCCGCTGCAGCCGCGGGTTAGGCGACTTCAGATTTTCATCCTCACTCGCCGAATCTGCTCTACTTGACCTCCGTCTCGTGAAAGCGCAGTTCCTTCCATTCGGCGCCGCGCTTCACCCACACTTCGGTGACATCCAAGGTCATACTGAACTTCTGTCCACTCGCTGTGCCTTGGGGCTTCTCCCGGTAAGTGGCGACGGCAGCGTCCGGACCCAGCGGCGTCACTTTGAAGTTGGAGAGCGAATAGCTATTCAGCGCTCAGTCATCCAAATTCCTAACCGCGGTGGCCTTGTCGCGTGCGCCCCTACCGTCGGCCCACACTTGGGTATTGTCGTCACTTAGCACGGCAGCGAACGCGTCTTTTCTGTTGTGCTTTAAATCGTGCCATCGCTGGCGGATCTTAGCCTCTTGCCGACCGAGGGGGAATAGGTCGAGGTCATAGGCCTTTATTTTCTTTCGTCACTGTTGGCGCCTAACATTGTATTTTATATTTAATGCTTATTTTTAGTAAAATTTATGGAAGTTTGATGGTAATGTCAAGAAAATAATTGAGGAACTCATATCTAACTTATTAAAATGTAAGGATAAAATATTATGGGGTCGTCCCGAGGGGGCATTCTGATTTTTTTATCCCTCTCCCCTTGATCCCCTCCCGCCAGGGGAGGGGAGTCTATTTTGGGGACCATGATTTTTCTTGACTTTCGTAGAAATTTTTAATAAAAGAAAACTCATGATCCTGCGACTCGAAGAGATTGAACGGATGGTGTGGACTGAGGAGAAGCTCTTCCTCATGAAGCAGGTTGGGATTTTGCTGATCAAGAACGATGCGATCAAATTTGGAGACTACATCTTAGCCTCAGGGAAAAAAAGCCCATACTATATTGATCTGAGACAAACTATTTCCAGCCCGAATACGATGGACTGGATCGCCAATTCTTTGACCCGGATCATTCTCAACGAGATCGGGAAGGATAAAATCGACAAGATACTGGGCGTTCCGACGGCAGGGGTTCCTTTTGCTACGGTCGTGAGCCAGAAATTAGGCATTCCCTTGATTTACTATCGGCAGGCGCGGAAAGAACACGGGGTAAGGAAGAAGATCGAGGGAATCCTGGAGCGCAACGACCGGGTTCTCGTGATCGATGATCTCATCACCACGGGTGAAAGTGTCATCGAGACGGCGGAAGTGATCAGAGACCAGGGAGGCGTGGTCAACGAACTGGTCGTACTTTTGGATCGGGAGCAGGGGGGGCAGCAGAGGCTCCGGTTATCCCGGATTGAACCCCATGTCCTGTTCAAGATTTCAGATGCCATGACATGGCTTCACAAAGTAGGCTTGATCGATGATAAGATTTACGAGACGGTGATAAAGTACATCGGGGAGGAGAGTCAGACTGCTGCAATCAGCTCCTCCTGACCTGCTATTTTCTCTGGGCTTCTGCCTTGGCTTTGGCAAGAGCTTCGTCCTCTTTTTTCACATCCTCTAAAGTCTTGGGTTTCACTTTATCCGGCATCGGCTCCAGCCCGTACTTCCACTTCAAGAACTCCTTTCCAGTCTGGGGAAACAAGGCATAGACCAGCGTATCACAAACATTCTTCGCCAAGCCTTCCGTCTCATTTTTCACTTTATCCATCTCCGGCTCGATCAAATCCGCAGGCCGACACGTAATAGGCTCCTTTCCCCTCTTATATCCCTTCAACACTACCTTCTTGATCTCCTCCGGGATGGCCACCGGTGGTCTTCCATAAAGGCCATAGACATAGTCTTGCGTCTCCTTCGAGACCATTTTATATCGACCAAACAGAACATTGAGAACCGCCTGAACGCCCACAATCTGGGAAGTCGGGGTCACCAGCGGAGGATAGCCGAGGTCTTTTCTCGTTTGAGGAAGTTCGGAATAAACCTCCTCCAACCGATTCAGAGCTTTCTGCTGCTTAAGCTGGCTCACCATGTTGGAGATCATCCCGCCGGGGATCTGATGCCTGAGAACACCCGTATCGATCACCGCCATCTTCGTCGTATCCAAAAACTCCCGATACTTTGGCGCAATGCTTTCGATATAATCGCCAAGCTTCAAGAGCTGGTCCAGATCCAGCTTCGGGTCCCAGGGCGTCCCCTCCAACGCCACGACGATCGGCTCCACCGCGGGCTGTGAAGATCGGAGCGCAAAAGGCGCCAGGGCTGTGTCAATGATGTCCACCCCCGCTTCAATCGCCTTAAGATAGGTCATCGACGCCATCCCACTCGTATAATGTGTATGCAGTTGAATAGGAAGCTTTATCGTCTTCTTCAAAGCCTTAATCAATTCGTAAATATCGTAGGGAGCCAGCAACCCTGCCATATCCTTGATGCAGAGCGAGTCCGCTCCCATCCCTCCTAATATCTTTGCCTTCTCCAGATAGTACTTAAGATTATAGACCGGTCCTCCCATCCTTCTTTCAGTCAATGAATAACAAATCGTCCCCTGAATATGCTTTCCTACTCGCTTGATTACCTTGAAGGCGGTCTCAAAGTTTCGCTCGTCGTTGACCGCATCGAAACAACGGAAAATGTCAATACCCACCTCGGCCGATTTCTCGATGAATGCCTCCACCAGATCATCCGGATGGTTCCGGTAAGCCACGAGATTCTGACCCCGAAGAAGCATCTGGAAGGGGGTTCTGGGCATCAATTTCTTCAGTACCTTCACCCTCTCCCAGGGATCTTCTCCCAAAAAGCGGTGGGCGACATCGAAGGTAGCTCCTCCCCACATCTCTACTGAATGGAATCCAACTTTGTCCAGCCCCTCTGCAATGGGGGTCATATCCTCCGTCCTCATCCGGGTGGCCAGAGTGGACTGATGCCCGTCCCGGAGGGTCGTATCCGTTATCTTTATTGGTTTCTTCGGTATTTTATCCATCCCTTCCATGTTTTCTCCTCCTCTACAAGCCTTTAGAGATATATAGACAAAATTCTTACCTGACCACTTGCTGCCCTATCCGTAAACCTGTTAACATGCTTAGAATTTTTTTTCAAGAGAAAGCTTTCACATTTCGGTCTGTCCTGTCTCAATTCTTCTTGACAAAAGAAATTTTTTTTATATATTTATTTGCTTAATTCAGTGCAAAAGAGTGGGAATGGAATGTTTACTTTGAAATTGGACGAAATTCCCGAGGAGGGTCTGGATCTAAAGTGGCAAGAGCAAAGGGCTTCCTTGTTAGCCTACGTAAAAGGCCTTTCAAGGATCGACTTTGACTTCGAGACCCCGCTCCAAGCGGAGGTAAAGATTGAGAAGGCAGGTCGATCGGTCATGATCACGGGGAGGGTCGAAGCCACGCTTCGATTCCAGTGTGTAAGATGTTTGAAGGAGTTCTCCTATCCTCTCTCCACTACCTTTGAACTCACGCTTCACCCTTTGAAAGACGCTCCCTCTGAAGAAGAAACCGAACTGGAGAATGAGGAGTTGGAGTCGAGTTTCTTCGAGGGAGAAGAGATTCACCTCTCCGAGATCGCCTGTGAACAGATTTTTTTGGAGATCCCTTACCAACCCGTTTGTCAGGAGGGATGCAAAGGGCTTTGTCCGGTATGTGGAAAAGATCTAAACCTCTCTTCGTGCGGGTGTGTGAAGGAGGAACCGGCATCGGCGTTCTCCGCGCTAAAGAAATTAAAGCTTGATTAATACCGCCGTAATCTGTTATGTGGAACAGATAAGGCAATCGGGCCAAGTTCTTAATTCAACGTCTGAAAGTCATTTTAGTAGATGAGAAAGGATGCCTCCGAATGGGAGTTCCAAAGAGGAGAACATCGCCAGCCAAAAGGGGTAAACGTCGAGCGCATAAGAGCTTGAACGCCCCCAACGTCTCGCTATGTCCTCAATGCCATGAGCCCTTACTCCCTCACCATATTTGTCCCCATTGCGGAACTTATAAGGGGAGAGAGGTCATCAAGGTCGAGGAAGAGAAGTAAACTCGTTCATATCACCCCCGGTCTCGGGTCGGGCCAGCCTGACATCAATAGTGGGGATTTGTAACGACGTGGATGACCGAGGGGGATGTCAGGGGAAAGTGCAAGATGAAGATTGCGGTCGATGCCATGGGAGGGGATTTCGCTCCTCAGAATGTTGTTGAAGGCGCCTATTTAGTCGCAAAGAAACACGGCGTCAAGGTGGTTTTGGTGGGCGATGAGGATCAGGTGAGTAAGGAACTGTCCAAATACCCCACCTCCAAACTCCCGATCTATATCCATCATGCCCCATACGTGGTTGCCATGCACGACTCTCCCTCTACCGTGATCCGAAGGATGAAAGATACTTCTATTAAGGTTGCCCTCGATCTGGCAAAAGAAGGTCAGGTCAGCGGGGTGGTGTCCGCCGGAAATTCGGGAGCGGCCATGGGCTTGGCGATGGTTATCTTGAGAAAATTGGAGGATGTGGAACGACCTGCGATTGCCACGATCCATCCCGCGACAATAGGCAACACAGTCCTTATTGATTCCGGGGGCAATGTGGACTGCAAGCCCATTCATCTCGTTCAGTTTGCCATGATGGGCGATGCGTATGCGAAGTATATTCTGGGAAAGGAAGCGCCCCGGATTGGCGTATTGAGCAACGGAGAGGAAGAAGGGAAAGGGAATGAGCTGACCCGAGAGGTCCACGATATTTTATCAGAAACCGATTTGAACTATATCGGTTATGTCGAAGGCCGGGATCTCAACAACGGAGAGGTGGATGTCATCGTCTGCGATGGCTTCGTTGGAAATGTAGCGTTAAAAATAAGCGAAGGGCTCTGGGAGGCCATTCACGCTATTCTCAAGCAGGAAGCGGAGGATAATATTCGAGCGAAGGTGGCTTATTTCCTGATGGGGCGGGCGATTCGCCGCCTGGAGAAAAGGCTTGACTATTCGGAGGTCGGAGGAGCGCCCCTCCTGGGGATTAATGGCAACTGCGTCATCTGTCATGGTTCATCCAACGCGAAGGCCATGATGAATGCCATTCTCCTGGCCTCGAACCTGGCCAAGAACAGACTGAATGAACATCTCATCCAAGAACTCAAGGAGAAACAAGACATGCTTCGTCTGGGGCAGAAACAACTGGAGAAGGTGGGTGAGTCGGTCAAATCGATTCATTAACCCCCCTTGATCCCCCAATCTAACGCCCCCTCCCCCTTCCCCCTCTTAATTTAAGAGGGGGAAGGGGGAGTTATAAGGGGGGAATAGGGGGGGTAGAGGAACGGGAGGAAAGAAGATTGGATTATTTTTTCACGCCAGAACAAAAGATGATTCGAGATTTAGCCAGGAAGGTCGCGCAGGAGAAAATGCTGCCCGCCCGGGCGGAATTGGATGAGAAGGAGGAGTTCCCGTGGGAGATTGTTAAAATCAGCGCGGAAGCGGGCCTCATGGGTGTCTCCATGCCGGAAGAGTTTGAGGGCTTTGGAGGAGGCATCCTGGAGTATTGTTTGGTCGCAGAGGAATTGAGCCGCGTCTGTCTCGGGATCGCGACCAGTATTGTGGCAAGCGGATTAGGCGCCATGCCCATCCTGCTTTTTGGGAATCCCGAACAGAAAAAAAAGTATCTCCCGGATATTGCTAAAGGGAAAAAATTGGCGGCTTTCGGGTTGACCGAGGCGGATGCAGGAAGCGATGCCGGGGCGATCCGAACGACCGCAACCCGAAAGGGAGACGGATATGTTTTGAACGGAACCAAGCAGTGGATCACCAACGGAGGGGAGGCGGAAACCTACTCGGTTATCGCGATGACCGATCGATCAAAGGGCCCCCGGGGAGCGAGTGCTTTGATTGTCGAAAAGGGAACCCCGGGCTTCGATTTTGGGAAGAAAGAGAAGAAGATGGGGATCCGGTCCTCCGCCACGCGTGAACTGGTATTTCAGGATTGCTTTGTTCCCAAAGAAAACCTGATTGGAAAAGAAGGAATGGGATTTATTGTTACGATGAGGACTTTTGATCGAACCCGGCCCGGGGTAGGTGCTCAGGGTGTTGGATTGGCCCAGGGGGCACTCGACGAGGCGGTCCGTTATGCCCGAGAACGGGAGCAGTTCGAAAAGAAGATCATTTCTTTCCAGGCGGTTCAGCACATTTTGGCCGATATGGCGACGCTCGTCGAGGCGGCGAGGGCATTGGTCTATTCTGTCGCTCGCTATATTGATCAATCGGAGAACCCCAAAGAGATTTCAAAGGTCTCCGGAATGGCGAAAGTCTTTGCCAGCGATGTGGCCATGAAAGTAGCCACCGATGCGGTTCAAGTCTTCGGAGGCTATGGATACATGAGAGATTATCCCGTCGAGAAAATGATGCGGGATGCGAAAATTCTTCAAATCTATGAAGGGACGAATCAGATCCAGCGGAATGTTATAGGCTTGGAACTGAACAAGGAATACGCAGGAAAGAAAGGACCCCAATGAAATCCATCGCCTTTACATTCCCCGGGCAAGGGTCTCAGTATGTGGGAATGGGAAGAGAGCTTTTCGAAAATTTCAGCGTAGCAAGACAGATTTTTGAGGAAGCGGACGACAGCCTTCATTTCTCTGTATCCGGCCTCTGTTTTAAAGGTCCTGAAGAGGCGCTAAAGCTGACCGAAAATACACAACCGGCCGTGCTGACGACGAGCGTTGCCGCACTGAAGGTGCTCCAGGCGGAGAAGGGAATAGCTCCACAATTCGCGGCAGGGCACAGCCTCGGGGAGTACAGCGCCCTGGTCGCCTCCGAAGCGCTTGCCTTCTCTCAGGCCGTGAAGATTGTCCGTCTTCGCGGAAAGTTCATGCAGGAGGCTGTCCCGGTGGGAGAGGGGGCCATGGCGGCCGTTCTCGGTATGGAGAGGGAACAGGTCGAAAACCTTTGCGAAGAGATTTCGTCTGGTGAGGTTCTCGCCCCCGCCAATTTTAATAGCCCGGGCCAGATCGTCATCGCCGGGCATACGAAAGCGGTGGTGAGGGCCGTGGAAAGAGTGAAACAGGAGGGGAAGAAAGCCGTCCTCCTTCCGGTCAGCGCTCCATTTCATTGTTCCCTGATGAAACCGGCAGGGGAGCGTCTGGAGAAAGCGCTTCAGGAAATTTCTGTCAGCGATCTGAAAATTCCGGTTGTGACAAACGTGGAGGCGGAGGCCAATACTTCCAAAGACGCGGTGAAAGGATTATTGGTGGCTCAGGTATCGAGCCCTGTCCGCTGGGAAGAGTCCATAAGGAAGATGATCGGAAAGGGAATTGAGCAGGTCGTGGAAATAGGCCCCGGAAAGGTTCTCTCAGGCCTGATGAAGCGGATCGATAGTCGTGTGGAGACTAAGAATGTGGAAGATCTCCAAACCTTAAAAAGCATAGAGCATAGCGCCTAAAGCATAGCGCTATTGTAGGGAGTCTAACATTTCTTTAGAGTGGTAATGAGGGTTGTCATTCCGGCCCCGTATCAAGTACGGCGTAAACTTCAGCGGGAATCCAGGTGAAAACACTGGATTCCGGGTCAAGCCCGGAATGACAAACAAAGTAAGATTTTAACGCACTCCGCTATGCGCTCAGCGCTTTGCAATTTTCTGATTTGTGGAGGAAGGATTGAAGCTAACGGGAAAAGTGGCCTTGGTTACCGGGGCAGCTCAGGGGATTGGGAGAGCGATTGGGCTGCTGCTCGCTCGAAACGGGGCCGATATCGTTGTGTCGGACATCAACCTTGAGAAGGCTGAAGAGACGGCAAAAGAGATTAGGGCGATTGGCCCCAAAGCGATGGCGCTCAAAGTGGACGTGTCCAATTTGAGCGATGTAGAGCGGATGGTGGAGGGCATCTTAGAAAAGCTTGCCAAGATCGATATTTTAGTGAATAATGCTGGCATTACGCGCGACAAACTCATCCTCCGGATGACAGAAGAGGATTGGGATGCCGTTCTGGGTGTGAATCTGAAGGGAACGTTTAACTGTACCAAAGCGGTGATTCGACACATGACGAAACAGAGAAGCGGCAAGATCGTCAATATCGCCTCGGTGGTTGGAGAGATGGGGAATGCCGGACAGGCGAACTACTCAGCCTCGAAGGCTGGTGTGATCGGTTTGACCAAAACCATCGCAAGGGAATATGCCCAAAGAGGGATCAATGTCAATGCCATTGCTCCGGGGTATATCGAGACCCCGATGACCGAAGCCCTTCCAGGAAAAGCGAAAGAGGAATTAAAGAAGCTCATTCCCATGGAGCGACTGGGAAAACCCGAGGATGTTGCCGAGGCAGTACTTTTCCTTGTCTCCGAAGAGTCAAACTATATTACCGGTCAGGTGTTGAATGTGAACGGCGGTATCTATATGTAAGGAAGGGGATACTTGGAATAATGGAATGGTGGAATGATGGTTTAGGTTCTTTACATTATTCCAGCTTTCCAATTTTCCATCATTCCATAAATTTGATAAGGAGGTGATTCCATGTCTATTGAGAAGAGGGTGAAAGAGATTATCGTAGAGCAGTTAGGGGTCAATGAAAACGAGGTGAATCCGGAGGCTAAATTTGTTGATGATTTGGGGGCGGATTCTCTCGACCTGGTAGAATTGGTCATGGCCTTGGAGGAGGAATACAATATAGAGATTTCCGACGAAGAGGCAGAGAAAATCCTAACCGTTGGAGATGCGATTGAATATATCCAAGCCCATGTGACTCAGTAAGGGTTTTCACCCGGCACAGGCCGAAGGAGGTGCGAGGTTTTGGGAAGAAGGGTTGTCGTCACAGGAATGGGATTAGTCATCCCCACCGGAATCGGAGTCGAAACGGCGTGGAAAAATGTCTGGGAAGGCAAGTCGGGCATTGGCCCGCTCACGCGGTTCGACACAAACGGATTTGAGACGAAGATTGCGGGGGAAGTGAAGAACTTCAACCCAGAGTTATACATTGATAAGAAAGAGATCAAGAAAATGGATCTCTTCATTCATTTTGCTATCGCGGCCACCAAGGAGGCCCTGGACGGTGCCCGGTTGGTCATCACTCCTGAGAACTCTGAACAGATCGGCGTGATCGTAGGGACGGGTTTGGGAGGATTGCCCAGCCTCGAAAAATACCACAAAATTCTTTTGGAAAAGGGACCGGGGCGAATCAGTCCCTTCTTCATCCCCATGCTCATTGCCAATTTGGCGTCCGGGCAGATTGCTATCCTGTTTGGTCCCAAGGGGCCCAATACGTGTCTGGTCACGGCTTGTGCGACAGGGGCCCACTGCATCGGAGATGCCTTTCGTGCGATTGTTTACGGGGACGCAGAGGCGATGATTGCGGGGGGGACCGAAGCCAATATCACTCCGCTCACCATCGGTGGGTTCAATTCGATGAAGGCTCTTTCCACCAGGAACGATGAGCCAGAGAAAGCCAGCCGGCCTTTTGAGAAGAATCGTGACGGGTTTGTAGTGGCAGAGGGTTCAGGAATTCTTGTCTTAGAGGAATTGCAGTTCGCGTTAAAGCGAAAAGCGGAGATCCATGCGGAGCTGGTAGGCTATGGCTACACAGGCGACGCTTACCACATCACTGCCCCCTCGCCGGACGGCGACGGTGCCATACGATGTATGAAGATGGCGATAAAAGATGCGGGGCTCGCGCCGGAGGACGTTGACTACATCAATGCCCACGGGACCTCTACGCCGCTCAATGATTTGACAGAAACCGTTGCGATCAAGTCGGTATTCGGCAGTCATGCCAAGAAGGTGCCCATTAGTGCAACCAAATCGATGACCGGCCATCTCCTGGGGGCAGCCGGAAGCACGGAAGCCATTTTCACGGTTTTAGCCATCCGGGATGGGATCATCCCACCCACCATCAACTACGAGGAGCCGGACCCACAATGTGACTTAGATTATGTACCCAACGTGGCAAGACGGAAACCCTTACGAATTGGCATGTCTAACGCCTTCGGGTTTGGGGGGACCAACGCGACGCTCATCTTTAAAAAATTTGAAGGGTGAAGTATGCAGATCGGCTTGGCCTGCGACCACGGAGGGTTCGAGCTCAAAGAAGAATTAAAATCCTTTTTAAAATCCCTCGGTGTCAAGCCCGTTGACATGGGCGCCTTCAGTGAGGAGTCAGTCGATTATCCGGATTTTGGAGTCTTGGTGGCAGAGAAGGTTTCTCGGGGAGAACTGGAGAGGGGGATCCTCGTCTGCGGCACCGGCATCGGAATGTCCATGGTCGCAAATAAATTTCCGAGAATCAGAGCGGCTCTGGCCAATGACCTTTATTCGTCTCGTTGCAGCCGAGAGCATAATGACGCGAATATCTTAATTATCGGCGGCCGAATTGTAGGGAAGGAACTGGCAAAAGAAATCGTGAAAGTTTGGTTGGAAACGCCTTTTGCTGGAGGCAGGCACAGCAGGCGATTGGAAAAAATAGAGGCTCTTGAAAAGGAAAAGTTCAAGGGATGATCTTGAGCAATCTTCGCCCTTGGCAGTCATTGGCAAGATGTTTGATGTGATTTGGTAAATTCGAAATTCGAATATCGAAACCCGAAACAAATCCTGAATGCAAATGACCAAATTTCCCAACCTCTTCTCCTTCCAGTTTTGAGTTTCTTATTTCGGTTATTTGAATTTGTTTCGAATTTCGGATTTCGTGCTTCGGATTTCAGGATGCGTCAGAACTTTTTTAGCATCCGTTGATGGCTCACCCTTGAAAGAGAAAGAGAAAAAAAATCGTTCTCCTCATCGACCCTCCTGGGAAGAATATTTCATGGATATTACTCACCTCGTTGCCAAACGATCCACCTGCCTGCGGAGAGAGGTGGGGGCTGTCCTCGTCAAGGATAAGAAGATTCTGGCCACAGGTTACAATGGAGCTCCTTCCCGGATGGAACACTGTCTGGATATCGGTTGCCTCCGAGAGAAACAGGGAATTCCTTCCGGAGAGCGACACGAGCTCTGCCGCGGCCTTCATGCCGAGCAGAATGCGATTATCCAGGCTGCCTACCATGGCGTCGAGATCCGGGGAGCTACCCTGTATTGTACGAACCATCCTTGTATTATTTGCTCGAAGATGGTCATTAATGCAGGAATTCAGAAGGTGGTCTATAAGGATGGCTATGCGGATGTCCTGGCGGTGCAGATGTTGAAAGAGTCCGGAATCAAAATTGAGAAGTTTAATAGAGAAAGGAAGGTAGAGGGTAGAAAGTAGAAAGTGGATAGAGAACGCCACGTTCCACACTCCACCCACCGCATTCGAATTGTATGAAATGCCCTTTCTGTAACCATCCCGAGAGCAAAGTGGTTGATTCTCGAATGGGAAAAGACAAAGACACCATTCGACGAAGGAGGGAATGTCTTGGCTGCCATAAACGATTCACGACGAGCGAGCGGGCAGAGGATGCCCTTCCGTTGGTTGTGAAGAAAGACGGGAGAAGAGAACCCTTCGATCGCCTGAAGATCTTCAACGGCCTGAAGAAAGCCTGCGAGAAGAGGCCGATCAGCATCGACCTGATCGAGAAGATCGTTAATCGCATCGAGCTGCATTTCCAGGACAAGGGGGAAAGAGAAGTAAAGAGCTCTGAGGTCGGCGAGCGAGTCATGGAGGAACTCCACCGTTTGGATGGGGTGGCTTACGTCCGCTTTGCCTCCGTCTATCGGCAGTTCAAAGACATTCGAGAATTCATGGATGAGCTGAAGGACCTCCTTGAGAATAGGGAAGAGGCCAAAAAGAAGTGAAGAAATAGTGCTTGGGTTTGTGATGAGTCTTTGTAACAAATGATTAGAATACAGATCAGTAACACGATCACCATCACGAATCGGTGTTCACCATGATGGATGACGAACGATGGATGAAACGAGCGCTGCGCCTCGCGGAAAAAGGAAGAGGCAGAACCTCTCCCAATCCCATGGTGGGTGCCATTCTGGTGAAAAAGGACGATGTGGTTGGGCAGGGGTATCATGCAAAAGCAGGAGAGGCTCATGCCGAGATCATCGCCCTCCGACGAGCGGGGGAAGAAGCCAAAGGAGCCACGCTTTATATCAATCTGGAACCCTGCACGCATTACGGAAAGACTCCTCCGTGCGCTCCCCAGGTGATCAAAGCGGGTGTGAAACGCTTGGTGATTGGCATGGAGGATCCGAACCCGTTGGTAGGGGGGAAAGGGATCAAGGCCCTGAAAAAGGCGGGCCTCGACGTCCGAGTAGGAATTTTAGAAAGAGAATGCCGGAGATTGAATGAGGCTTTTTGTAAGTATATCTTGGAAAAAGAGCCCTTTGTTACTCTAAAGGTTGCCGCCACGCTGGACGGTAAGATAGCAACCCGAGGCGGTGATTCCAAATGGATTTCTGGGGAGGACTCGCGACGCTTCGTCCATAAATTGAGGGATCAAGTCGATGGCGTTCTTGTCGGCATCGGGACCGTACTGACAGACGACCCGTTGCTTACAACGGGAATCAAGGGAGGGAGAGACCCTTATCGAATTGTTCTCGATAGTCGGTTGAAGATCCCTGAAGAAGCCAGAGTCATTGGGGATTTTCCTGCAAGGGTCGTCATCGCAGCGACAGAGTTAGCCCCCGAAGACAAGATAGACAGGTTGGCGAAGAGGGGCGTCCGGATCATGACCCTCCCTTCCAAAGAGGGAAGGGTTGACGTCAAGTCTTGTCTTTTCAAGCTAGGAGAGATCGGGATAACGAGTCTTCTGGTCGAAGGAGGGAGTCGGGTCAATGGATCGTTTTTGGATGAAGGGTTGATCGATAAACTTCTTCTCTTTCTCTCTCCCAAGGTGATCGGTGACTTTCAGGCCCCGGGAATCTTTGGGGGGAAAGGTGTATTCAGACTTCAAGAAGCCATTCCTCTGAAAGAGATGAAAGCAAAACGAATCGGAGAAGATGTGCTGTTGGAAGGCTATTTGGGATGGGGAATAAAGTAATGTTCACCGGGATCATAGAGGACAAGGGCAAGGTGGTGAGGGTGGAGTACCGGGGGCGAGAAAAGAGACTGACCATAGGATTGCCACGTCATTTGACAGAAGTGCAACTTGGTGATAGTATTAATGTAAATGGAGTTTGTCTTACTGTAGCAGGGAATAAGGAGCAAGCGATTGAACTTGATCTCTCCCAAGAGACTCTTCAGAGAACGTTGTTGGGGGAATTAAAGGAAGGAGACCAAGTCAATCTGGAAAGAGCGCTGAGACTGAACGACCGCCTGGGCGGCCATATCGTCACCGGGCATATCGACGGGATCGGGGTGATTGCCGAAAAAAGGAAGGAAAGAGATTTCTTTCTCCTGAGAATAAAGATTCCTGAATCCGTAGCGAGGTATGTTGTCCAAAAGGGGTCCATCGCTGTTGATGGGGTCAGCCTGACAGTGAATGAATACCATGGGGGGGAGATTCAAATGACCCTGATTCCGTTTACGGTAGAGAAAACCACTCTCGAAGATAAAAAAGTTGGAGATCGGATCAATTTGGAAGCGGACATCTTAGGGAAATACGTTGAAAAATTGTTAGGCCAAAGGGAGAAGAAATCCGGCGAAGTGGATCGCTCTTTTTTAGAGGAGCACGGTTTCATCAAAGGAGATTGAGAGGTTCGAATGATTCATAGAATTGAGGGAGCTTTGGAGGATATTCGTCAGGGAAGGATGGTGATCCTGGTCGACGACGAGGATCGGGAAAATGAAGGCGATCTCACGATGGCAGCGGAGAAGGCAACGCCTGAGACGATCAATTTTATGGCAAAATACGGAAGGGGACTGATCTGTCTTTCATTGACGGACGAAAGGCTGAATGAGCTTCGTCTGCCGATGATGGTCTCTGAAAATACCTCGCGATTCCAGACCGCATTCACCGTCTCCATCGATGCCCGGAAAGGGGTGACCACGGGCATTTCAGCAGCTGACCGGGCAGCAACGATTTTGACGGCGGTGGACGAAAGCACCCAACCCGAGGACTTGGTCTCGCCCGGGCATATCTTTCCGTTAAGGGCAAGACAGGGTGGGGTATTGGTCAGAACCGGTCAGACCGAAGGATCGGTCGATTTAGCAAGATTGGCAGGACTGAAGCCAGCAGGGGTGATCTGCGAGATTATGAAAGACGATGGGACGATGGCCAGGATGCCAGATCTCCGGGTCTTTGCCGAAGAACATCGACTGAAGATTGTAACGATTGCCGATTTGATCAAGTATCGCTTGAATAAGGAGTCTTTGGTTCGAAGGATTGCGACAGCCACCCTTCCTACAAAATACGGGGGCGCCTTTACCGCCATTGCCTACGAGAACGATGTGGACCCGTATCACCACATCGCTTTGGTCAAAGGGGAGATCGGGACGGAGGATGCGGTCCTGGTGAGAGTTCATTCGCAATGCTTGACGGGTGATGTGTTCGGATCGAGGCGATGTGACTGCGAAGAACAACTTCATACAGCCATGGCCATGGTGGAAAAAGAAGGGAAAGGGGTCATCGTCTACATGCGGCAGGAAGGGAGAGGAATCGGGTTGGTCAATAAACTGAGGGCCTACTGTCTTCAAGACATGGGGAAGGATACGGTGGAGGCCAATGAGGCGCTTGGGTTTAAGGCCGATATGAGGGATTATGGAATCGGCGCTCAGATTCTCGCCGATCTTGGCCTTCATAAGATTCGCCTGATGACAAACAATCCTCGAAAGATCATCGGCCTGGAAGGATACGGTATCGAGGTGGTTGAGCGGGTGGCCATCGAGACAAAACCCCACCAGGAGAACATTGAATATCTCAAGGCCAAGGCAAAGAAGATGGGTCACCTCCTTTCCATCAAATTAGGAGACTAATGGTGATTGGGATGACTCGTGACTTGATAAGAATGAATAATGATAGGTTATTAGCAGAGTAAGAATTTCGAATTGCGAATCACCGACACGGTTCACAATGAAAGGAGAAGATGATGGTAAAGACCTTCGAGGGTAAATTGACGGCCAAAGGACTCAAATTCGGAATTGTATTAAGCCGATTCAATGACTTCATTGGCGAGAGACTTCTGGAAGGGGCAATGGACGCTTTGCGGCGGAGCGGAGCAGAGGAGGGGGATTGCTCGGTGGCCCGGGTTCCGGGGGCGTTTGAGATTCCCCTCATCGCAAAAAAGTTGGCAAAGAGCGGAAGGTACGATGCCGTCATCTGCTTAGGTTCAGTGATTCGCGGGGCGACACCGCATTTTGGGTACATTGCTAACGAAGTCACCAAAGGAATTGCGAGCCTCACCCTGGAAAGTGAAGTCCCTGTCTCCTTTGGGGTGTTGATCACCGATACCATCGAGCAAGCGATTGAACGGGCAGGGACCAAAGTCGGAAATAAAGGATTCGATGCGGCCATGTCTGCCATCGAAATGGCCAACCTCATGAAGGAGATAGGAAAGGGTAAAGGGTAGTTTGAGGAGAAGAAGGAGATCGAGGGAGTATGCCCTCCGGGTTCTTTTTCAATTGAATATTACGAAGCAAGAGGCGATCACAGCTCTCGGTCAATTTCAGGAGCATTTTTCACGCAACGGAGAGGCGGACGAGTTTATGAAGCTTCTTGTCTTGGGTGTTTTAGAGCACCGTGAAGCGTTAGATCGGCTCATCCAGCAATATTCAGAAAATTGGCGTTTAGACCGTATCAATATCATTGAAAGAAATATCCTCCGTATGGCCCTTTTCGAGCTCCTCTACTGTGAAGAGATTCCCCCTAAAGTTACCATTAACGAAGCCATTGACCTCGGGAAACGGTATGGATCCGAGGACTCCGGAGGTTTCATCAACGGCATTTTAGACCGGATCCAGAATGAGGTTGTCAGAAAACCCATCTGATAAAAATAGACTCTTGGTTAAAGCGGATAGGCCCAGTTGGTAGGATGAACAATGAACGAGAAAGAGGTCCTTCCGGCTTCGTCTGGGCGGCTTTCCCCTCTTGTAACCCCCCTTCATTCCCCGTAGATTAAAGGGGAAAGAGGGGGGATTAGGTTAAGGAATATGGATGTCATTCTCTCCAAAGAAAGGGTTGATGGTCAGAAGTGTGACCTCTTGGTGAGTGGATTTTTTAAGGACGAGAGGCCTCTCAAGGGCTCGAGTGGTTTGATCGATTGGAGGTTCAATGGGAAGTTCTCTCGGTTTCTGATGGAAAAGAAGCTGTCGGGTGATTGGAACGAAACGATCTTGGTCCCTTCACAAGGGAGGGTTATGCCGCGGATGATCCTTCTCCTTGGCCTCGGGGAATTGAAGGAATACCGTTCTCTTCGCCTCAGGGAAGTCCCCCTGCGCCTCTTACAAATCCTTCAGAGACTGGATGCTTCTGAAATCTGCCTTTCTCTCCCTTATGGGGAGGGCACCAATGTGAATTGTAGCAAGATGGCCGAGGTTCTCATTGAAGGGATCGTGAATGGATTAGGTTTCAGGGGATATTCGTTGAATGGCAAACGGATCAAGAATCTGAGGCTTTATTTCGCCGAAGGCGAAGAGCATCTGTCGGAGATTCTTTCTGGAGTCCAAACCGTTAAGACCGCCTTAACAGACCGGGCTCAGATTAGAGTATCCCTTCCTTCTTAAAACTCCTCCCAGCTAAGCTCTTGTCCGTTTAGCAATTTTACGCTCCCAAAGGAAAGAGATTTCCGAATCACTGAGATAGTTTTTCCTTGAAGTATTGCACCGTTCTTCTCAACCCTTCTTGGCGGCTTACTTTCGGCTCCCATCCTAACATCGTTTTAGCCTTGCTGATGTCCGGCTGCCTTACCTTGGGGTCGTTCTGCGGTAAGGGACCGAAGATGATTCGGCTCTTGCTTCCGGTCAGGCGGACGATCTCTTTGGCGAAGTCCAAGACGGTGATCTCCTCGGGGTTTCCCAGGTTGACGGGGTCTGCAACATCGGAATCAAGAAGTTGCTTGATCCCCACGATGAGGTCGTCCACATAACAGAAACTGCGGGTTTGGGAACCATTTCCGTAAACCGTGATCTCCTCTCCCCTCAGTGCCTGGACCATGAAGTTAGGCAAGGCCCTTCCATCGTCAAGCCTCATCCTTGGACCGTAAGTATTGAAGATCCTCGCAATGCGAGTTCGCAGGCCGTGGGTTCTGTGGTAAGCCATGGTGATGGCTTCTGCGAATCTCTTTGCCTCGTCATAAACTCCTCTTGGCACAACAGGATCGACATTTCCCGGGTAAGACTCCGGCTGGGGATGAACGCTGGGGTCTCCGTAGACTTCGGACGTCGAAGCGAGGAGGAAACTCGCATTTTTTTCTTTTGCTAAACCGAGCGCTTTGTGAGTGCCCAAGGATCCCACCTTTAACGTTTGAATGGGATAGTCGAGGTAATCCTTCGGACTGGCGAGAGATGCGAAGTGGAGGACATGGTCGAGTTTGCCCTCAACATAAAGATATTCGGTAACATCGTATTTGATAAATTGAAATCTTTCATGTCCCATGAGGTGAGCGATATTTTCAATATTCTCCTTTTTGATCAAGTTATCTATACAGATCACATTGTGTCCCTGGGCAACAAAAAAATCGCAGAGGTGGGAGCCGAGAAATCCTGCTCCTCCAGTAATCAACGTCCTTTCCATTTCGCCCTCCTGCGTATCGTTTGATGAAGAATTAACAATTAACACACTGATAGGCACTTGTAAACTTTCTTTTGACAACCCGGCTAAAATAGGCTAAAAAATGATCCCCAAAGGGCGTTAGGAGGGCATGGGGGGGCCGCTTTAAGGTATTTCCTCCTTCCGACACGGGGAGAAGACACGGCGTTCGTGTTCTCCCGGGATACGGCCTGGAGGGTTCAGCTTATGGTGGAGAAGGTATCGAAGATCTGGATGGATGGAAATTTGATCCCTTGGAAAGAGGCCAATGTCCACATCCTGACGCACAGTCTTCATTATGGCTTGGCCGTCTTTGAAGGAATCCGATGTTATCTTTGTCATGATGGGAAGTCCGCAGTCTTCAGGCTAAGGGAGCATGTAGACCGGCTGTTCGATTCCGCTGAGATCGCGGATATTAAGATCCCTTATTCTAAAAGGGAGATTTCGGAGGCCTGTAAAGAGATACTGCGCGTGAACCAATTGAGAGAGGGTTACATCCGACCGATCGTTTTCATCGGGGAAGGGGTCATGGGGGGTTTATCCCGGAGAGAATCCAATCCAAGTCGCCATTATCACATGGTCATGGGGAGCCTATCTGGGGGAAGGGGCTATAGAAAAAGGAATCCGGGTAAAGGTTTCCTCCTACACCCGTCACCATGTCAATGTGATGATGACCAAGGCGAAAATTTGCGGCAACTATGTGAACTCAGTTCTAGCCAAGTGAGAAGTGATGAAGATGGGATATGACGAGGCCTTGATGCTCGACACCGAGGGCTATGTCTCAGAGGCCAGCGGAGAGAATATATTTATGCTGAAAAAAGGGGCTTTGAAAACAACTCCGCTCGCCTCCATCCTTCCCGGTATCACCCGTGATTTCGTGATTCAGATGGCCAAGGCGAAGAAGATCGCTCTGCTGGAGGAACGGTTTACTCGAGATGAGCTGTATACGGCTCAGGAAACCTTCTTTACGGGGACGGCTGCCGAACTGACGCCCATCCGAGAGGTCGACGACCGCATGATCGGGGATGGAAAGCCAGGTCCAATGACCAAAGGACTTCAAGCCGCTTTCTTCGATATCGTCAGAGGAAAAGAACCAAGCCATAGAGAGTGGCTGGACTATCTCTGATACTCTTATTTCGGAATTAGGAATGCGGATTTCGGATTTCCTAATATCTATTCCGCATTTCGAAATCGCCAATCCGCAATCGGAATGCATCTCATCATCGACGGCTATAACCTCCTGCACATTACTCACTCATTGACCCGCCTCAGTTCCGTCCAGCTCCGGTGGGAACGCGACCGTCTTATTGATCAACTTTCAGCTTATCAAAAACTTAAATCCTCCGCGATTACTGTCGTCTTCGATGGATGGCTGGGAGGTTGGGCCGCTGAAAAAAGAGACATCCAAAAGGGGGTCGAAGTCATCTACTCCAGATTAGGAGAGAAGGCGGATGAGGTGATCAAGCGGCTGGTTAGGGAGAAAGGCTCGGGAGCGATTGTGGTTACTTCGGACCGAGAGATATCACGATTTGCTGAACGAATAGACGCCGCTGTGATTCCCTCCGAGCAATTTCAAGAGAAGCTGGAAGGATCTTCTTACAAGGTCGAAGGGAGCCCTGAAGAAGATGAGGAGGATGAGAAGGGAACAAAGAAAAAGGGGCTCTCCAGAAGACCCTCGAAAAAGGAAAGAAGAGCCAGGGCCGCCCTGAAAAAACTTTAGTCAACTTCGAATTTAGATTATCCGAAGCTTTTATCAGCCAACCAGGTTACCAGGTAGTGCCTGCCTAAGGGTAGGCACGGGTACCGGGTTAGTAAATCTTACAACCTGGTATCCTGTTTTCCTTAATTCCGCAATCCGCATTCCACATTCTCCATTCTAGTGTACTGCGTCCAACACTTCTTTACATAAGTTCAGAAGCTGTCATTCCCGCAAAAGCTCGCCTCGGCGAAGCCTGGGCAGAAATCCAGTTGAAATCATAGGATTCCCCCGTGTCAAGCACGGGGCAAGCTTGGTCAAGCCCGGAATGACATTCAAAGTAAAGGGACTTCTGACTCAGGACACTAGGTGGACTTCCATTTGCTCTCCGTCCCTTGCAAAAGCCTGGAGATATTCGGCTGATGTCGATAGAGGATCAGGGCGGCTATAATAACGCTTAGGATGAAGTAAACCGGTGAATCGCTCCTGAAAAAAGCGATGAGAATCGGAATGGTCGTTGCGCAGATGATAGACCCCAATGAAATGAACCTCCATTTCCAAACAATTCCCAGAAAGATAAGGCATTCAACGAGAACCGAAATGGTCGAAATCGGAAGGTAAACGCCAAGCGCGGTCGCAACCCCCTTCCCACCTTTAAACCCGAGAAAAATGGAGAAGACATGGCCGAGGAATGGGCTCAACCCTGCGAGGGCTATCCATACGTGATGTGAGAGGCCCCACTGGTCCGCAAGAACCCAATGCATGGCCATCACGGTAGGGATCACCCCTTTCAGCACATCTCCGACCAGCGTCAGGGCACCCAATGACTTTCCCGCCGTTCGAAAGATATTGGTCGCCCCAATGTTTTTACTTCCTGCCTTTCTCGGGTCAACTTTGGAGAAGAATTTGGTCAGAAGAAGACCGGTAGGAATCGATCCTAAGAGATAGCCGAAGAGAGCAATGAATATTCCGGTGGGCATAGAAGAACCTCACATCAAACGGCTGTCCTTCTTCTCCAGTTCACCAAAAAAATCCCCATGGAGACCATGGGAAGGCCGATCATTAAAGAGGCTGTCAGCTCCTCGTGGAGGAGAAGGATGCCGAAAAGAACCCCGAAAATTGGGGTGAAAAAAGTGAAAGCGGAGAGCCTACTCACCGAGTATTTGTGGATGAGCTTGAACCATACCAAGTAAGTGATAAAGGCGATGATGACCGATTGGTAGAAAAGAGAGGCGATGATATAAGGATCAATCTTGTAGATCCACTTCGGTTCGAGGATGATGCTAATGACGAGCAGGATAGGAATCGAGAAGAAAAGCTGATAAAGAAAGGTGTGTATAGGTTCAATCCTCTCTGCCATAAACCTCTTGATGTAAAGGGTTGTGGCGCCCCACAAGACGGCAGCCGCGATCTGTAAAATGTCTCCGAAGAACATGGATGCTTTGGCCGTTCTGGGCCTACCGCCAAAGACGAGGAAGATGCCGGTAAAAGCCAGGACAAGGCCTAACATTTTTGGAAGGGTCAGCCGGTCTCCCTTGAGAAAAAAATGGGCCCCGATGGCCACAACAAAGGGGCTGAGATAGACGAAGACCACGGAGCGGGCGGCATCTGTATAGAGCAGGCCAAAGTAGATACATGCGAACTCCGCTCCGAACAAAAGACCCACCATGATCCCGTGAAAGAGCATCCTATCCGTATGGAATAACTTTTCTTCTTTTCTGAGGCAGTAGAACAGCCCACAAATCGAAGCAATAATCGACCTTAAAGTCGATGCAAAGACGGGTGACACGCCTTGATTCGAATACTTGATGACAGGATAATTAAAACCCCAAAGTAGAGTCACGATGACCAGGGTGACAACCGCCTTCAGATCTAAATAATCTCTGTTTTCCATTCTGGATGGTTCTTAAACCAAAATAATCGCTTTTGCAATATCCGCACACTATTTGGCTTTCCGGACACCATTTTCGTCTTAAATCTATGTTTACCCGTTTGGCCGCACGAAGCTCCGTCTTTTAAAACGGAGTGATACGTGCTGCCCAGGATGAACCCCGAGCGAAGATCCCGACCTTCAGGTCTGGGAGCCGAGGGGTTCGCTCCATTCCACTATTTCAGTAAGCCTTGCTGTCGTCTCAAAACATCCAAAGATTTTGGGAAGAATCTCGATCGAACCTCCGGCTTCAGAGGGGTCCTCGAGCATCCAAACGAAACAAGTGGTATTTTCTAAAAGAAAGAGGTTGAATTGCGAGATAAAGGTAGGAACAATGGGGGAGAGGCGGGACGGTCCGCCTTCGGGTGAAGCTAGTGTAGTGCGTCCAACACTTCTTTACATAAGTTCAGAAGCTGTCATTCCTGCAAAACCAGGAATCCAGTTGAAATCATTGGATTCCCCCGTGTCAAGCACGGGGCAAGCTTGGTCAAGCCCGGAATGACATTCAAAGTAAAAGGACTTCTGACGCAGTACACTAGCTTTCACTGAGGTCTATTCCTCTTCATTTCTTCTATGTCAATGTCCACCTGCTTCAGCTTCTGAATGAGGTAGTTTAATTCTTCATTTTCTTCGAGAATCCCTACCCAGATTTTCGCCTGTTCGACAAAAGGACTCTTAGGGTAATTCCTGACCAGCCTTCTGAAATATTCAAACGATTTTTGAGCGTCCCTCTGGGGGTTTCCGAAATGGGCGAAAATAAGTCCCAAAGTGAAAAGGGCCTCATCCTTTGAGGACCTGGGGTCGGATGAAGTCAAGACCTTCTGACCCTCACCTACCGCCCCCTCATAGTTTCCTTGAGCGAGAAGCTGTTGGCTTCGGATGAGATGCTGCCGACCCTCCTCAGATTCTTCAGGTCTCGTATCCTCCTGTCTCATTTTTCTTGGTTCCCTAAGCCCCGCTCCCCTTTCTTCCCTATCTTTCATTGACTTCTTTAGTTTTTCGAGGGTCTTAGCTGTCTCCAAATTCGCCTGGAGGACCCCCACCCATATCTTAGTTTGTTCAACAAGGCGACTTTCAGGGTAGTTATTCAGAATTCTCAGAAAAAGATTGAGAGATGTTCCATAGTCTCTCTTCGGATTCCCAAAATGAGCGTAAACGAGGGCCATGTCAAATAGGGCCTCCTCTTCTAACGGTTTTGGTGGATGAAGGGAAAGAACCTTTTGGAACTCGCTCAGTGCCCCATCATAATTCTTCTGAGCTAGTAGTTTTTGACCGTCGACGAGGCGGCCCTTGGCCTCCTTGCGCAGAAGGACCTGCTTCGAGCCTGCACAACCAAAATGGGAAAAAAAGATCAGGCCAGCGACGAATAAACAAACGTACTTCCATGCCGTGATTCGTTCTCTATCCATATCTTGTCGCTAGGATAAGAAGGTTACAAATTTTATACAGTGACGTCAAGAGGAATTATCGGCCGAAGAATAGACATCGAAAAAAGGAAACCCTAAAAACTCCCCCAGCCGCGGCGGAACGAATAAAGGCACGAGAAAATAAAAAGGCCGACCTGCCGTCGGCCTTTGGTGCGTGTTCCCTCTCTTGGAAGCAACCACCCTCCTCACCTTATCGGAGGCCCGTTTTGGCCAAAAAGCCCGTGCATTAAAGGGTTTCCTGGTTTAATGCTTCATTCTCTCTGGGCTGAACCCTTTCCGGGATTCTCGCGAGTTTCCGAGTCGGATCCGTTTCTCTTTCCGGAAATTTTATAGCATAAAAAAGGCAACAAAAGCAATGTCGTCAAGTCATACAAAAAGGGCTGAGAAGGGGGGCTCAGCCCAAGGAGGAGGGAATGAAAAGACTACTCACTTCCCTTTCAAATTTATAATATCAGGATGCGTCAAGATCCAAATACGGTGAAGGATGTATTTCTTGGACGGAAAGACCGTATTTTTAGCCCCATCGGACCTCATCAGACGAATACCCCCCTTTTATCCCCCTTGGCTTAGGGGTTAAAGGTGGCGGGATGTAAGCGCGGTTTAGGTTGGTTTACATCGTTGAGGGCATACTCCGGGATAACCGACGAAAGGGGTTGAATCTTTCGAATTACTTTGAATGTCATTCCGGCTTGACCAAGCTTGCCCCGTGCTTGACACGGGGGAATCCAATGATTTCAACTGGATTCCTGCCCAGGCTTCGCCGAGGCAAGCTTTTGCAGGAATGACAGCTTCTGAACTTATGTAAAGAAGCGTTAGACGCACTGCAATAGATCGCAGCGCCAGAGCACAAGAAACAAGAGCCCATCTGGTCGGAAATTTGTAACCGAGAGTTGATAGATTTCTTCAATTTTCCGTAGATATTGCAGTTTCAATGGTGAATCGCTTGTACGGGTTTGTCTATTGTTCGAAGGGGTTGACAACATTCACACGATAAGCCACGGCGTTACTCCGCTCTATCCTTCCGTCTCGAAGATATTCAACATAACACTGTAAAACAGATGAACCATAACGAGCATTAAGCGGTATGTCGAAGTACGCAAACGATCCGTATTCTACATGCTTTACGTTAACGCAATACGGCCCATCCCCATACCAATAGAAACAAGCTCTGCGAATTTCAGGATTACCCTCTGCCTCAAAATTGACACGGATCCAGAATTGCGTATTCGTCAGGATTCTTGCGGGTGCGTGGATCTCCATGTACAGTAGTCTAAGTTCTCCCTTCTTTAGCGTACAAGAAGAACTCGCCAACAAAATAGCGACACTCATTAGAATAGGAGCGAGAATCCTCTTTATCTCCCGACCTCGTATCAGATCTGATTGCCTTTGACTTTAGCGAAATTCTCTGGTAAGGGCGGTGACGACCGTCGGCCATTCAATATTGATCAGGCTTGTTTTTTCCCCTACCCAAATGATGACGATCGCATTTAAATCTTTTATAGGCCTTAGGAGCCCGATTCCCGATCAAATAGCTCGGAATAAGAAGAGACATACGATGATTGTGATAATATGAGCAGCCAAATTAAAAACATAGAATGGCGCAGCTATTTTGTCAGAGGGAATAGACTCCTCTTTGACCGAAAATACGTATTCCTCCATTGAAGATATTTAGATACCTCCTTTCTTTACAGGTGGTGACATGAATCTCTCCCTTGCTGTAGCCCGGCTCAGTATGCCGGCAGGCAAGAAAATTCTTCAGGATCAACGTTCTATCTGCATATTTTTCGTTTTGGGCAACAACCTTATTGTGTGATAGGCCCGATTTAAACAATTTATCCGCTTGTTTTTGAATCAATATTCGTGCCAAATAGAGTCAAGATCTGTAAGATTGTGATAAATCGGAACATTTCCCAAAACCCTGATTTTAAAAAGAAAACAAAAGTGGAAGACCTTTTCACAGAAATCCCGAATGACTTCTATGTGAAAGCAAACACCTTTCCCTTTTTTTGATGCGGGATGAAACCTTCTATTTTGAAGGGAGGCCAATAAGTCACAACTCCAGGAAAAAGCCTCGAAAACGAGACAGAAACGAAACCCATGGAAAAGCTGAGAGTTCAAAGAAAAAGCTTGACAAACGAAATACATTGTGTATAATCGACTTAACCTAAATCGGAGGACAAGAGCCTAATGGCTATGAAAAGATGCAATTTTTATTTAGCGGATATACAAGTCAGGAGGCTGAAAGCGATTCAAAAGAGAACTGGGCTTCCTCTTTCTGACATTTTAAGGCGTGCAATTGATGAGTATTGGGAGAGGTTTGAAAGGAAAGGAAGGGCAAAAGCATGAAAAAGATGATGTTGGTTTGGGCCGCTACGGTGATTGCGTTGGCTCTAACCTGTGATAACGTAGCAGCCTGGTATAAAAACTTCAATCCCTTTGAAGCTGAGCCCCGCGAATTGTATCGGTGGGCTGGTAATCCTGAATGGTTAAAGTGGGTATTGGATAGTACCATAGTTGTCGTAGATGGAGCGAAAATGTCCGAATGGCGTTACGCTACTGACGTTGAGCCACTTACAGATGGTACGTTTGCAATGGCGTTAGTTCAGACTTTTACGGCTGCGGGCCTTCAAAGGTATAGGCCTTCCTCAGTCATTCAGCGAAACATTATCCAAATCAATCCTAAGACACGACAGTATAGAATCTACTCTGTTGAGGATTTGGATGTTAATTGGAAAGCACTTAGAGTAGCTTTCTATATACATGGGCGAGCATGGATAACACCAGAGGTAGGGAGCATAAATGAGCGTTGGGTTAATGTCGGTTGTAAACTATTCAGAGGGGAGCGAGCAGGGGAACCCAATTGAGAGGATCACATAAAAGGGGATATTCATAAAGGGGGGAATGTTAAACTTTTAACTGGACTTTGGCCAAAAGAAGAAGGTGTTTTGAATGGCAATCGCTCTTGACCCTAAACAAATCGTTTTGAATGACGAACTCCTGTTGTCTTAGATAATCTCGCCGGAGGCAATTATCCGGCCGCTTGTGGAGAAGGGAATATTCACCGAAGAGGAATTTTTGGAAATGTTGAGGATGGCAGACCAGGAGACGAAAAGGAAGAGAAAGAGACCTAATAGGAAGGAGGTATGTGATTATGAAGTCTATATTAGTAGTTTTAATGGGCGCAGCCGTTTTGTTAGGGATTTGTTCATGTGCCACAGTACCAACCAAACCTCTCGGTGAGGGCGAGCTAAGGTTATTAGGGATGCAAGTTCCAGAAATGGGGAATCTGGCATTGGGGGTCTCTTATAACATTTATTTTACTTTTGACGCGGACGGTAAGCCAGAGATAAGCAGAGCTGTTGCTACTGGTCGCCTGAGCCTGATCGTCAGTACTGTTACAAAGCAAGGAATGTAAGATATGGATCGCCGGGGGATTTCAGCATAGACCTTTCCCTTCCTTACCCTGATCAACAAACAATGAAATGTTATGTGGATTATGTCCGCGATGGGAAAAGGCAACGAACGAATGCTGTAACCTCTTCTGTCTGTGGTGTTGCGCGCTAAGTGAAATATCGAAAATGGTATAGCAAGCCAAGAAAGAGGTGACCTGAATGAAATCATTATCGCGCAAGTTGGGAGTTTCCCTCATAGTCATCGGACTTCTTATCTTCGCCTATGCAGAAGTTTGGGGACAGGCTTGGAAATATATTGAAGAAACTTATAGCGGAGGGTATTTCTACGATGCAGATCGTATACGACGATCTGAGGATATTGTCACAGTGTGGATGAAAGTGCTTTATACGGAGAAGGGTGTAAATTATATGGTGAGTTTGCTTGGGAAAAAATATAAGACTTTGAGCTATGCGATATTTTTATTTGAATATCATTGTGGAGATAAAAAGAAGCGTATCGTGCCCATAGTGTGTTATTCCAAAGATGGAAAAGTAATAATATCTGATGATGACCAAAACCCTAATTGGAATTCTATATCCCCTGACTCTATTGATGAAGCATTATACAAAATACTATGTAAGTAACCCAATAGAGCCAAGACGGAAATTAGAAAGGGAGTGAACCGGCTTAACCTTAAACAAGCAAAGAAAGGAAGGTGAGTTGAATGGCAGTTTTTAAGAGGAAAAACAAAGATCGAGGAGAAGGAGAAACCTGGTATGTGGGACTTATTAGGGTTACGGGAGGCAGGGAACACACTGAACTAAGAGTTCACAGACCCAGGAAGTAGTTCGTTCTCCTGCCTTTCACTCCCTCTAGTTTATTCTCTCTATAACACAATTACTGGTAGGAGGAAGAAGTTCTCTTTTTTCCAAATCCCGCCAGTCTCGATGCCAATTTAACACTTCCATCTACAAAGTGTGTGGATGATACTATATAAGAAACTGACGGTTATGGGTTGCAAGCAAGCCCCCAAAAATCTCCTCTCCCCTTGCGGAGGGGACGTGGTTTCAATTATGAATCGCTCGTATGGATCGATTTATAATCCGAAGGTTGGTGTGGAGAGTTTGGCCCCTTTGCTATTATTCTGTTCTTTACCGCGTTACACCAGTGACAAAAGAAGCCACGGCATTACTCCGCTGTATATTCCCGTCTCGAACATATTCAACGTAACATTGCAAGCTATTTGAACCAGGACGAGCAGAAAGCGGTACGTCGAAGTATGCAAGCGATCCATATTTTACATCCTTTACGTTAACACAGTATGGACCATCGCCTGACCAATAGAAACAAGCTTTGCGAATCTCCGGATTACCGTCCGCCTCAAAATTTATACGGACCCAAAATTGTTCATTCGTTCTGAGTCTCCCATTTTCAGGAACCCCGATATTTAATAGTCTGAGCTCTCCCTTCCCTACCGTGGTACAAGAAGAAATCGCTAACAAAATAGCTGCACTCATTAGAATAGAATTCAAGAGCCCCTTCATATCCATATACCTCCTCTGGAATCTCATTTTTGCTCACCTCAGCGGATTTCCCCAGAGGTGCCAACAGAAATCTAAAAAGAGTTAATGATAAGAAAATAATAGGAACTCGCTTTCGGATGAATTCACAATATAAAGAAGGGAGTCGTATGTCAAGTGCAAAAAGACCGTCGATGATTACCGATGAAATTAAGTATGCTTGATCGAAATGGCCATTCCATAGAAGAGGAAGAAAGAAAGTATAGCGACCTAAAATCAGTGGCGGGAAAACAACCTTTCCATTCAACTCAGCGCAAAAGTTTCTCGAATCTTAGCGCCCTTGCCGCCCCATGGCTTACCTGAAAGTATACCGGTCAGGGAGTTTTCTTACAATTTTCCTGATTATTGATCAAGAATTTACCATTAAATGATGGCCCCTCGAAATTCAATCCTTGAAATCGATTAGGTTTCGCCTGATTACAAACCTTAAAGTCCGGCACATTATTTGCTTTTGTTCAACTTCTATGAGCTCACGCTGAGGACACTTCAGAAGAACCGGCGAATAAGAAGGGATGAAGTTTACGTACAAGAAGATTATTTTGGGCACCGTGATATGGTTGGTGTTAATTGCATTGGTCGCTTTTCTGCAAAGCACATGAGACGCAGGACCCTAAGATTCTCTTATCCTTTGCTCATCATTACTATTTTGTTTCTTTGTCTTTTGTCCGGATGTGACCGGCCGACTCCAACAGGGATAGACTTCGATAAGATCGATACATCTCAAGACCCCATCCAGGAGCCCTGCACACCCGATGAGCCTATTATCAAGGAATTGAAGAAAAGCCGATTTATGATCATTCCTTTGGCGGAATACAAAATATCGGGAGTGGTGGTCAGCACCAAAACCTATTCTTCAGAATGGGATGGGCAGATTGCACCAGTGGATTTGGCCATAGTATGGGGAAGGCTGACGGAGCCGGAAACCGGAAGGTATATCACTTACAGCCAGGGTGTTCGCTGGTACCATTACAAGTGGAGAGAAGGATGCCCGGTTGACAACTCCTACATCATTTCCCACTCCTCTAATAACCATATTATCCCGGCGAATGAAAATATTTGCCGGGCGGTCAAGACCATTAGAAGAAAAGATCGGGTGGTTCTAAAAGGCTTCTTGGTCAATTTGACGGGGACGCCCAATGGAAAGAAGGTCATCTGGAATACGAGCTTATCCAGGACGGACACAGGTAGTGGCTCCTGTGAACTGTTTTATGTCTCTTACGTCAGAGTTGAAACGAAAGTCTATGAATAAGGTTACGTGCGGGATATTGCAGGCCCTCATTGCCGCCTTCACCGTTTCAGGAGAAGTCCTCTTTCTTCCAAAAACCAGCCGACCCAATCCCTGATTTGGTGCTAACACTTACAAAGCGTGAGAATTTTATTAAATCAAGGCTAACGATTACTGATTGAAATGCTGCAACTGAAAAAGAAAAACCAGGGTGGGCTGCTGGCAACAACCCACCCCGTTTGTTTCCCCCTCTATGATGTCTTTTTCGGATACCCTACCGCCTGTGACAGGATGATCTTCTGATCGGGCCGCAGTTTCATGGCTTTTGAGAGGGTCGGTATGTCAATGTTTGCCCGAACGACAGCCGCCAATCCTTCTGAAGCACAGTAGAGGTACACGTTCTCTGAAATGAACCCTGCATGGGCACCAGCGAACAGGTCTATAAGAGAGGTGCTTCCATAAAAGGTTTTGATTTGATCCGCTATTTTGTCCCGCATTTTTGCATAGTCAGACACGTAGATAAGGTTCACGGGGGCCTCTTTGACATAGGCCTGGGTGGCAACGAGTCCACGCAGGTCTTCGGACAATAGCAGCTTTAATTGACTTGCCTTCGCGTCGTAGAGGCAAAGGCCATCAGGAAGAATAACGTAGATATCGATGTCTTGACAGTTCATTGCAGAAGGGGCAGTGCGTCTCCCGTCAGGCCGATTAATCCCGAAGCCAGCCCACAGGAGATTTGAAAGAACCTCTACGGGCAAGGGTTTGGGGTTGAATTCTTTTGTAGACTTCCTTTTCCACAATAACTGCATCAGAGGACCCCCACCGCCAGGTTGAGGCGTCAGAAGCTGAATCGTTTTCGGTTCTTCCGCTAAAGTGATACTGGGGGCCATAGATAGAATTGCTCCTGTCGCTGCTGATGCCTTCAAGAACTCCCTTCGACTTATCTTCTTTTCCATACCATTACCTCCTTGTTGTATATTTGCTGATATTCTCCTAAACAAAATTAGAATACCAATTGAGACTTTCTTGTCAATATAAAAATGAAATTGTGAAAATTATCCTTTCGGCTAAACTCTCCCGGCGACATCCGAGCTCAGGTGACATGTCAAATGGTATAAAGTGCTTTAAAATGACGTAAATTTTTTATCCGCTGAGAAGGCTGACTTATCACAGATCTCCTTGTCGATTTCCATTTGTACTATTGTATTCAAATACGAAAATGCAAAAACAACATTACAGGAAGCAACATTGCATCGTGGACCCTTGTTTGCCTAAAAAATAGGCAGGGAACTATACCAGGGATTAACAGGAGAACTGCCGAAGATTGAAGATTTCTTTTGGAAGTCATGAAGCCATATTTTTCTCGCTCCATGCAGATGCTCTACCCGAAAGGTCCTCTGTGAGGACTTCATCTAATAATCAGCAGATGCTCCTGCCAAAAATAGGAGGGCCCGATTTTGAAGGATAAGTGTATTGGGCTAATTAAATGGCAGAGAGCAAGATTGGAGAATCTACTAGGAAGCCTCTGCATCAAAAGAAGAATTAGGAGGATTGCAATAAGGGACTATCAAATAGGTGAGCACCAAAAACCTTCTTACTCATTCAACGATGTCACCTACGAATCTACAGTCTGAGATGACTTTGAGGGTTAACGATTACTGGTAGAAGTGTGCATAATGAAAAAAACTCAGAGTGAGCTGCGATTGAGAACCCACCTCATATGGTAAAAAGCTCTGAACCTTGAAAAGAATGTGCTTCGAGAAGTCATAAGAGAAGTCTGTTCTTCCTCTTAGTCAATTTCTCCTCCAAATCTATGACATATATGCCCTCTCCCATCATTCAGAGGCCTGAAAAATCTATTCATGTCGAATGCCATCTACTTTTTGCCCTCGCGGACGTCGTCTCCTGCATCGATTTTCCTCGCTTCCTCGGCCTTGGGCAGGTGGTCCGTAGGTCTCGCCCACCAGACGTAAAAAGTCGGCAGCAGAAAGATGCTCATCAACAGGTCGGCGATCAATCCGCCGACAATGACAATGGCAAACGGCCGCTGAGAATCGGATCCAATGGCGTGTGACATGGCTGCAGGCAGCAGGCCCAGCGTGGCCACGAGCATGGTCATCATGATCGGCCTGAGCCGCCGTGTCGCTCCTTCAATGGCGGCATCAAGGATCGAATACCCTCTTGCACGCAACTGGTTGATATACTCCACCATAACGAGGCCCGTCTGGACCGAGCACCCGAACAAGGCCATGAACCCCACTCCCGAAGAGACGCTAAAATACGTTCCCGTTACGAGCAATGCCAGAAGACCTCCAATACGGGCCACCAGCACGTTTACCAAATTGAGAAAGGCCCACTTGGCGGAGCCGAAGGCGCCATACATAATCATGAAGATGAAGAAGATTGTCACAGGCACGATGACGAGCAGCCGCTTGTCGGCCCGCTTTTGGCTTTCGTATTCTCCCATCCAATTGATGCTATATCCCTGGGGTAATTTAACCTGCTTGTTTACCTTTTCGATCGCTTCTTCCACCGTGCTGCCCAGATCACGGCCCCTGACACTGTACTTGACTGCCACATAACGCCGGTTCCCTTCACGATAGATTTGGGTTGCGCCGTCCTGTGTTCCCACCTGACAGAGCTGGGCCAGAGACACGCGTTCGCCGGAGGGAGACAATAAGCGAATCTTCTCAACTGCTTCTTTGGTGTCACGGTACTGGGGCAGATAGCGCATGACGAGGTCGTAGCGCTCCTCACCTTTGAGAACCTGGGTCAGGGCTTTGCCGCCGACAGCAGTCTCAATGGCATCCTGAACATCGGCGACGTTGATCTGGTAGCGGGACGCTTGTTCCCGATCCACGACGAAATTCAAATTTGGCTGCCCTACGACCCGGA
>DASPPQ010000235.1:0-4876 GCA_035625415.1 Thermodesulfobacteriota bacterium
GTCTCTTTTACATTTTAACGAACTCATGAACTCAAAAATGGGTCGAATAATGGTATCTGGTCCTTATTACCTTCAGCTATCGTTCATTGAAACTTAAGTTTTCAGATGATTTAGAATCAGGCTTTTGAGCAACAGCCCGTAGAGATTCCGGTCCCGCTATTGCGGGACTGGAATTTCTAACGGGGTGAACTTCCCATGAGAGAGGATAAGCGATGCAACGAGAAGTGATCAAAGCGAATATCATCGTCTTTATCGCCAGTTTCTGCACGCTGGTCATTGAATTGGTGGCGGGAAGAATCATGGCCCCCTATGTGGGGGTTTCTCTTTACACCTGGACCAGCATCATTGGCGTGGTCCTTGCCGGCATCAGCATTGGAGCCTATCTGGGAGGCCGGATTGCGGACCGATATCCTCGTTCCTCCACACTTGGCTGGCTGCTCTTTTTTTCTGGTCTCGGGGCATTTTCCATTTCGCCGCTGACCAATTTAGTTGGCGGGGCTCAATTTCAAACGAGTCTGATGACAAGAATTCTGCTGATCACCGCCATCGTCTTTTTTGTCCCCTCCTGTCTTCTCGGAATGATCTCTCCTGTCGTCGTCAAGTTGACCCTCAACAACCTTGAGAAGACGGGCAATGTTGTCGGAAAGATCTACGCCTTCTCCACCCTCGGCTCCATTCTCGGGACATTTGCCACGGGATTCTTTCTCATCTCCTGGATGGGAACACGTTCTATTCTTTTGACCATGGGAATCATTCTCGTCATTTCCGCTGTCATCTTTGGGAGTTTCTTCAGGAGGAAGAAAGCCCTTGCGCTCCTTTTTCTTTTCTTGTTCCTTTCGTTTTTCCTTCCCGTCGTAGGATTGCGCGTGTATGCCCTGACCAACCCGACGGAGTTTTCTTTTCCCTCCTCCCCCGTTGAATCCATAAAGGCATTTTACGAGCATTCTTTCAAATATCCGTTTGAAGAAGAGACTCATTTTTTTAGAGAGAGCGATTACTATACGATTAAAGTAAAGAAGAGTATCAACGGAAACAATGGGAACCCCTTGGAGTCTCTGGTTCTGGATCACCTGGTTCATTCTTATACGGACTTAAAGGATCCCCTTTATCTTGAGTATGAATATATCCGGATCTATGAGGAGATGGTGAGATGGCGGGCGAAGAACCGGGGATCCTTTAGAAGCCTTTTTCTGGGAGGCGGGGGGTATACCTTCCCTCGTTTTATTGAGGCAAAGTATCCCAAAGCCGAGATCCACGTGGTGGAGATCGATCCGGAGATTACCCGGGTAGCAAGAAAATATCTGGGCGTTTCGGAGAATTCCAAGATTCGTTCCTTCAATGAGGACGGCCGCTGGTTTGTGATGAATTGTAAAGGAAAAGGGGGGTATGATTTTATTTTTGGAGACGCCTTCAATGACCTTTCGATCCCTTATCACCTGACGACCAAAGAATTTGGCATGCAGATCAAAAGCCTTCTCAAGCCGGATGGGATGCTCTTGGCCAATGTGATCGATAGCTTCAAAAAAGGAGCCTTCATGCCGTCCTATATTCGGACGTTAGAAGAAGTGTTTGGAAAAGGAAACGTCCACCTCATAACCCTTACCTCGGATTACGATCACATCGGGATCAGTACCTTTGTCGTCGTGGCGAGTCCGCAGAAGTTGGACATGGATGATTTCGTCAAGAAAGTGAAGAGAGACGGAGGGGAAATGACCTCCCATGTCATGCCTCAGGACCAATTACAGGCGTTCTTAAAAGATCGTTACTCTGTGATCCTCACCGACGATTATGTACCCGTAGACAATTTGATCGCCCCCATCTTCGAAGAACGATTCGGATATCGGCAATGAGGAAGCGATCCGATCCAGTTCAGCGGCACGGCTGTTCTCATTGACAGGGCGTAGGTTGCTGGATAGAATAGCCATGAGCGGATCGTTATCTTTATGAGAAGGATGAGAGAATGGAAGATAAAAAGAGAGACTTTGTGATGGTGACCGTGTCCGGTCCGGACCAGCCGGGAATCACCGCCACGTTCAGCAGGATTCTGGTAGAGAATCAGGTGGAGATCGTGGATATCGAACAGGCCTCTCTTCAGGATTTCCTCGGTCTCTCTTTTCTCCTGGACATGAGTGGCGCGAAGCAATCGCAGGATGGCGTCTTGAAAGATCTTCTGTTTGAAGCCAGCCGGCTACACCTGGCCCTCAATTTTCGGCTCTTCTCCGAGAAAGAGATGAAGGCGAGAAACAGCAAGAACCTTTTCGTCCTGACTTATTTCGGGGACACCCGCGCCCTGGCGGAGATTTCAAGTATCCTGGCCGAGGAGAATGCCAATATCGAAATGATCAGCAATCTGACCCGCCACCGTGCAAGTTGTGTAGAGCTGACCATCGATGTGAACGGAGTGAAGAACCTCGGCCAGTTGAAGGAAAGAGTGATCGCCAAGAGCCATGAACTCAACGTCGACCTGGCCCTCCAGAAGATGGAGGCCTACCGAAAGAACAAACGCCTCGTCTTTTTCGACATGGACAGCACGCTGGTGGATATGGAGATCATCGATGAGATGGCGGAGAAGGCAGGGGTTTTTAAGGAAGTGTCGAGAATCACAGAGAAGGCGAGGAGAGGGGATATCGATTTCGAAGAAGCCCTGATCCAACGCGTGGCGCTTCTTAAAGGGTTGAAAGTCGAAGCACTGGAGAAGATTCGCAGCGAGATGAAGCTCTCCGAAGGAGCCGAAGATTTAGTGGAGACGCTCAAGGGATTGGGCTATAAACTGGGCTTGGTGAGCGGAGGATTCGACTATTTTGCTGATTTTTTGAAGGAAAGATTGAGTTTGGACTTTTCGTTTTCCAACCAACTGGAAATCAAGAATGGAGCCCTGACGGGAAAAGTGCTGGGAAAGATTGTGGACAATACTTACAAGGCAAAGATCGTCAATATGGTTTCCAGTGAGGAGGGAGTGCTTTTAGACCAGACTGTGGCGATCGGGGATGGGGCGAATGATGTTTTGATGTTAGGTCAAGCCGGATTGGGCATTGCCTATAATGCCAAGGAAAAAATTGAACGAGCGGCCAGTATGAGCCTGGGCCGCGCCCGCCTGAAAAATATCCTCTATATGTTAGGCATTTCAGAGGAAGAGATGGGCTCCTCCAGTGTTTCCAACAATCCTCTTTAATTCTTATCACAATCGATTTATTTCAAAAAGCGCCCAGCGATCCTTGCCGGAACAATCATCGTGAAAAAGGGGAGCAGATACAACGCAGCGAGAGTGGGGGCAAGAGGGCCGAAGAACTGCGAAGAGAAAACGAGAACTAACACATTATTCATATAGGCAAAAGAGATCACCCCTGCCAATCGGTCTTCCCTTTTCATCCCCCAGGTCACCGATAACCCAACCGTATGATAAATGACCGATAAAACGAAAGCCACAAGAATGGTCTCTCCCACAACGACGGGTGTCTTTAAGAAAAAGGAGGAGTATTTTGCAAAGACGCCGAGGTTAATGCAGGCAAAGGTAGATAATGATACCGGCAATTGAACCTTCTCCAGTTTTTCCAAAGAGGAAGGATAAAGATAGCGCAGGAGTACCACTGCCAAAGCAGGCAGAAAGACCACCATGGCTAAGATCTTTACCATTGCTAAGAAAGAGATCTCAATCGTCTGCCCGACGAAGAGAGAGACCAGAGCCGGAAGGGAAAAGGGAGCCAAAAGAGAGGAGATAACCACCATCATCAATACAAGAAATGTCGAAGCTTCTAAAAGGGTGGAAATGAAGGGTGCGACCACGCCCGTAGAAATTCCGGAGAGAAGTAGAACGGGTACGGCATATTCCGGCCAAAGGGCTTGAGTCAGGAAGAAAAGAACGATCGGAATGATCAGTAGTTTGAAGAGGCATAACACAAAAAGGATGACAGCTCTCTCTTTCGCCTCAGCGAAGACTTGAAGAAAATTGATCTTCAAAAAACTGAAAAATAGTTGGATGATCATGAAATAGAGAGGATAAGGAGCAAAAATCCTTCCAAACTCCGGAAGTCCGATACCCACCCCCATCGCGGAGAAGACCACAATGAGGAGAATAAAATCATTCTTTCGAAACATTCTCGGGGTTCCTTATTTAATAAAATACTTAATCTATACGATATATTCTTGAACAGATCAAAAAGGACCGGCCTTTTTTCTCTTTCTTCGGGCTCTTGGATGGAGGTTTTATCATTCTCGGTGGGGCGGCAGAAAGAGTTCGGTTTTAGGGGAGTGAATAACAGCCGCTATGTGCATGATCGCGTGAGTGATTGGCGAGCCGATTGGATTTGCTGATATCAACATCGGAACTGAGATAATGGTATTTCCTATGTCCGGCTGGATTATCAGTCCTGCACTCTTACTCCATCGTAGATTCCACTTTTGCGCCCCGCTCTAAGAGCAAAGCACGGAGTATAGATCTGTGACAGCGCTGTTCGTCCGCGCAATAGCAGCCGACGGAAAAGTTAGATTCGTGCGAGAGAGTGGCGAGAAGGTCAAGTGTTCTGCTTTTCTCCGGGATCGCCATCTCAGCGTGGTATTTACGCAAGAAGGCTTTCCATTCGGCCTCAGTCTTAGCGCTCTGGCCTAACTTCATTGTTTCGAGACTTGGCGCCAGGTTCGGGAACCATACGTCATACCAGTTTTCTGAAGCATACTTACTCTTGGGCACGCCGCGGGGCGGACGCCTGACTGTCCCGATCCGAATGCCTTCACCCGGAACTCTCTCTGTCCCGAGACGAACAATACGCACTGCCATGATTACCTCCTTAACAATCTTTGTTGACGGGCCCGGCACCTCTGCCTACCGTCACCACTTTCTTTCCCATTTCTTGTTTACCTCTCAACGATCTGGGTCTCC
>DASPPQ010000236.1:0-13345 GCA_035625415.1 Thermodesulfobacteriota bacterium
AGTCACTGGGGTTCATGGGCCGTATAGCTCGCTTGAGGAATACAAGGAATTCTACGAAAAACATCATCCGATGAAACGAGAGATTGAGGCAATTACCTATTTGCCCTGAAATATTGGCACCTTTTAGAGAAATGGATTTTAGGCAAGGAGGAGTTTTTTGAGATGGTGAAGGTAGTGATTCGGGAGATGGAGAAGGAAGAAAGGAGATGGTAATATATAAAAGAGAAAAAATGTTGTTACGGTATCGTTGTATTTTAGACATATTTCGTATGACAGGTACAAAGCGATACTGAATAAGGAGCAGACGGAGATTTAATCATGCCAACCTACGCATACAGAGCGATGGATTCAGAAAAGAGCTGCGATTACTGCAGACGAGGTTTTGAGCTCATCCAGAGGATGACGGAATCTGCCTTAACCCTCTGCCCCCGATGTAAAAGTCCTATCTCTCGGGTTCTCTTTGCCCCCACCGTGGTTATCAAAGGACATCCTCTCACAGAAACAGATCGGAAGATTAAGGAATATGAAAAAGAGGGGAAGTGGAGCCACGCAGCTGAATTAGCGGATAAACAAGCGGAGAAAACGAAGCGAGAGGATTTGAAAACCCGTGCCTTAGAGGACTATAAAAAAGCGGGTTATAATTTTGACAAATACGATACTTAAACCCCGCCCATAAGGTATATCGAAGCTCAGATCGTGAAGCTACAAAATTTATCTTACGATAACACTTGACTGGCTCAGGCTCCGTGTTAGTATTGCTCTAACGATTTCCAGAAGGAGGAAGAAAATGAGAAAAATTAGCATCTTTACGGTAATGGTAATTTTAGCAGGCGTCATTTCTTTTTCATCGCCCCTATAACGCGGCGTTTTTTGGCAGTACAGGCACCTTCGACACAATCAGTCAGGTTATTACGGACACCCCTGGCGAGGTTTATTATGTCAGTATGTATGTCACTGGCTATAACCCCAACCCACCCAAGAGCATTCTCCCATACGCCCCCCATGACGAATTAGATGTTGCGGTTAACGGCAAACACGGCTTCGACATCGGTCCGATCGCTACATTAACCGCGCCAGGCCCAATCACCGGATGGACGTTCGTCAATACCCAACTCTTCACTGGCACAGGATCCGACACATTAACCATCGCTGGCATCAACCCTGACGGCTACGACTACGTCGCCGATGTGAGTATCACATCCGTCACGGTCCCGGCGGTACCGGAGCCTTTTTCCTTGCTCCTTCTAGGGTCTGGTTTAATCGGTCTTGCAGGATTGTGGAGGAAGAAGTTTTTTAAGAATAAGAAGTAAATCTATAATCAAACAGAGGAAGGAAGAGGCAGGGTCATTGGACTCTGCCTTTTTGTCTATTTCCTTCGGTAATCGCCAACTTCTAAATTACTTGCCACTGACGACTTGTAGGTGTACTCGCTATTTCTACCCGCCGGCTCATTTCTGAAAATTGGCAAAGGGATATCTCGTTTGCCTCTTCGGGAACTCATTGGTTTACAGATTTTCCAAATTGGTGTATATTTCAATTGAAAATCGATAGCCGGAATATCAGAGTCATTACGCTTATACCCGTAATGTGAGTGTTAAGCGAGCCTAAGTTCGAGCTTAGTCGATTAGGGGAATATATTTGAGTAATTAAAAAGGGTGAACGGAAGATGAAACATCATATCCTCGCCATAGGAATCTCAAAACATCAAAACGCTGCTGCAAATCTTTCTTATGCAGCTAAAGATGCCAGTGAGTTTTTCGAGCTTTTCAACTTGAACATTGGAGATATAGGCTACAAGAAATTGCTAATCGATTCTGAAGCTACCCTTGGGCAAATTCGAGCCGCCTTGGGACTTGAACTCCAGCAAGCAATTGCACGCGGAGATGCTTTTTTCTTTTTTTACTCAGGGCATGGAGTCATTGCAAATGATCTTCACGACGAGGCATCGGGCAGCCACTATCTGGTTCCATTCGACGGGACTTTTGATTATGTAAATACTTGTATACCGGTCTCCTATCTTAAGGAATCCTTCAATAAACTCAAATCCGGCGCTAATCTAGTGTTTATAGATTCTTGTTTCAGTGGGGCTGCGTCTAAGAACTCCAAAGGCTACCCCGGTCCTCGAAAAAAGGAATTTAAGGGTCTTAAAACTATTTCTAATACTCTCAGCGGCGTCGGGAATCTGACTATCACAGCAAGCAAGGACGACGAAGAGGCCATTGAAGATTCTGAGTTCAAAAACGGGCTTTTCACCTATTATTTACTCAAGGAATTGGATCGGGACAAAGGTACTCAGAACTTTCCTGTGTTAGATATCTTCACTCCGATCTGTGAACAGGTTATAAAGCGAGCTAAAGAGAAATATAACCATACACAGACCCCTACACTTAACGGACAATTAGAAGGCACTATTACGCTTCCTACCTTCAGAAAGCCGGTAAGGATAAGTCCACAGATCATCCAGGTTTCACACTCCCCGGAACTACTAGAGGCAGCTTTTCCATCGATAATTTTGGAAATCGACGACAAAACTCAGGAAAAGCTGCTCAACGATTTGATTGATTTGGTTGCAAGGGGAAGGGATCAACAGACCACATCCGCCGCACTGATTTCTTTTGAGCGTATCTGTTACAAGTCACTCAAGGCTCTCAGGACTGATTGGGAACGTATCTTTGTTGAAAATGGAGACGATATATCGAAGATACCTGGTTCAGCGGCCAAGCTTGAAGGGACGGCTTCTCAGTTGCTTATGATAGGTGCGGTAGTTTCCGTGTTCGGTTCAGAAACACAAATGAAAATTTATTCAGAGGCTGTGGTAGATATCTGGCAATTCACGCAGGGACGGTCCGGTCTCGTTGCTCTAATCACTGTTCCTGAAATTATCCTTGCTGAAATTGTTTACGTCATTGGAATAATCTCAATGGCCAGAGAAAACTTAAGACCTTGGCAAATTCTATTGCAAACACCTATCTATAACCTTCATGGTAGAGACACCCCCCCCGATACCTATAGTACAGTACCGGGACATCTATTATTGTGACGCGCTAGGAGGCAACTCCCCAAAGGTTAATGACCACCTTAGACAGTTCCTTTCGAGTGTTTCTTGGCTTCCGGCGCTTGCTCCTAAGCTCGAAGGGCAAGTCATCGATTTTCAACTCCAAACAAATCTTCTTCTAGTCCTTCTGACTATCCACAATGGTGAGAGCTTGTGGTCTGATTTTGCAAGATTCTACGCGCAAAGGGTGCTGCCACTAGTAAACAAAATCAAATACAAACCTGAATTCCGCAAGCAGGTCGCCAATCTGTTTAACATCAAGGAAAATCAAATTGGACCGCTTTTCAAAGGTTATCTTGCACAAGTTGCCGAACGAGGTCTAGGGAATTATTTCTGGGATTCAATTTCGCCAGATGACTTCTTAACAGGCGAAGATAAGAAAACTCTCAAATGAGCAAATATGCCTGGTTTAATATTGTAAACTTAAACGCTCACTTTCAACCAGAATCGTCAAATCCCAACATCCCTTATTTCTATTGATTTGTAGGTGCAACCTGCAAGAAGGGTTATCTTGACACCGTCCGTCAACCCAAATGCTGGTCAGGACAAATTAAAACACTACCCAATACTCAGATTGAAAATTGGCCTTGAATCTGTTAGAAATAAAACCTCTTACCACAATTTTATATAAACCCGGAGGAGAAAAAGATGATTCGTTTTCATAAGAATGTGTGGGTGGCCATCCTCTTTTTGATTATCTTTGCCATGATCTGCCCGAATCAAATCTTTTCCAAGATGACCACAACCTCAAAGACCCACAAAGCCTCGCAAAAGGCGAAAACGCATGACAAAGCCGAAAAGTCCCAGGCCAGCCAGACGACCTCTGGAGGCCTACAATGTGATGCGAAGTCCGCTGTGTTGATGGACGGCCTTACAGGCCAGATCCTCTACGAGCAGAAGCCGGACTTGAGAATTCCTCCTGCCAGCTTCGTTAAAGTCATGACACTCTACGTTGTTCTCGATGCCATTCGCGCAGGCCAAATAAAGATGGATGATATCGTGACGGTGAGTGAGAAGGCTTGGAAGAGAACGTATAAAACCAATAGTTCATCGATGTTCCTGAAGGTCGGAGAGCGGGTCAAGGTTGATGATCTATTGAAGGGGGTCGCTATCGCTTCCGGAAATGATGCGTGCATCGCCCTGGCAGAACATCTGTCAGGGTCAGAAGAGGCATTTGTTTCGAAGATGAATGAAAAGGCCAAGCTCCTGGGGCTAAAGGATTCCCAGTTCAGGAACCCCGACGGAATGCCTGCGGTGGACCAATATACGACGGCCGTTGATATGGCCACATTGGCCAGACGGTATATCGAGGACCATCCGGAAGCGCTCGTCTACCATTCGACAGTCGAATTCGAATACAACGGGATTCATCAGGAAAATCGAAATACCCTTCTTCAAAAAAACATCGGCGTGGACGGATTAAAGACAGGCCATGTTCAGGAAGCGGGTTATCACCTGGCTGCCACAGCCAAGAGGGACGGGCAGAGGATGATTGCTGTGGTGATGGGCTGCGACAAGATGAGGAAAAGAGGTCCCGAAGCGCAGAAACTGTTGGATTATGGCTTTAAGAATTTCTCCACTGTGGAAGCCGTCAAGAAAGGCGCAACATTTGGCCCCTTGAAGGTGAGGAGAGGAAAATTAAATCAGGTCGCTCTTGTCGCTGCAGAGACGGGGTGGGTGACGGTGGGGAAGGGCAAGGAGAATTCGGTTTCTGCCATTCCTCAATTGCCAGCCTTTATCGTGGCTCCGGTGCGAAAAGGGCAGGCCGTAGCGAAGGTTCTTGTCCAGAACGATGGCAAGGTGGTGAAAGAGGTCAATCTCCTTGCCTCTTCGGATGTCGAAAAGAGCTTAATTCCTCCCTGGCCAATTTTGGTTGGGATCCTTTGCGTGCTTGTCATCATCGTCGGTTTTGGGCTGTGGTGGGTCCGCCGACCCAAAACGAAGAAATATATATGATGCTGACGACCCCGAGACCTTAGAGAAGATACCTAAACAGGACTCTGTCAATGCAGAGCCGTGGAAATTGGCCCCGAGAGGATTTTCTGCGTTTGTATTAGGATCGCGGCTGAGAGGTGCGACGCTCGGCTTCGATCTTCGAGAGAATTTCCCCAAGGTCTTTGGGGGGAGCTTCCATTCCCGGCCTGGCGATCAATGAGATCGCCTCCTGCGGGGTTCGACTCCGGTGGGCGTCGTCGGAAAGCCTGTCGGTAAGGTATCCAGGAAACCTCTAAGCCTTTCATAAATATCATTGCCCATTTCCATCCTCCCTTAGGTTTATTTAACAAATTTAACTGCGGTGGCGTTCCCCTCCAGTTGACCATCAGGCTGGCCCGCGCTCGATGAAGTCAGAAGAAGGCCGGTCTCAGGTCGCAGGTCATAAAGTTGCATGCTGTCCGTTGTACCGATTGTTCGCCACAAAGCTGGATCTACGAGCTTGCCGTTCGATCGAACCCAACCAGCAACCCGTTTCCCGGCTGTGCGGGCGCCCATCCTCCGACTAACGATCGCAACGTCACCGAGCATTGCAAACCGGACCTCCTTGGCGTCCACCATGCGTGCTAACGTCTCCGGGCTTACCGCAGGATCCAACCCATGATAGCCGCCTCTGGCCAACACCGCCTCACCGGTGCTGATGATGATCGGGGCGGCAAGTTGAGTAGTTGAGGTCGCTAGCAAGTAGCGTTCACTTTTGTGGTTGGCTTTTAGGAAAGCAACCAGTTTCGAGATGTCTATTGACTGCCCAAGCCTAGCGCGCATACGCGGGTCGTCATTGCCGGATACAGCTACTAGCCGGTACAGATCCGATGAGGGAAGCACATCCTGACCGGGCAGGAACACGCTGCTTAATGCCCACGCGACCGGGAGTACCAGTACCGCCATGAGCCCGATTGCGAGCGAGCCCACGGCAAGGCCATAAGTTGCCCGGTTCGATGCACTCTGAAACCGAACCAGAAGCAGCCCTGCGGCAGCGACGAGGGTCCCGCCAGTTAGCGCGATATGAAGCCAGCTCAGCCAATTGTTCGACAGGTCTGTGAACTGGTTGAGTGACCAACCTAGGGCACTCGCCTGAATGTAGAGCTGCCAGGCAGCAGTTATCAGCAGCGTAGCCGGGAGAAGGAGCGCGTAAGAATCCTTTCGGAGGTAATCACTCCACATGTTGACAACACCAATGCCCGCCAATGCCGCTAAAGCAGGTGCCATGGTTGAAAGGTAATAAAAATGTATGATGCCACCGAAGTAACTGTACACCACCCCATAGGTGATAGTCCAGCAGAACCAAAACAGAAGGGCAAGGTATGTAGCAGTGAACGGTCTACGTAAGCGGATTTGGCGAACCCCGATGACTATTGCCATAGCTGCAAAGGGAAAGAGCCAGGCCATCTGAGCAGCCAGTTGGCCGTTAGCCAGCCGCAGCGGGCCCGTTGGGGTGCGCACGAAAAGCCGAGAATATAAGGCGCGCGTGACAGGCTCTGCATCGGGACTTGTGCTGGAAGCTGATTCCACCTCCAAACCCGCAGCTTGTCTTGTTTCCGGACCGCGCAAGTTGGCTGCCAAGGGTTTCACTGGTGAAACGAATCGATCAAACGCGTTATGGCCTATCACAAGCTCCAGCATCGAGTTCTTACGACTGCTGCCAACGAACGGCCTGCCCTTGGCCGGGGTCAACTCGTACATAAGGACCCAAGGCAAAGACGTCGCGACCACAATGATCGTAGCCATCCCCAGGTGGATGAGGCGACGCTGCCAGTGCTGAGGCGCACCGAAAAAGTACACCAAAAAGAAGGGCGGAAGCACGATGTAAGCCGCCAGCATCTTGACATTGAACGCGAGGCCGATCAGCGCGGCAGACAAGAACAGCAGTCGCGGGTCTCCTTCTTCAGCTGCCTTCATTAGCGCCCAAGTTGCCAGGAGGAGCACTAGCAGTAGGCAGCTGTCGGGATTGTTTGTGCGGTTGACTGCGACCCATACTGGTGTCATGGCAAGGAAAAGGGCCGCCAGCAAGGCGGCTGATGGGCCAAAACGGCGCCGCACCAGATGAAAGAGGATCCAAACCGAACCGACGCCCTCAAGGACTTGGGGCACGAGGATGCTCAAAGGATGGAAGCCGAACAACTTAACGCTCATGGCCTGAACCCATAGTGCGACCGGAGGCTTGTTGATGGAAATGAACCCGGCCGGGTCAAAGGCGGTGTAAAAGAAGTTGTGCCAGTTCATTACCATGCTCCGTACAGCGGCGGTGTAATACTCGATTCCCCATCGGTTCTGATCTAAGCCCCACAAACGGAATACTAGAGCAAGGATGAGTACTGTGACCAGCGTGATTACCTCCCACAGGTGGCCGTCCTTGTCGATTCTGTCGGCAGTCTTGCTAGAGTACGGTGCCTCTGGCCTGTCACTTCTATTCACTGTGGTATGCACGATCGATCTCCTTTGCCTGATTGGCGTAACTGGGGAAGAATTCGGGGGATAACCATTCTCAATTCGTCGATCTCTTTCTCTTCGGTCCCGACTTTAGTTGCCTAAGCATCCGCTCCAGTATGGGTTCAAGGTTATCTATGAACTCTTCGCTTCCGAGTAGCCTTTCATTGACGGAATATCTCTTAAACGGACGACATCTCGAATCTTACCAGAAACGTTAAACCCAATCGAACATTTCACCTGGCACTCAGAACAATCATCACAAACCCTGGTGGGAAGATTCAAGGACAATATGAGATCTTGAGCATGTATGAGATTACGGTAGCCATGAGTATACATATAGGCGCGCATCAGATCAGGGATAGGTAGGTGCTCCGGGCATTGTCCCAAACATTGGTTGCAACCCTGGCAGTACAATCCAGGAAGGGAAGCCTCCTTTTGCAGGTCTTTCTTTTCAGAATCTGTCAGGGAGGGATCTTCCATAACGTTGAGGTCAATCTTCATCTCTTGAAACGTCGTGAATCCAGGGACGATCGTGTGCACGTTTGGATCCTGGAGAACCCACTTCAAGGCTGCAGCGGCATTCTTCATGGTGTGCACATATCTGGACCCGCCCCGGATTGCTTTCATCCCAACAATTCCAATTCCAGCCTGCGCTGCTGCGGCAATTGCATTCCTCACCTCGGTGTAATGCTTCTGTTGAAAACTATAGGAGGTCAAAATCACATCGTAGAATTTCGAATCAACGGCAGCATGAATGACTTCCGGCTCATTCATGTGGGTGGTGATTCCTACAAAGCGAGCCTTCCCCTCCATTTTAACCTTTTCCAATGCTTTCAGAATCGGCTCATACAGCGCCGACTCTTTCTTCCGTACGTCGGGATGATAATAAATGTCTACATAGTCCAGTCCTAAATTTTTAAGGCTGCTGTCCACTTTCTTTAGAAAAGCTTCTTCCGTTGCCTCTTCTGTATAAAGACCGGTTATTTGATTCTTTGGGAGGCCCGCTGTGGTGCCAATGACGTACGAATCCCTGGGACGTCCTTTAAGCACTTCTCCGATCATTCGTTCATTTTGGCCCCTTTGATACGCTTGAGCGGTGTCGAGCATCACCATACCGGAATCCAGCGCCACCCGGACAAGGTTCGGATTATCAGTATTCATCACTCCCATGCTGATCACCGGAACCTCGATCCCCGTCTTCCCAAAGGTTCGGTAAACAAATTTTTTCTCCTTCCCTTTTGCTTCAACAACCCTCGACTCCTGTTTCATATCCATCTTAGGGAGAAAAAATAATCCGCCAAACCCGGCGAGCGTCGATTTCATGAAATCTCTTCTACCCATCGACTTGTTCCTCATGGTACCTCCTTATTAAAAGCAAAGTGCAGGGTGCCCCTCACCCTTTCCCTCTCTGCCCAGAGACTGTCTGACAACGGTGATGATGAAAAGATGAACCCTTCGTTATCAGAGAATGCAAGCTTGCTGGGGACGGGCGGCTGCCTGAAGAAGCCTTACAGAGGAGTCTTTTATCATGTAAATTCACATACAAATACGTCATGAAGATATCATTTTCGGTGACGAGAATGATTCACCATACTTTTTCAAAAATCCGAAATTCTAAAGCTTCCGAAATCAGCCGTCCCTCCCCGCGAATACGACTTCTACTCTTTGCTCTTTTGCGATGTGGCCTCTGGTCCCTTTGAGGCGGTCTTGGTATCTTTTCTTGCAGGCCTTCCTTGAAAGTTCGAATTCCCTTTCCAAGACATGCACCAAGGTAGGCAATTCTATTACCACCAAAAATGACCAAAGCAATCACCATAATAACCAACAAATCTGACCCTGCAAGCATAAAATAGTTCTTCCTTCTCCCTTAATTATCCCTTAGGTAAACCCCCGACTCTGCCGGGGGACTCGCAAAGTTTGACATTTTCGGGAGTAGGATCGTCATTCCGGGCAAGTGAAACGCGACCCGGAATCCAGAAGGCCTGGATTCAGGCTTTCGCCAGAATGACGGCAACAAAAACACTTGCCATAGACTGAGCGATAACTGTTCGCTTTCGATTTTGACCGATTGCGGTCAGGCCCCTTTGAGGGGCCAGCAATCGTAAAGCCCCCGGCTCTGCCGGGGGGATACTTACTGGACGCCCATGAACCCTTATGAGTTGACACTGAATAAATAACCTTGCTAGTCAGCACATCAATTATAGGTTATTTTAAATGTCACCACAAATTAATAAGGCATATTTACAGATCTCTCACGTCGGTATCGCTTTCACCTCCTCACTCAAAGTTACTAAGGAGTCCATAATAGGATAGACACCATCGACTTGATGGTCTGGCCATTTGAAGCCCCTGGGCTGGACTCCGGCTTTCGCCGGAGAGACGAATTTAAGGCGTCGTCCATTTTCGTCATTCCGGCGAAAGCCGGAATCCAGTGGTATTATAGAAGGGTTTGATGTCTATACAATAATGGCCTTATTAATAGCTCTATAGTGCCAGGATTATAGCCGTAATCAATCGTCTTACAAAAAAATTACAGCATTTTTCTTGAAGGAGTACAGGGTTCACTCTATTCACTTTTACAGACCTACCGAATATCCTTGAAAGGGTGAGGTGAAAAATGAATAAAAAGATTTTCGACCCTGAAAAGTATGGTATGACAACCTGTCCGTCCTGTGACTCTGACGGATTTATTCAAAATCCAAAACGTCAATGTTGTCCAAAGTGCGGGGGCTTTGGGTTCATTATAAAAGAAACAGATAAAGATATTTCCACTGACAGTGTATCTAAAATCTCCTTGGAATCGAATTTGTTGGACGATGACAGAGGTCCGTGAAGGTTTGAAAAGAATTCGGCCTATCTATTTTTTTGCTCTATCCTGAGAAAGAATTTCCATGGGTAGTGGCATAGAGGCTCTGGTTGTTGGACCAAACGAGTATAATATGGGAGGAACTTCTTATGGAATGGGGCGTTACGTTATTAGCTGATTTGCAGAGGATGAAGGAGAAAATGGACCGTGAGTGGGATAGCATTTATGGAGAGAGCGCCATCACGGAAGAACGGGAGATGTGGCAATGGGTTGAGAAGCTTCCAAAATTCGAAGGGACAGGGAGAAGGAGTTTAAACTCACGCTCAGATAAAACTATCAAATCTTAGTAGCGAGATTCAATCAGTGACTAAATCTCGTCTGAATAGGAGGCAACATAAATGTCAAAACAGGTAAGTCTCTGGGTAAATGACGAAGGTATCCCCATCGATTATTTTGTGAGCGGGTTTATCGACCATACTGTAGGAGGCATAGTGGCCAGTCTAAGAGGCACCGGCGAGATTGGAACTCTGGAACTTTCTATTGATGGCTCTCAGGTGACGATAAATCTGAACAGCGCGCACGTCCCGGTTAACGAGTTTGTCAACAATATTATCAGGAGCACAATAGCGGGCATGGTCTCCACACTAAAAGGAGTAAGCAAGATAAAGAGTGTGAAAATAACTATTAAGAGATAATTATACCCATCTTCCAGCATAAGTAAGAGAGGGGGCTTCCTCCCCTTGACAGGTTGTTTGAGAGGGATGAGGTCCCTGCAGAATAGTCTCCCCCCTTTCACTTCCCCTCCATTTACCCCAGTATGATCTTCAGATAGATAATCAGGGATAAATTCGGTTTTCTACATATATTAATTTTGTCCTGGTGCCGAAGGATCACTTTAACAGCGGGCATCATGAAAAGCCTTGACTATTTCCTTAGAAGAGGAAGGAAGCGTTGGAAAGTAGGACTATTTGTTCCACGTCCACAGAGTGATGATCGGCCTGCATTAAGGGGTGATGATTCCCGTTGGAAAGAGAGTATAACGCTACGCTTCACCTAAACCTACAATTTTGATTGAATAGCCTTCATCACCCTTAGCATCAGTCTAAACGGTTTGGACTTTGAATCTACCTGATTGACAGATCCTGCCATATAGAGATTTAGGTCCTCGGAATAATAAAGGAATGAGCCGGTAGAACCAGAATGCCCCCATAAAGGCGCTACTTTCATCACCTTACTAATGAACCAGGGCAGTTTGAAGCACATCGTTCCGTACCCATACTGAAGCGGAAATTGCAATTTGTGCCAGTTGTGCATCAATTTCAGCGTGTCTCGACTAACAATTCGCCCTTCATTCAGGGCTTTCAGGAAAATGATCATTTCTTCTGCTGTAGAAACAATACCTCCATCAGCCCAGTAGGCACCATTCGAACGGGTATTGGTAATGTTTATATCTTTATAGAACACGTCCGCCGGAGCAACGGATGGAGTGAGCTGAGGTTCAGAACGGCCGATCAACCAAGTATGCTTGAGGCCCAGAGGGCGAAAGAAAAAATCTTCGTAAACGACGTGAAGCGGTTTAGCGGTTATGGCTTCGATGATTTTCCCCAGTAACTGGAAATTTGTATCCGAATAGGACGCATCCGTACCCGGCCGAAAATTAGGTATCAGGTCTTTTCGTGCCCTCGCAATAGTCTCATCTACCGTCCATGATCGTTGCGGCTCTTCCAGGAACAGGTCAAAAAGGCTTTTCCCCCCTTTGGGTTTCTCATTATAATAATCTGCTATGCCGGAAGTATGTGATAACAACTGTTTGATGGTTATTTCGTGGGAATAATCCTTCCCCTTATAGACATGAATGCCTCGAATAAGCTCTTCTGGAAGGTATTTGGCCATTGGATCATTCAAAGAGAGTGCTCCCTTTTCATACAATCGCATGATTGCGGTGGCAGTATATAGCTTTGTGATACTGGCAATATAAATGGGAGTATCTTTGGTCATAGGCACCTGACCGTCTTGGTGGGCGATTCCCACTGCGCCCGACCAGGAGAAGGAGCCGTCACCGTTCATCACAGACAGAACACAATTCTTAACCGATTTGTCCTTCTCTACTAATCCAGAAACCAGGTATTCCATTTCCTGATTCAAATTGTCAAACGATCGGGCTGAACACCCGAAGAGTGTTACAAACCATCCCGCCGCAAGTATAAGTATTGTGGGTGCTTTTATTATCCATTTCATCCTTACTATTGCTATCCTAATAATATCAAGAATTTCAATCATCCAGAATTATTGCTCAACATCTTTTTAATACTGCTGCGATGTTTTTCCCAAGATGTCGATTACGATTTGTAACATACCCCTTTTCTTAAGTTTTTGGAAGTAAAGTTTGAGGAAAGAATCCTCAGAAAATGGGGCTGCGGATGACACCTGCAAGTCATTACTGACGGCCATGCTCAGGAGTCCGGGATTACCAATCCCCTTTCCGGTAATTATTGTTTAGCAGGTGTCTATTTTCCGAAATACCGGGCCCGGATCTCTTTTTTATCTATTTTGCCCATGGCTGTAACCGGGAGGGTCTCTAAAAAGCGGATGTCCCGGGGGCGCTTAAAGTCGGCCAGTTTGTCCTTACAAAAATCCATCAATTCTTCGGCTGTGGCCGTCTGGCCTTCCCGAAGGACGATAAAGGCGGCCACATCTTCGCCGAGCTTGGGGTGGGGTTTGCCCACGACGCAACACTGCTTTACGGCCGGATGCTCGTAAAGCACGCTTTCGACCTCCACGGAATAGACATTGTAGCCGCCCCGGACCAGCATATCTTTTTTCCGGTCCACGTAATAGATGTAGCCGTCCTCATCATAATAGGTCAGGTCGCCCGTGTGGAGCCAGCCGTTCTTGAGAGTTTCCTGAGTGGCCTCCGGATTCTTGTAGTACTCCTTCATCACATTGGGACCGCGGAAGATCAGCTCCCCAACCTCCCGGACGTCCACGTCTTTATCCTGATCATCCACGATGCGCCCTTCCATATCCGGGGCCCAGGGCAGCCCGATGGAGCCGATTTTGGC
>DASPPQ010000237.1:0-46667 GCA_035625415.1 Thermodesulfobacteriota bacterium
CCAGTTCTTCATTGGTGCTTTGAAATTCCTCATTGGTGGATTGCAATTCTTCGTTGGTCGATTTGAGTTCTTCATTGGAGGCTTGAAACTCCTCGACCGTGGCCTGTTGGCTCTCTCGCATAAACCTTAGTTCTCGTTCCAACTCCTCGACACGTTTGCCCTGGCTTCGTGTCTTTCCTTTGCCCCTGGCCGATTCTTTTTGTTTGTCCCGAACCAAATCCTCGAACACAACCATCAATAAACCCCGTGCCCCTTCTGGATCATGGAAGGGTCTTACCGTTAAATTGACGGCATGGAGGTTACCATTGGTTTTCACTTTCAACCCTCTGTAGGTGACGCTCTTGTTTTGGGAGACGGCCTTGTGAATGGCCGAGCGCAGTTCGTACTTGATGCCTTCCCTTGCCATTTCCAGGATGTTATGGCTAGCCTGACCGCGGGCAGGCTCCAGATATTTTCCTGTTCCACCCTGCACATATAGGATCTCGCTCTTTTCATTAATGATCACACACGGAGGAGAGTAGTCCTCCAGGATCGTAGTCCGAGTCAATTCGGAAATGCTGATTTCTTTTCCTTTCTTGGCCTCCCCAGTCCTCTCTCCTGGCCTAGGCTCACGGGTCGGTAAACCGGTGAATACGACGGCCTGGGCCGCAGAGGCAGAGGGTTTTCGCTGGAAAAACTTCCATTTTCTATCAAGGGTCGAGAAAAGGTCCGCGAATCCGCCGATGCTCTCCGAAGCCCCCAGGAAGAGAATACCATCCGGCCTCAAGCTATAGTGAAAGAGGGGTATCAGCTGGTCCTGCAATTGAGGTTCGAGATAAATGAGAAGATTCCTACAACTGAGAAGGTCCAACCTGGTAAAAGGCGCGTCTTTGGTCACGTTTTGAACGGCAAAGACCATGCTTTCCCTAATTTCTTTCTTGATGCGGTAAGACTCGTTTTCTTTGACAAAAAAACGCTTCAAGCGCTCAGGGGACACATCAATTGCAATGTTGCCCGGGTAAATACCGGCACGCGCAGCACTGATTGCATCATCGTCAAGGTCCGTGCCGAAGATTTGAAATACGAAATCCCGTTTCAGCTCATCAAGCGATTCCTTCACGGTAATGGCTATGGAATAAGCCTCCTCACCGCTTGCACAACCGGGGACCCACACCCGAATCGTGTAATCTTCCGGCTTGTCCTTAAGCAGCTTCGGCAGTATCTTCTTTTTAAGAATTTCAAAGGCTTCAGAATCTCTGAAAAAACTGGTCACGGTGATAAGAAGCTCCTTAAACAGTGTCTGCACTTCATCCGGATGTTCTTGAAGATACCGAAGATAGCTTGGAACATCCTTGATGTCGTGGAGATTCATCCTCCTTTCCATTCTCCGTTGAAGTGTGTTCCTTTTGTAAAGAGAAAAGTCGTGTCCCGTTTTAGACCGGAGAAGCATCAGGATCTTCTCGAATGATTTAGGCACTTTTTCCGAACCCGGTAAAATTCTTCCCATCTTTCTTGGATAAGAACGGGTTATATAATTTATGAGTTGGCCCGGCATTTTTTCGACAGGCAAGATGTAGTCTGCGAGACCCGTATCCACAGCACTCCTTGGCATGCCGTCATATTTTGCAGTGGCCGGATCCTGAACCATGATCATTCCGCCCGCTCCATGAATTGCTCTCAAGCCTATGGTTCCGTCTGTGCCGGTTCCTGAAAGGATAACGCCGATCCCCCTTTCTTCCTGGTCTTCTGCCAGGGAGCGAAAAAAGAAATCAATGGGCATTCGCAAACCTCGTGGCGTTTCCGGCCCGGTCAGTTGCAACTTTCCATGGTAGAGAGCCATATCTTTATTTGGTGGGATTACATACAAATGGTTGGGTTCAACGGTTATCCCATCCTCTGCCTCAATGGCTTTCATCGTCGTAAATCTCTTCATCAAATCAGTCATCATACTTGCATGGCTCGGATCAAGATGCGGAATGAGGATAAAAGCCATCCCACTCTCAGGTGGCATATTCTTAAAAAATTGTTCGAAAGCCTCCAATCCTCCGGCAGAAGCGCCCATCCCGACAATAGGGAAGGGTTGGGGTTGATTCTTCTGGTTTGCTAAGACAGCATTCTTGTTATTTCCTGACAACGATTTCTTAGTCGAGGCTTTTGTCGTTTCCTTTGGCATCATTTTTTCTCCTTTAGCCAATCTCACACTAAGAAAATGGCGGTGATGGAATTAAGGGATTGTTGACTGTCCCGGCAAGTGAAACAATCTGGTCTTTTGTATAAAATTTTGGCAACTGAATAAGCAGACTGAAGATAAGAGCAAAGCCGTAAAGAAATTCGGTATGATTGCGGTAAGTTTTTTTCGGCGAGCAGGCTTTGGTTCTTTCTGAATTGGGTGCCCGTTCTCTCTCTCCATAAACCTGTCTCGTTGGCCACATTTCCATCTAAGGGCTCAGAAGGATATCCAAATTCATCCCCAAATCTTGAAGTGTGACGACAGAGATACCGCGGAGAAGCTCATCCCCTCCTACTAAATTATTTGATATCACATGCCTACATACACTGTCAACCTATTGCGGGCCAAATTGGATGTTGCTTTAGGAAATTTCAGAACAAAGACAAAGGCTCATAGCTTGGATGCACTGATACAAACGCGTTAAATCATTTTATATGTAGCGCAAGGCTTTAGCCTTGCTTAAAGATCCATTCACTTTCATTTTCTCCTCCTTCGTAATCTCGTAATTTCGGAATTTAGCCACTAAGTGCGAAAAAATGAAATGTAAGTATCGGAAATTGTTAATTTTTTCTTGAAAAACCCCCGGACGTCATTTATACTTGAGTAAAACGGTTTTCGCAATGGCCGTCCCGGAGGGATGGTTCTGCAGGAAGAGAAAGGGAAGCAGACCAACGCCTTCGGACCGCTCTTTGACAATTGAATATGGATGGCCCATGGGAGTCAGTGTCCTGCTAGGACAAGCGACCAGGATTTCCTGCCACGGCGGGTTGCGGGGAAAAGCAGGTCCGAAGTTTTAGAGAGGAAACAGCAGATGAATGTCAATATGTCGTTACAGGTGCCGATAAGGGCTGGGTTTTGGAATAATGGAAGATATTTTCATAAAAGTCTTAAATCTCTTCCTAAAAGTCTGGAAAGTTTTCTCACTCATTTTTATTGATTGAGAGAGTGAACGACCGAAATCAGCGGGCCGATAGTCTCCCTCACACTCAAATCCATTGACTTCCTTAAATGCTCGACACACATTACGAACAGTCGTCTTCCACATGAAACTTGACATGGAGTGCGCCCTCCTTTCTCATTGGAATTCTATTTGCGAAAATCCTCCCAAGAGGATAACACTCCTCTCTCTTTTTGCACTAACTATCTTATAACAGCCGCTCTGAGTATGCTCGCAATGTCGGGCTTATGACTCACTTCAGCCATGTCCAAGGCAGTTTTGCCATAATTGTCCTTCGCATTTACATCCGCACCCTTTTCTACAAGAAGCTTCACTATGTCGGTATTCCCCCCGGAGACAGCGTAGTGTAGCGGGGTGTGCTGGAACTGGTCCTTCGCATTTACATCCGCCCCCTTCTCTATAAGAAGCTTCGCTACGTCGGTATCCCCACCGGAGACAGCGTCGTTTAGCGGGGTATGCTGGAACTGGTCCTTCGCATTTACATCCGCGCCCTTCTCTATAAGAAGCTTCGCTACGTCGATATTCCCACGGGAGGCAGCGTCGTGTAGCAGGGTGCGCTGGAACTGGTCCTTCGCATTTATATCCGCGCCCTTCTCTATAAGAAGCTTCGCTATGTCGGTATTCCCACCGGCGAGAGCGTCGCGTAGCGGGGTGTTCTGGAACTGGTCCTTCGCATTTACATCCGCGCCCTTCTCTATAAGGAGCTTCGCTATGTCGGTATCCCCACGGGAGGCAGCGTCGTGTAGCGGGGTGTGCTGGAACTGGTCCTTCGCATTTACATCCGCGCCCTTCTCTATAAGAAGCTTCGCCACGTCGATATTCCCACGGGAGGCAGCGTCGTGTAGCGGCGTGTCCTGGTTATAACCCTTGGCGTTAAGGTCCGCGCCCTTCTCTATAAGAAGCTTCGCTATGTCGCTATTCCCATAGAAGGCAGCTTCGAGTAGCGGGGTGTGCTGGAACTGGTCCTTCGCATTTACATCCGCGCCCTTCTCTATAAGAAGCTTCGCTACGTCGGTCTTCCCATAGGAGACAGCGTAGTGTAGCGGGGTGTGCTGGAATCGGTCCTTCGCATTTACATCCGCACCTTTCTCTATAAGTTGCCGGGCTTTGACGATATCTCCGTTCATCGCCGCGTCATGCAACTCTCTGGCGTGCCCCTGTATTGAGGAAATTAGCACGAGTAACATAACAAAGACTACCCACGCAAGACTTATCCTTTTCATAATTCACTCCTTTCTGATGTGAAGGTTTTAAGTCAGGCAAACTCACCCCATTTGATCTCCATTTGTACTGTTGAATGGAGGAACAAAAATGTAAAGTCAACATTTGAGGCGAGGCTGTCGAAAAAGCCCGAATATTTTGATTTTATAAAACTCACATGTTGTAAAATCAACTACTCGCGTGTTAGAAAAAACCTGATTTAAGGTTTTTCGACAGTCTCGGAAGAGGTCTGCTGTTCTCAGGAAAAATTCGCCCTTAATTTTAAGGGCTTTCAGCTGCTTATTCGCAATAGCAGGTTGACCTTGGAGTCGATGATTACCGATAGGAATCAAGTATGCTTCGCTAAAATGGTAGGTTGTGGACTTCGGGAAGGAAGCAACGGCTCCGCCCGTTCTTTTTTCATACAAGATAAAGATCCCCGGTTGCTACGTATAAAACTTAATAAGTAGAACTAACCATTCACTTTTCATTGAACAGCCATCTATCCAGTTAGCAAACTCTGAGTTCCACGGACAAGATTCGGTTCGACTTCTAATCCCTGTCCTACGCTTCTGTCTCCAAATGGATTCCTTTTTCTCATAAAATACTGGGTTGACCCTATTTACCCTTTAAACCGTTTGATCTAATGGTAGAGTGTGTCTAAAGGGCAAGAGGTATCTTGCAATGATAGAGAAATGATAGAAATGGAGGTAGCCGAGATGAAAAGTTGCAAACCAGCCTCGATAATAAGAAGATCTCACTTAGTGCCTCCACATATTCCCCGCGAGATGCCGGCCATCTATCAAGTCTTGGAGGGTATTGAGGAAAGAGTAAAGTTGCTGAAGAAAGCCTTCTATCGGAGATTGGGGAAAGGAAACACTGAAATAAAATTATGAGAATTATCGTTTTGGGGTCCTGAAATTCTTTGGAAGCTCCTATTGAAACGTCGGATGAAGTGGCTCTTATGCTGAAGGAAACAATGGAGGCGGCTAGAAGTGGGTTTCAAAAAGTTCATGTCAGCGTCTATTACCTTGATGTTTTGTATAATAACTCTCTAAAATTGACACCTTTCCAATTAGAGGGGCATCTCGTAAATCCGATAGGTCTTATCCACCTTCCCCCCCATCGCTTCGATCCCGTGCCGCATGAGGGGATTCGCTTCGAGAATCCATGAGCATTCTGCCTGACGATAACCCTTTTTGCTTCCTCTCTTGAAGGTCTCTATATAGAGGAGGCCTTCTACTCCTTTCTTCTGAAAGGCATGTTTCACCCCCAAGAGCATGACTCGAATTTTATCGATCTTTCTTGAATAGTAAAGGAACTTGATCGCACCCAGAAGCCCAAGCTTTCCGTTCAGATGCTTGAGCACCACGTAATAATCTGGGATGGCCACAGAGAAGCCCACAGGTTCATCCCCCAGGTAGGCAAAAAGAACCAGATCCGCCACGACGAGAGGCTTCAGATCTTTTGCCGTGAGATCAAGCTCTTCGTCAGTCATCGGAACGAATCCCCAATTCTTGCTCCATGCCTCGTTATAAATCTCTTTGACGATTTTTAATTCCTCGGCAAAACGTCGAAGATTAATCGGACGAACATGAAGCCGGGGTTCCTTTTTCTTCAATCTCTCCGTGATACGATCCAGACGAGTGACGTTGAAAGTAGATGTCTCCAAGAGATAAGCATAAAGATCCATCTTCTTCCTCAGGCCAAACCCCTCCAGTAAAGAAGGATAAACAGAAGGGTTGTAAGGCATCATCAAGCACGGAGAGGAATCGAACCCTTCGACAAGAAGACCGCATTCGTCGTTGGTCGAAGGATTCATCGGTCCGGCCATCTTCTCCATCCCGTGCCCTTTCAGCCAGTGCACAACCTTGGAGAGGAGAATTCCTGCGACCTCCGCCTCGGGGACGGACTCGAAGAATCCGAAGAAGCCCACTTTCTCCTGGTGAAACTCGACGTAATGGTGATCGATAATGCCCGCAATTCTGCCAACCACCTTTTTTCCCCTGTACGCCAGAAAAAAGATCATATCCGAATGGGAACGAAAAGGATGCTCCGGACTGAATTTCGCAAGCTGGTCTTTGATGAGAGGAGGGACCCAATATGGATCCCCTTTATAGATCTTCGAGGGGAGCCGAATGAAGGTCATGAGGTCTTGCGCATTTTTTGCTTCTTCAACATGGATTGCCTGGCTTGTCATATCGTTGGCCTCCGTCGAATCAGTCTCAATTGTTTTTCCTTCTTTCCTTCGATCTCGTCCCTTTGTTACAGGGTCTTCTGAGTTATGCCTTTAGACAGGTATTGTTGAATCTTGACGAGTTTTTTTTCAAAGGAGAGTTCTTTAGGAATTGGTCTTGAAGGAAGACTTAAATCATGGCCACAGTCTCCACAATATTTTTTCCCTAACGGGATTTCAGTCCCACATTTGGGGCATTTCAAATCCATCTTAGCCCGTACTCCTCGCAGAACTTTATTCCCTCACGATTATCAGTCTGGCGTTCTGGGCATTTCATTCTTGGCCTCTCCTTCGATAGAGACCCTTACTACGATTCTAAATGTTAGAGGTTATTTGAGAGGTTCATTCGCCACCCAATGGCGGATAAAAGTCTACTAATTTTGAACGGAAACGTCAACAGCAATCATTGATTACTTGAAACATTCATGCCGACGAGTCGGCAAAGGGCGGACCGAGGCGCAAACGGTGATAGTTCCGGTGACAGTCGAGCAAAAAGTGGTCAATCTCAATTCGAGGGGAAGTCTGTAAGTGGCTTGAATTTCAGGTAAAAGAGATGGAGCCCACGGACGGATTTGAACCGCCAACCCGCTGATTACAAATCAGCAGCTCTGCCATTGAGCTACGTGGGCTTACGCCTAAGGTATCACATTTCCCAGGAAGGATCAAACCCCTGCCGTCCGTCTCTGAATTCTCTCTTCGACTCAGTCTGAAAAAATTATTTGTATCCCGTGAGCAGGGCCACGATGGTCCATCCAAAGAGAATAACCAAGAAGATAATAAACTGTTTGACTAATTTAGGATCCATAAGGCTCCCTCGTTCTTACCAAAGGCCAGAGATGAACCCGGTTGTGTTCATAAGGTCCTTTCGCATGAAACCCCTTTCTGTCGGTAACCAAAGGTAGTATCATCATGGAAAAGGTGTCCGTCGACAACAGGCTGGATTGCATTTTTTCTTAAAATGGTATATTGAGAATAGATATTTTGAGCCTGAGCTATTATGAAAAATTTTGAAAATTATTTCAAGAAAGAAAAGTGGATAAAAGTCCTTCTCCTTTTTGGAATCGTTTTTCTCGTCCCCTTCTCCTCGGGCGCAGGATCGATCAGAGACGTCAGCCAGGCCATTGAAAAAGTCCAATCCATCAAACCCCCCTTTCAGTTTGCTGTCATCGGAGACAGTCGTGACGGGGAAAAGGTATACGCCTATTTGATAAAAAGAATCCTTAAGCGAAAGCCCGATTTCATCATCCATCTCGGAGATATGGTTCCCAGTCCTCGCGAAAGAGAGTGGCAGGAATTTTTTGAGGCTTCGAAGCCGATCACGCTTCCCTTCTTTCCTGTTGTGGGGAATCATGACGTAGGCACAGGAAAGGATAAGTGTAGGATCAGCAAAGAGCAACGGTCGTGGCTTGAGGGTGTTTTATCATCTTCCAAAGAGAAATTTAAGCTGGTATTCATTCATCGCCCCCTTTTTCTTCCACTGGACAGTTTAAAGGCGGGGAGGGCCCTGGACAAATATCCCGTCGAACGCGATGAGCTCCATCGGCTGTTCTTGAAAAACAAGGTAAAGGCAGTTTTTGAAGCCGATGACCACCGTTATGACCGAAGAGAAGAAGATGGTATACTCTATCTCATCTCCGGGGGCGGAGGAGCGCCTCTCTATACGACTGAAAAGAGAGGAGGATATTTTCATTACGTGTGGATTTCAGATGAGAAAGAGAAGATAGAAGGGGAAGTGGCGGCTTTGGAAAGCAAGGTTCAAGATAGATTTGTGATGGAATAGGAGGAAAGGAGAAAAGAGATGGGGTTAGGATTGGCTTTGATCGCGTTGGGCATGCTGATCCTCTTGGATCGGATGGGTACGGGATACGGGTTAAGAGAAGGATGGCCATGGGTCGTTGTAGCCCTTGGAGTCGGAGGTATTTTCCGGAATAGAAAAAGCCTGGCCTCTTGGGTTACGATGATCATCGGGATCCTGATCTTGGGAGCGAAGTATTACTCGCTCCATTTTTCTGTCCCGGGAGTCGTCCGAGTTTATTTTCTCCCCGCTCTTCTCATCGTGATCGGGCTCCTCTGGCTCTGGAAATATAATAAGGATTGAGGATAATTGAAATCGTCCTTTTGATGAGTAGGCTAGGTTACGAAGCCCGTTTCGTTGGGAAAGAGTGGATGAACGATGAACAATGGACACTGAACAAAAAAGATAATACACCGCTCATCGTTTAACGTTCATCGTTGCGAATGCCGCAGTTCATCCTGGAATGAGTCCGGCCACGACCAGAATGGTGAGTTCTTCCGTTCCCGTATTGGTCAGTTCATGAAAAAGGCCGATGGGGATATGGAGTGCATCGACCGGTTCCACCTCGCAGGCCTCATCACCTACCTGCATTTGCCCCCGGCCGGTTTGAATGATGTAGATTTCTTCCACGGGGTCCAGATGGAATAATCCTTGTTCCCACCTATCTAACTGAGAGAAATATAAAGAGTTTTGTCAATCCCGAATTCAGGGAAATAACGAGGTTATAAAAGGTTATAGACACATTGCTCTGGATTAATCTTATCTCTTAGGAGACCTTTGGCTGTCAATTCCCACATAATTCATACCATCTTCTCCCATCCCCAGAATTGACTCTACAAAGTAAGTTTTATAAGAAACTCCAAATTCACTTCCGACAACTTTCTCAAATCTCTGCGCTTGAATTTAAAACCACTCAAAACCCCCGCAGGTTCACTCAGGCGATGTCTATTTTAAAACCTACTCCAACCTATGGGAAAATCAAACAGCGGTCTTAAAAAGTGAGAAACACTTGACTGGAATAGACAAGGAAGGAGTCTTCAAAAAATTGGAGTGGGGATTTCTACCCATTTTGAATAAGCATGTTAAGATGATTTCCAAATGTTGGAGCCGCAAGCACCACTTTATTTCCGGTGGGTTGTCATCAGACGAAGTAGCTTTCAAAAAATGTTCCTCAGAGCTTTCATCATACTTAAATCCTTGGAAGTGGAAAGGGTCATGAATAAAAAGCTTAATGAATACGTCAAAAAGGTATAGAGAGAAATAGAGAGTTTTCACTCTTTGGCTTAAAATAGTAGAGGAGGTAAAAAAATGAAAAGAATCGTATTAATAGGCACTTTATTGCTGGTCTTTGTCCTGACAGCCGGCACAGCTTCGGCGGCTCGGGTCTTTTGGGGGGGACCTTTCCTCCCGCCAATCATCGCTCCCCCGGTAATTCAAGGGCCCCCAGCAGCTTACTACCCAAACCCTTATGGCTACTACCCTTATCGCTATCTTTATCCCTATTATTCATACCCCTATGGTTATCATGGTTCTCGGGCGTGGGGTCGGGGTTACTGGGGTTATGATGGGCGGGGTTATTATGGTTCTCGGGGTCCGGGTTACCGAGGTCATGGTGGGTATCGCCGATAACACCTTTTTCGGCCAATAATGCATACTTTTCAAAAGTGCCGGGTCGTAAAATATCTGGAAGGAAGAATAGAGCGAATGAGAGGTTTCTTGATTAATAAAAACCTATGTCTTTATTATTGGCTTAGAAAGAGAATCGGAAAGAGGCAAGCCTATAGAGTGTCGAATACTCTCGAAAGGGTTATCCTGATTTTTGGAAGAGAACCAATCTTGTAACCCCTTTTTCGGTGGCAAGGATGAATGAAGGTGCGCGTGGTGGGGGAGGCGGCTTGGCGGTTTTACAAGTCTTCACTCTTGGCAAAGATGAGAGATGAATGATTATGAAATCATCAGTCACTTTAGTCCAGAAGGACTTGGAGTGGCTAAAAAGACGATAGCGAAATTCCTCGCACGTGTAGTCCGGCTTTATGAGCGAGAGCAGGGGGGTACCGTAAAATACGATCTTCGTTCTTGCCTTCTTGACAGTGTTACTTTATTTGACCTAACCTTCCCAAGGGTTTTGGCCGGCAAGTGATGAATAGAAAAGAAATTAGTCGTATTCGCTACGTGGTTGGTTTTTGCCAAAAGTGATATCTTCATCCGGGGCTCCCCGCCTAAATGAGAATTGAAAGGGCTGAACGATAAACATATTTGCTGCATCCTTTGCACTTCCGGAGGGAAGCGTGAAAGGAAGTGTGACAACGAAGACGGCGCTCCCCCCGATCCCGGCGGCGACTGAAAGGGGTCTGGCAACAAGTAAATCCAGGAGACTCCATCCTTGTGCCATAGTATCAGTATCATCCATCCTTAGTTGATCTCCAGCCCACCCCGTCGAATAAAGACTGCCTATGAGCAATGAAACGGTCAGCAATAACAGAAAAAACTTTTTGAATTCTTTCATAAAAAGTCCCTCCTTTTTCACTGGCTCTCAATAAGAGCCTACCAAAACTACGTAGAATTGTCAACCTATCAGAACACCTCTTTCACAACGCCTCACCCCCTTGGAGGAGAGGGATAGCGTGATGGGGGAATATGCGGGCCATGAAAATTGATCTAATGAAGTATTTTCATGATCGGGAAATGAATCCTCATGAGGCATAGTCTGGCCACCACCGGTTTTTTTGTCCAATGCATCACGACTTATCCCTGTAGTGAAACGAAATCTTGAAAATTGAAGAAGGCGGTCATCATATTTAAACCTGTGTATTACTGCTATAACGATTGCCATAAATGGATGAGGGAATAGGCGGAAGGATTTTAATAAAAGGTAGTGAATCATGTAAATCTTACAATGCAATTCTTTTGCCAATCAGATAGATGTCATCATAGTGAACATAAGTTATTGATATTTATAGGGAAGCTATTTTTGTTGCAATACAGATTTTTTAAGAATAATGTTCAAAAGTGACAAAGGAGTGCTAATTGGACGAGAATTGCCCTCCCAGATTAAGACTTCCCATTTAACGGTCTTCCCAGAGAGTTGCAGTTTCATTCATCGGTCGAACCGGTCAAGGAGAGGAGGTGATTCAATAACTAATTTGGTTCCTTGAAGTACATTGAAATGTCTTATCCACATGAATTATATAAGTCTTCAGTCTTTGGGATATGTCGCGATAATTCTCGACCTGATCAGCTCCCTGCCTGCGGAATATTAGTGTAGTAAACTCGTGTAAGATTTTTCTGTATCAAGAAGCTAAACTACTATAAACTGTCCTGGCGATTTCCATTTGTCCTATTGTATTGTGGGAGAAAGATGAACAATCAATATTACAAGGAAGAAGTCCTCGGAAAAAGGAGACATGAATAACAGTAATGCTTACTGCAGGAAAGCATTACCTGTCAATGATTAGGTTAGAAACATGCATCAAAAAGCAGGGCCATTTCTGATGCATGACCCTGCTTTCATCTTGTTATCACTTCAGCGTGTCAGCACCTGCCTTCGCCGCCACGCCATCCTGCTGTGATGTGCCTCCCGAAACGCCGATGGCGCCAATGATTTTGCCGTCCATCAACAGTGGCAGCCCACCCTCGATCGGAACAGCGCCCTCCAAGCGCAGCATACGAATACCCTCGCCGCCCGCCGCTACCGTGTCCTGTAATGCTTTGGTTGGACGCTTGAACAACACTGCGGAGCGCGACTTACCAATTGCCACCCTAACGCTGCCTGTCTGGGTGCTGTCCATCTTCTCGAAATAGATGAGGTTGCCGCCGGTGTCGGTGATGGCGACAGCCATGGTCCAGTTGTTCTTACGCGCCTCGGCTATAGCTGAGGCGGCAACCTTCTTAGCGGTTTCCAGATTGATCGATAGACCATAGACATTCGCCATCTGGGCGAGAGCGTCCTGTCCCATAACAATCAATAAGACCAAACCCAATACCGGTATGAACAAGCTCTTTTTCATCGACTTTCTCCTTTCTTAGCTCTGATTATCAGAACAGAATTGATAGAATTTTCTTACTTAATGTCTTGGATATAGATTGTTTTCTGAATCTTCTCCAAACATCAAATGGAACAGAGGCCGAACAATAAGATCTCTGCCCGCTCCATCTGGAGTGAACCTTTCCAGAAAACGGCAGCTAAAACGTGTAGGCGTCGTAAACGACTGCATTACCCAACCTCATCGCAAAAGCGATAGCCATGGCCCTGTTTAACCAAGCATATTTCGGTGAAGCTGTTTCAAATGTCATATATAAACGAAAATAATATAGGTTACCGTCCACAACCTCACCCTTGGTCACCTTCGCCATGACGTCCGGAGGGCCGTAACGATAGCCTTTTGTCTGGAGATAGATTAAGGCCCCATCATCGGTCTGGAGTAAGTACCGAGTATCGATGATCGCAAGACCGTCTTTCGTAACAATCTGCCAATCAGCACCATTATTGAGGATTGCACCCTTGATCTTTGGACCCTCAAACTTTCCGCCAGTTATCGGAATGATGCGACGCTTACCAAGGTCTGATGTCTGTCCCAACTCCCATATGGGCGCAATTAAATCAACATACCAGCGGCCCAAGTATTCGAGCTTTGGTTTCGGAGGCTCGAACCCCTTGGTGTCAGCAACGGTTGTCGTGGCTTGCTGTGCCATGCATATCCCTGGCACCAAAATTGCCGGTAAGACTAATACAACGAAAATCCATCTCTTCATAGTCCTTCCCTCCTTTTGTTTGTGATTACAGCATGCTATTTTCTCCCTGCCTGATCAATCCATTTTCCACCTCCCTTCTTACTCACAACATTTTACTGCGCAACATCAACGGGAATCATAAAAATCTTTCAAGTTCCGAAAGGTCGAGGTCAGACAGGGAAGTTTAATTTGAAACTTTATATTTTAATTAGGAGCTTACTAATTTCGAATAGAGACGTCAACAGGATTTAGCGATTAGTACTCGAAAGGGTGTATGGATTCACAATTTTGAACAATCACGACTTCACGAGGAAGTACTCTTCGACCGGACACCCCTTCAAGTTTCAAAAAGGCCTAATGATAGGCTGGAATGAGTCCGGCCACGACCAGAATGGTGAGTTCTTCCGTTCCCGTATTGGTCAGCTCATGAAAAAGGCCGATGGGGATATGGATTGCATCGCCTGGTTCCACCTCGCAGACCTCATGACCTACCTGCATTTGCCCCCGGCCGGTTTGAATGATGTAGATTTCTTCCATAGGGTCCACATGACCGATGAGCTTATTGCCGGGTGGTACCAAGGCATGGGCAAGAAACATCAGGGCTTGAAGATGACGCGTGTCCAGAATCATGTGAGCCACGCCACCCCCGTGGGCCCGATAGCGGGTCGCTTTCACCTCGGGATGCTCCAAGTTGCGTCGCACCATCAACCGTCTCCTCTCTCGAAGTCGCTTTTATGATCGTTCACTTCTAAATAGGCTCTTCATTCGCATCAAGAGGTTCATGTCCCCGTTCGTCACGTATTTTCCTTCCACGAAAGCCTGTTGTCCGTCCATCTCTTTATTTGCGATGGCCAGCCAGACTTCGGAAGGGGTCTTGATCATCAGGGTCGGGGAATCCACTTTCCCTTCGTGATAGGTGCATTTTCCTTTTTCAATGGAGAAAAACCAACGGCCTGGCTGTTTTCCCGTTACCTCAAATTGAATCGTTGCCCTGAGATCTCCGGCAGCCTCGGCGTTAAAAGTTGAGGCCATACCCCTGAGAAGAAGTCTCATATCTTCTATTCTTCCTTCTTGTGGCCTTCCTTGGGTGACCCCTTCGAGGTAGCTATCCCACCAAAGGTTTGCCATTTCAGCGACCTCATCGGGAGGAATAAGAGGTTTTTGAATCTGCGCCTCTGTCTCCTCCGAAACCCTTCCATCCCGGATGACCTCGACTCCTGCTCGATAGACAGCTTGCAGAACCCCGCGGAGCTTTTCTCCCAAGCCTTTATTTTTTAGGAGCTCGCCGGCAGGCATCAGAAGTTCACCGACAATAGGCGCTCCTCCATTCTGCTCCATATGGCGGAACACCTGTCGAAGCCCATCGAAATGGGAGACTTCAGGGAACCCGCAATTGGAGATCAGGACGATCTTCCGATGAACGTTATACCTCGGCGGATGCCGGTAAGCTTCCTGCGTCTTGATGAGATGGGGATCGAGCAGAGGGAGCAGCCTTTCCTGAAAGGCTTTTAAGAGAGAGGTCATATTGTAATTATAAAGAGGCGTCGCATAGACAAGAATATCGCACGCCTTCACCTTCTCCAGAAGTTCCGGCATATCATCCTTAAATACGCACACCCCCGGAGTTTTTGCCCAACAGGTATAACATCCCACGCAAGGATGAAATTCTTTCTCCTTCAGATAGATCGTTTCGGCTTCAGCTCCCTGGGTGCGGGCACCTTTCAGAAATTCTTGAAGAAGAATTTCAGTATTACTGGCTTTGGGCCGTGGACTTCCTTGTATGGCCAAGATCTTCATCCTCTTTTCCTTTCTCGTTTATGTCGTCCTCCTTGACCTCCGCGGGAGCACCCATAGGTCTTCCGTCTTCATGAGTAAATTCATGTCTCTTTCAACTTTATTCGAGGGCGGAAAGTAATAACACTTACTTGGGATTATCCCGGATTCGGGATGAGTTTGCAATGCCAACTCAGGGTTTCCTCGCTCCCCCAGTCCCCTCTTCCCTCCGTGGTGCGGCTCCTGGCAGAAAGTGCCAGACGAATGCTGGTTGCCTTTATAAAAAATTCTTGTAGTTTGATGATGAATATGATAAATATGGCCAATTGTTTGTAGCTCCAAAGAGGAGGTGGGGACGTGGCTTCTTATAAAGTGATTTTCTTGGGCCTTTCGGTGATCGGCCTCGAAGAAGAGACCCGTTTGATCGGCGGCCTTCAGAAAAAGTTTAATCTTAGTCCTGAGAAGGCTGAAAGCCTGCTCCAAAGGGTTCCCATTGTGGTGAAGAAAGGCCTTTCGAAAGAGGAGGCGCAGAGGTATGTGAAAGTCTTCGAGGAGATCGGAGGAAGAACCAAGGTGGAGGAAGAGGAAGAGTCGATTCCCACTCTGAAAATTACACGGGGTTATGAACCCGAACAGAGACCTGAACCTGGGCCCAAACCTGAGCCGAAGCCGACCTTTGCTTATAGGTCTGGGCCCGAAAAGGAGGCTTTTGCAAAAGGAATGGTCACTTGTCCCCAATGTGGGTTTGAGCAACCCGAAACGGATGAGTGCATCAAATGTGGCGTTATCATATCTAAGTATGTCCAGTATCAAGAAATGGCCCGTTCGGTTGAGGGCCAGGTTCGAGAGATTTCATCAGAAGAGTATACACCATGGGAGAGCGGGGAAGGTTTCACCTCCGCCTTTTATCAAACCACAGTAGGTTCACTCTTCTCCCCGACCCGATTCTTTAAGAAGATTTCTTCTGGACAGGGATATTGGTCTCCTCTGATCTACGGCTTGATCACCGGGATTATTGGGAATGGGTGTGCTATCTTATGGTTTTGGCTGTTTATGGTGCAACTGATCCCACTGGACAGGATACCTTTTCAGCATAGTCTTTCGATCCTCCGACTCATTATTCCTTTGCCTTTCCAGGTAGCCATCGCCATTTTCATCGGAAGTGCTATTATCCATCTCTGCCTTATGATTGTGAGAGGAAATAATAATGGGTATAGGACGACCTTCCGTGCCGTTGCCTATTCCCACAGCGGATATCTCTTTGGAATCATTCCATTCGTAGGGATGGTCGTCGGAGGAATTTATGCTTTCATTCTAACCGTCATCGGGGTGAGGGAAGGCCATAATATCTCAACCGGAAAGGCAGTTCTGGCAGTCCTCCTTCCGGTGATTGTAATCTTCGTGCTCATTGTTGTCGCCGTTGTTCTCGCGACGATTTTCATCGGGTCAATGGGGTTCTCTAGTGGAGTGCGAACATAAGCCTAAGTCAAATAACCTTCGTTTTGATTCAAGGGGCGTTTAGCCCCTTTTTTTTGAGATGACTGAAGAAGAGGAGCCGTCCACCCTTAACCATTGAGCTCTGAGGAAGATGAGGAAAAGAAGAGCAAAAAGAGAGAAGGGACGGGATCGAAGAGAAACCCGTCAGGTTTTCTCTAGAGAAGAGATTCTCCGGGTCATGGCAGATGAAGATCGGCCCCTTCTTTTGAGGGAGATCCTGCGTCGTGTAGGTCTCCAAAAAGAACAGAGACAGGAGGCGAGGGAATTCGTCAGAGATTTGGCGGAAGAGGGGAGAATTGTTCGGATTCGGGGGAACCGTTACGGCCTCCCATCGAAGATGAATCTGATCGTCGGCAGGATCAAAACGCATCCGGACGGGTACGGATTCGTCATTCCTGAAGCAGAGGGAGAAGAGGATATTTTCATCAGCCCCAGAAATCTCAAAGAGGCGATGTATGGAGATCGTGTCGTCGCAAGAATAGAATCCATCCGGAGAAAGGGAAAAGAAGGTAGCATCATCCGGATTCTGGAAAGAAAGACGCGCAAGGTCGTGGGTAAGTTTATGAGGGCCAAAAATTATTCTTACGTCATCCCGGAGGACGAACGAATCCTCCCAGAAGTCTTCATCCCGGAGGGGGAGACGAAAAGGGCAAGACCTAATCAGATCGTGGTGGTGGAAATTACCCGGTATCCGACGGAGAGGGCGAGGCCAGAAGGGAGAATCACCCACATTTTGGGATATCCTGATGATCCGGAGATCGTACCGCAGATCATCATTCATAAATACGAGCTTCCTTACCGATTCACATCTACGGCGCTGAAAGAAGCACAGAACCTCCCTCCTGCTCCCTCCTCACATGAACACCGAAACCGGGTTGACCTGAGGGGGATTCCGACCTTTACCATCGATGGAGAAAACGCAAAAGATTTCGATGACGCCGTCTCCGTCGAAAGAGAAAACGATGGAAGCATCAAACTCTATGTCTCTATCTCCGATGTCAGCCAGTATGTCAGAGAGGACACATCTCTTGACGGCGAAGCTTATTCCCGCGGCACCAGCGTCTATTTTCCAGACCGTGCGATTCCTATGTTTCCGCCCGAACTCTCCAATGAGATCTGTTGTCTCCATCCAAGGGTGGATCGGCTGGCGCTTACGGCCGAGTTGCGATACGACGCAAATGGAGAGAGAAAGGGCGTTCGATTCTACCCCAGTGTGATCCGAAGCGATGAAAGGCTCACGTATACGTGGGTCAAAAAAATTCTGGTGGATGGGGATCCGGTCCTCAGGCAGAGATTCAGTCCTCTCATGCCCTCCTTAGACCTTATGGCTGACCTCTGTCAAGAACTTCGCCGGAGAAGGACGGGGAGAGGGACCATTGATTTTGATCTTCCAGAACCCGAGATCCTCCTTAATCTCCAGGGGGAGACCGAGGACGTCATCCGGGCGGAGAGAAGTCTGGCTCATCAGATCATTGAAGAATTTATGATCGCCGCCAATGAGGCCGTCGCTCATTTTATGGAAGAGAAAGAGCTTCCGTTCATCTACCGAATTCACGAGCCCCCGAAAAAAGAAGCGATCGATGAATTTAGAAGGTTTATATCCCATTTAGGATATAGGATGAGAAAGGAGTCTGACCATTCCCCGAAGGAATTCCAGAGAGTCCTTGGTGATGTTAAGGGAAGACCCGAGGAAAGGGTGGTAAACGAAATTCTCCTTCGATCGATGAAATGGGCTAAATATTCGGCGAAAAACTTAGGACACTTCGGCCTGGCCTCGGATGGCTACACTCATTTCACTTCTCCCATCAGAAGATATCCTGATCTGATCGTCCACCGGCTCTTAAAAAAAGCTTTGTGCAAAGAGGAGATTAAGATCTCAGAGGAAGTCTTGGCTGAAAGGGCTGACCATCTCTCCAACAGAGAGAGGGTAGCGATGGAGGCCGAAAGAGAGATCCTGGATCGATACAGGGTGCGCTTCATGAAGGATAAGCTCGGTGAGGAATATGGAGGGGTCATTAGTGGCGTGGCTGCCTTTGGTTTCTTTGTAGAACTGAAGGATATCTTTGTTGAAGGGTTGGTGAGAATGACAAGTCTCCACGACGACTATTACCAATATGATGAGAAGAAATACTGTCTTATCGGGGAGAGGACTCATAAAACCTTTACAATTGGCGATGAAGTCAGGGTAAGGGTAGATCGTGTGGACGCGGAAAGAAGACATATCGATTTTGGGCTGGTCCAAAGGATAGATAGGATATGAGGGTGACGCGCCCGCCTCGATGAGCCATCGGCGAGGCAGGGAGACGGAGCGATCAATTAATTTCAAATTTCAAATTGTAGATTGAGGAAATTCTACTTCAATCTGAAATTAAATCAGCGATTCTTCGATGTATTCTTGACATTGGAAAGAGATGAAGGTCTTGGACAGGGACCCATTTCCCTTTTCCCTTTCCATTCCTTGGCTGGCAATGATAGACATGGAGACTAAGCTTGAAGTGAGAAAAGGTCTGCTTGAAAGTCCCGATAAACTTCTTGACTTCAACATCTATTCCTATTTCTTTCTTAATATCACTTCTTAACCTTCGCCTTGATTCGGCTTCACTTTTCCAATTCGGAAACTCCCATAACCCTCCTAAAAGGCCCGTGGGCGCTCTCTGATTAAGGAGAACCTTTCTATCCTTCTTGATTACCGCTGAAACTGACTCCACATGGGGAATCGTTCTTCTCGTCCTCTTCGGTGGATAGTTCTCGGGTTTTCCTGAGGCTCTTCCTTTACAAACATCACGCAGGGGACACTGATCACATTCTGGTTCTTTGGGTGTGCAGAGCATCGAGCCCAGGTCCATGAGGGCCTGGTTAAAAGGGTTTGAAAATCCTTTCGGGATCAGGGATTCTGAGATTTTCCACAGAAGATCTTCGGTCTTGCCTCTTGTTGGATTATCTGAAACAGCAAAGAGTCTTGAAATAACCCTCTTTGCATTTCCATCGAGGATCGGAGCTTCTTTTTGAAAGGCAAAGGACAAGATGGCGCCGGCTGTAGACCGCCCGACCCCTGGTAACGTGAGGAGGTCCTTCAGAGTATCGGGAATTCTCCCGTGAAAAAGGTTTAGCACAATCTGAGATGCACTATGAAGGTTTCGTGCCCGAGAATAATATCCCAGCCCCTCCCAGATTTTGAGAACTCTTGAGAGGTTGGCCCTTGCCAGATGCCGGACCGAGGGAATAGATTTTAGGAATTTTTTATAGTAGGAGATGACGGTGGCCACCTGGGTCTGCTGAAGCATGATTTCCGAAACCCAGATGGCATAAGGATCCGTGGTTTTTCTCCAGGGGAGGTTTCTCCCGTTCTTTTTGAACCACTTCAATAGATTTCTCTGGATTTTTTTATTGCCATTTTTTCCTACCCCATTGTGGGGGAGGATTGAGGTGGAGGGCATAGTTGACACCGAGTGAATTCGCAATAATCTCTTTTAGTGCTTCTATTTCTTCTAGAACTTGGTTATTCCAAAACCTCAAGACAGAAAATCCTTGGCTCTCTAACCAAGTGTCACGTTCTGAATCATATGCGGGTTGTTCGGAATGTTCCCCTCCATCAACTTCAATAATCAACCGCTTCTCAAAACATACAAAATCCGCAATATAGTTTCCTATGCGCTGTTGCCTGCGAAACTTGCAGCCTTTTAATTGACGAAGTCGAAGATGCCTCCATAGAGTAAGTTCAGCTTCTGTCGTCTTCTTTCTTAATTGTCTAACTCTTGTTTTATCCATCCCCCCATCCCCACCTTCCCCCACAAGGGGGAAAGAGGATTCGAGCTTTTTCCTTATCCTCTATATCAAGCTGCAGCACATCTCTATGAATTTCGTATCAAGGCCAATCTCTTTTGCATAATCAATAGTCCCCTGGAGAGGATAGGCGATCGTATTAACCCCAGAGTCAATAAATCCCCTTTCCACCGCTGCTTTCCAGGGATGAGCGGGTCGGATGCAACCGAGTCGAATTGGAATGTCCGGGTTGAGAATACGAGCGATGGCAGAAATCTTTGATACCTCTTCCGGTTTCGGAACTTTGAAATGATTTTTCTCATCCAGAAGGATGTCTTTGAGGATGACCAATACAATGGTTTCAACGCCGACACGGGTCACCATCTCTAAAGCCCGCCACTCTCCTCTGATCTCTCCGAAGTGATGTCCAATGATGATGTGAGGTGCAAGTCGATGTCCCATCTCCTTTAACATCCAGAGCGTCTGTTCATAATCTTCAGCCCTTTTGTTCAGATGGTAAACCTCACGAATGGTGTCGTTATTTCCAATGACATCAATAAGAATCTGATCGACGCCGGCTTCCTTAAGTGCTTTGGCGATCTCTCTTCGAATCAAGCCGGTGTGGACGATGACCTTAAATTGCGGATTATTTTCTTTAAGAGCCTTGATTGACGGGAGAAATTTCTCAAGGGGGACTTCGCCGTTACGATCTGCACCACCACTGACTAAGATACCGTGAGCCCCGTTGAGATGAAGTTGATCAGCCACTTCCAGGAAAGCTTCAGGATCTTCTGCGGGGATCATCGATTCAAGAAGTTTTCCCTTGCAGTGTGCGCATCGGAGATCACAATGACCTCCGGTCACACTGATCGCTGCGAAACGGTTTTTCTGCAGGAAAAGCGTGTTGTCATGATAGGAAGCAGTGCTGGGAACAGAAAAGGTAAGTTCATTCCCGAAATGCACCTTTCGAATTCTGAAAGCTTCGGGTTGGAGTTCCTTTAAAGAAGTCTGTCTTAAATGATCAATCATTGCCTGTCCGTTCCTCTCACCCTCTCCGTCTCCCGGCTGATGAGAGGGACGGGGTGAGGGTTTCATTTCTTATTGAGTCTTACCTAATCCTATCTGCATCTTAATTTCTTCAATATCTTCAGGTTCTGGCATAAATGGGAAATTGCGGATAGGGCCTGAGGGCCGCTCGTTACCGTAGGGACGGTTGCAGGCAACTTTCCCGTCTCTACCGGGACACCCTGAGGTCATAAACGGTTCTCCGACCTGGATAAGGGAGTCGATATCCATCCCGAAATCGACCAATCTTCCGGCTTCATCAAACTTCATCTGGCCGGCTGATCCCAGACCCTCGTTAATGACCCAGCGAGCAAGCTGGATTCTCCGGTATTGGCCAAGAGGAGGGGGAAAGTGTTTCTCCATGGGACTTCCCATCTCGGGGAAGAACGAAAAGAGATGAGTATAGGCCCCCATCTCTTGTCCCCTCTGAATGGCATGGACCATCTCTTTTTCTGTTTCACCTAGGCCAACAATCAGGTGGATCCCCACCTGAAATCGTCCGAAAACATTTGTGGCCATTTGGACAACCTCCCAATAATGATTCCATTGATGAGGGCCTCCGACCCCCTTCCCTCTCAATTGACTAAACAGCTTAGGTGTGCCAGCGTCAATGGCGATTCCAACCCGATCCGCGTCGGCCTTCTTCATTGCCGCGAGAGAATCATCATGGCGGATCAGCGTTGGAGAAATGAGGACGCTTATGGGCAGATCCGTCTCCCTTCTCAATTGATCAACCACAAAAAGAGTATCTTCCAGAGCCTTAGGATGGGTGATCATTGAGAGGCAGACGCGGTGGATTTGGTCTTTTCCTTTTGTCCTTTCAATGATCTCTTCCAGCGGGTAGAGCGGCCAGTCCACCCGGATGAAAGTTTTTCCCTTTGCACCTTGTTGCCTCGACTTCGAGAGTCCGCAGAAATGGCATTTTCCAAGACACCCCTCATCATAATGGAGGAGGAGGTTCAGCCCCTTGAGCTTGGCATTTCGGTGAAAAGAACCAGATTGGAACCCTAACGTCAGCGAGGCAGCTAGACTGGTTTGAATATATTCGGGACTTACCTTATGTGTCATTTCTTCCTCTCCCCTCTCTTTATTAAAGAGAGGCATCTCCACCGGTAAGAAAACGGGGATCGATGGAGATGTTCTTTCTATCCTCATGGTATTCTTTAAAGCCCACCCAAGTTTTGCGGATCAAGTCATCAAAATCAATGTCGGGTTCATTCCAGTTCTTTTCGAGAAATTCCCTCTTTAAAGCACCGTAGTGAAGGGATTTCCCAAATGCCTCTTGCGATTCGATTTCGTAATTCTCCAAGTGTCGAAGGTTTCCTTTTTCGACAGCTTCTGCGGCAATCCTTCCAGCGATCTCGCCGCCAACGATTGCGTTAAGGATTCCTGCGCCTGTGATGGGATGGGCATGTCCTGCAGCATCACCAGCGAGGAGGACATTCTCAAAAAGATTCTTTCGATGGAATTCACACGGGATGAGTCCCCCTGTCTTAGAAACGATTTGAACCCCATGCAACATTTTGGTCTTCACAAGGGAATCGAGGAAGTTGTCCAGTAGGTTGGGCAATTGGGACGCTTTTGAAAGGACGAGGCCAACTCCTGCGTTGGCTGTTCTCCCCTTAGGGAAGAACCACGCATACCCACCCTCATAATCTTTATGGAAATAAACATCCACATGGCTCCGGGGCTCGGATAGAACGACTTCATACTGCAGCGCCGCAATCGTCTTCAAAGGAAATTGTCCAACGAAGCGGGCAACTGAAGAGGGGACCCCGTCCGCACCAATGAGGACTTTTGAGGGAATGGTTTCCCTCCTTGAGCCTCGCTCCACGACAAGCCCCTTAGGAGATAGACCTACGGCTTTGGTCCCGATTGAAATTTTTGCCCCTGATAATACGGCTGAGGCTGCCAACTCCCTGTCGAAGAGTGATCGGTCCAACATATACCCGGGGCTTTTCATTTCATAGGATGTTCCATTAGGGAGATAGGTGACCATCTTTTCGACCCTTTGCATGATGCAGGTTGGAGAGAAAGAGGCGTGACGGACAATCGACAAAGGAACGAACTCGGCACATTGGACTGGAATCCCAATGCGCTGCCTCCGGTCAATCAATAGCACTTTGGCTCCTCTTTCAGCTGCAGCCTTTGCTGCGCTTGAGCCAGCGGGACCGGCTCCGATGATAACGATGTCATAAGATTCGGTCATGAGCAAACCCAATTTAAATCCCAAGATCCAAATTCCAAACTCCCAAGTAATTTTCCAATCGTTGAATGACCAAATCGCCTAAAGTCGATAGAAGTAACTCCCCCTCCCCCCCTCTTAATTTAAGAGGGGAGCAGAGCGGGGGCGTTAAGGCGCAATGCCTGCCTCTTTTGGTCAGCGGGGACGCTGACCCTACGAACTATTTTCTCTCCAATAGACCGCTTACCCATGGCTATATTCTAAGACTTTTTTGAGGAGAGAGAGGTTGAGATGAGTCTGGTTTTCAAAATGACCTTTCAATGCCTCTTTTTCCTGTCCGAGATCGTAACAGGTGCTTCTCTCTACATCGACAAGAATTCCAGATAATCCGATCCGTTCAAAGTCCGGCCGGTGTTTACCATAAAAAGGCTCGCAACAGGAACCTATAAATTCTTTGACGCCGGAATGTTTCAGGTTGCGGAGGGTTGATTCGAGTTCTTCATAGTTCTGGATGGTGAGGGAATCCATCCCAAAAGACCTTGCCAATTGTGAAGCATCTCCCACGGAGCACCGACCGCATTGTTCGCAACCCTGTATGTTACGATAAACGCATTCGACCTCTTTGGCACAATAGGGAAGGAGAAGGACTTCAGGGTTTTTGACCTCCTTAAAGGGCTTCAAAACCGGGAAGAGATCATGGGTCTCTTCTTCGCTGAATCCCTCCGGGAGAAGGTCCATCTTTTGAAGGGCCTCCTCAATGGCCCGGATGAGATGGCTTTCGCTCATTCCGGGAATCGTCAGTTTTCCATCGGCGTAAAAGGAATGGATGATTCCTTCGATATTTGAGGAATCGGCCTTTGAGTTCTTCAGAAGGCTTTCAAGGTCGAAAATCGACCTTTTGGGATAGGTGAAGAAATCACCCGTGATTAGGATTTGGTTGATCACGCGGGCTTTACTGTCCATGGCGATCGAGATCCGGATCAATCCACCCGGAGCCTTCAACAGGGAGCTTACGGTTTTCCTCCTGGGCAGGGCATCCCTTGTCTTGAAAATATACTCTTGGGAGGAGAAAGCGGGCAATTTTGCCTTCAGCAAATTCTCTTCTTCAACCGTCAGAGGTTTGTTTTCGAACCTCACTGCAAAGGCGTCCTCAAACCCTTTCGTCAAGGAAGCCTTGACCGCCTGAATCGAAGGGGTTCGGCCCAGTTCCCATTTTAGGCAGGTCACCCTTTCTTTGACGGATTCGATTTCTTTGTCCTGGAGCTTTTCGGTGGGAATTCTCAGACTTCTCAGCATCTCATCGACATCGAAATCAACCAGAAGGGTCCCCTGAAATAGAATCGCACCCGAAAGTTCTGTCCCTCCGGTTCCTGAAATCTTGCGACCCCGGATTTCGACATCATTCCTTGGACGAAAATAAGCGCGAACCCCGAGATGGCGAAGCCCAAGGGCGGCTGCCTCCCCCATCTTCCGATAAAGATCCTCGATCCTTGAAGGAACCCTTGGATCCTCCTTGGAGATATAAATCTCCCAGCCTAATTCATTTTTTCCCCAGTAGAGCGCGCCTCCTCCTGTGAGCCTTCGGTTAATGTCGATCCCGTGAGCCCGGCAGTAGTCGAGCCTGACTTCCTCCTCTATCGATTGATGATGTCCGACCAATACCGTCGGGCTTGAGAATTGGAGAAACCGAAGGGTGTTAGGGATGGTTTCCGCAGCCTTCCATTCGAGAAGTGCATCGTCAAGGGCCATGTTTTCCGCGCCCGAGCGAGCACCTGTATCGATGAGTCTCCAGGTTTCCATTGTGATACTTTTATAACTAATTTGTCTGCGGTGTTCAATTTAAAAATAGTACGGATCGAGAGGACCCATTGAACCTAGAAGGAGTAGGGCGGAGGTAAAGGCAGAGTGGACGCGGATGGACGGCTTTCTTGGCCGGCACGTGCCCCCAAGGCCTATCTTGTAGACGGGGTCAAGGGGCACAATATGAATGAAAATTTCCTCTCCGGGAAGCCCTGCCCAGTGGGCGGGAAGCTTCATTCTATTTCAATACAGCGATCCGGGTGACGGCATTCCTCATGATCGAATCCTTGATATATTCAACCTTCACTCTGTCGCCGATGAGCGGAGGTCTCGAATCCAGAAAGGTCTTATAGCCACACCAGAATACCGAAACTCTCCCATCCTGTCCTCTGACCTGGAGAACAGAAAATTCTATTCCAACCACCTTGCCATAATAGACGCTTGGCGCGGCTTCAACGCGGTTGATAAAGAGAATGGCGATGATTAAACTTACAAGAAATCCGAGGAGAAGTACTCCATTTCTTTTTTCCATTTCAAAGAAATCCTCCTTTTGAACCACCAAACAGAGAAAACATTGGTATAAAAATCAATCATTATTTTGACATTGAGCACGAAATCCATGTCTACCCTCTACAGCCTGAGTGGATTGAGGGGTACCATCTGCAACTGTGCTCCCATCGGCAGGGATGTATGCAATAAGCAGGATGACTTTGGAGGAATGGTGAAAACAAAGTTTGATCCGTTTTCTTTTGCCTCATACCAGATCTTCCCGCCCAATTTTTGAATGACCTTGTGGGTGAGATAGAGGCCCAGACCCGTGCCATCCGCCCGCTCTTCCCCAACATCACGATTCCCGTTACCTATAAACTTTGTGAAAAGTCTTTCCCTCCATTCTTCAGGGATGGGTTTTCCGGTGTTATAGACATTTAAGCGGTAGCAAGACCCCTCATCTTCAAAACCAATGGCGATCATTCCCTCCTTGTGGCCATACCTGGCGGCATTTCTGAGGAGATTCCTGAAGACCATCTTCAGCCAGATTCCGTTTGTCCTGATGGAGATCGACTTGTTCGACCTGGCATGGAGGCGATGGTCAATCATGAGACGGCGTCCTTTGAGCTCTGATGAGAGTTCCTTTAGGACGGGAATCAAGACATCTTTCATCAAATCCAAGGCTTGGTCTTCTGTCGTGAAATCATTGTTTACCGAGAAGCTCCTGCCCAGATACTCCTCGGTGATTCCGATCAATCCCGAGGTTTTTGAAAAAAGTTCTTTTATCCTACGGACAACCGCCTCATCCATCTTCCCGTAGTAACCACGACTCAACAATTTCAGGGTGGCAGAGATGGAGAGGAGAGATCCCCGGACATCATGAGACAGGGCTTTCACCATGCTAAGAATCTTCTCGTTGAGGTTAAGGTCAAGAGATTCGGGCGCCCTGTGCCTTTGACGGGCCTCGAGTTTTCCAACGCAATGGGAAACCCGCATTTCAAGCTCCTCCGGTCCAAAAGGCCTAAACAGGTAATCGTCGGCAGAAGATCGAATAGCACGGGCAGTAGAAATCGATCTGCTGCTGGTGGCCAATACGAGAATGGCCATGATTCCCGCGTTCAATTCCTTGGCCTCTTCCAAGATAGATAGGACGTCGGTGATCACCAGGTCGAAATCGTTGACAGGTATCCTCTCAGCGGCAGATTCATTCTTGGTCTCCATCGTGACATGATAGCCCTTCTTTTCAAGGGTCGATTGGATGATCCTAAGACCATGGGGATCTTCGTCTGCCAGCGCCAGCAATATCCTTACCTTTTCCATGGGGTCACCTCCTTGCAGTGATTCATTCAACGGTTTCCAATCCATTGCCGGCCATGCCTTTACGGCTATCTTTTATAAAATCGCTATCCAGCCCGCACTCTCACATATCGGGTTCTTCGACTTCAGGAAGGAGAACTCCTTCCCTCCCGGGTGAAGGCCGCCGTGGAAATTTTGCCGCCCAGCGAATGGGAAACTACCGGGAAAAACTCGGCATTCACTTGGACACAAAAGGGAAAAGGCTTTGGTTTCTTCTCCCTCGCGAATATTTCGGAGAATCATCTGATTCGCTAGAAGCATGTTTGTGACACTCTCCGCTTTTTTTGTTTAGGACCGAGAAAGCAGACTGATCAATTCATGCTTCGAAAAAGGCTTCTCCAGAACCCCCACATGATATTTCTCTTTTTCCTCTTCGAGAGGCGGCTCGTATTGGCTCAGATCTCCGCTCATGTATATCGTCCTTACACCCGGATTATGAAACCTAATTTCCCGCATCAATTCCAGGCCATTTTTCTCAGGCATTTGAATATCCGTAAGAACGAGATCGGGATCGAATAAAAGATAGGCCGAATACCCATCCCTGCCGTTCTCGGCTGCCCTTACTTCATATCCTTCATCCTCTAGCATGCACTTGATGAGAAAAGCCAAATCCTGGTTATCATCTACAATGAGTATTTTCATCTCTCTCTTCACTCCCCTTTCGAAATGAATGAGGTATCTGGAAAGAACTGACAGCAAAGAGGGTGCCAAATTCAGAGATTGGGAGTATGGCATTGAAGTTAAAGGACTTCTTCATTTAGCAGACTTTTGACAAGTATTCTCACTGTATGGATATTCCTACAGATAAAAGATCGAGACGCAGGTTATTCCCTTCACCCGGTTTGAAACGATGCTCCGGTGCCTCGCCCTTTACATCACACGGCGCAGGGCTTGGCAGTGGGGTTAGGTGCCGGGACGATTCCGGCAGAGTTTGATTCCTCCCTAGAATTTCTAACAGGGTTCAGTCATTATGCTGCCAAAAGCGCCGCCTTTGGATGGGGTCTAAAGACGCGAAGTAGAAGGACAGGTAGGGGGGTGGAGCGTTTCACTTCGTCATGGCTTTTTGAAATCTTCGCTCTTGAGATTATGTTTTTTTAGGAGATCATAGAAGTCGGCCCGATACTTTCCAGCAAGCTTCGCAGCCTTGCTCACATTGCCTTCACAGAATTCAAGAAGGTGAATAAGATAGCCCTTCTCGTAAGCATCCCTGGCCTCTTTTAGCGGTCTTAATGGTTCTTCGGACACGACTCCGTTGGGTTGAAGTATCAATTCTTCTGCGATCATATTTTGCTGAGTCATGGCGATTGCATATTCCACTGTATTCTCTAATTCCCGGACATTCCCCGGCCACTCATAAAGCATCAGCTTTTGCATCGCCTGAGGCATGAGACCTTTCACCTCTTTTTTCATCTGCTGGCTGAATCTGTTCAGAAAATGTTCTACCAATGCGGGGATATCCTCCTTTCTTTCCCTCAAGGGAGGAAGCTTGATCGGAATCACATGAATCCTGTAAAAAAGATCTTCGCGGAAGAGACCTTGCTTGACGTGACTTTCAAGGTCCTTCTGAGTGGCCACGATGACCCTCACATCGACCTCAACAGGTTTTTCACTGCCAACGGGATAGAATTGTCGCTCCTGGATGGCCCGCAACAGCTTGGCCTGAATGGAAAGAGGCATATCCCCAATTTCATCCAGGAAGAGGGTCCCTCCATGGGCCTGGGTGAATAAACCCTTTGTGCTTCGAACCGCTCCGGTAAAGGCTCCCTTTTCATGCCCGAAAAGTTCACTCTCCATCAGGGCTTCAGGGAGGGCAGCACAGTTGATAGCGACAAAAGGCTTGTCCTTTCTCTCACTGGCGAGATGAATGGCTTTGGCAATGAGTTCCTTCCCCGTTCCGCTTTCCCCATGAATGTAGACTGTCGACTCCGTTCTGGCAATCTGAGTGACCATCTCCAGTACCCTTTTCATCTTTTCACTTCTGGCCACAATGTTCGCAAAATCGTATCTCTCCTCTAGGAGCCCTTTCAGCCTCTTGATCTCAACGGTGAGCCTTCGATTCTCGAGGGCTCTCTCGATCTGGAGGAGCAGATCCTGGGGCTCAAAAGGTTTGGTCAGATAGCTGTAGGCCCCTCTCCTCATGGCCTCCACGGCACTTTCGATACTTCCGTAGGCTGTGAGGATGATCACGGGCATCTCAGGAAGGACCAGGTGGAGGTCCTCCATCAGGGAAATCCCGTCCTGACGAATAAGCTGCAGGTCGACGACGGACAGGTCAAAGACCTGGTTCTTAACGGCCTCGATAGCCTCCTCTTCACGAAGAGCTGTGGTCACGTCATAATCTGCGGACTCCAGCCTCATCTTTACAAGCTCTAAGAGATTTCTGTCGTCGTCGACCACCAAGATCCTTCTCATTGAGATCGCTCTCCCTATTTTCCTTTCTCTCTCTTCTTTTCTTCAATCTCGATATCCACCTGTTTTGATTCCTCAATCACCTGGTTCAGTTTCTGGATCGTCAGGCGTAATTTCTCATTTTCCTGGAGGATTGCTCCCCAGGTCCTCGCCTGCACAGCGAAAGGGCTATGAGGATAATCCTTCGTCAGTTTCTTGAACAAAACGATGGACTTCTCGTAGTCTTTCTTGGGATTCCCAGCGTGAGCATAGATCAGACCCAGATTAAAAAGAGCCTCGTCCGCCGGCGGATTCTGGCCGGCAAGGGACAAGACTTTTTGATTTTCTTTTAAGGAGCCGTCATAATCCCGTCGGTCGAGAAGTGTTCTTGCCCGGAGGAGGTGCTCCGAAAAGATTTTCGAAGTCTCCTCTTTCCCTCGGAGCTCGTCTTTCTTAAGCTCAATTTTCTGCTCTTCATTAAATACGGCACAACCGAAGCAGGCCAATAATATCAGACTGACAATACAAAAATAAATGAACTCCCGTGTCCTGGTTCGCTTTCTGCCCATACCTTACCTCCATGAGCGATGATCACATGTTTGACAATAGCCAGCCCCAGCCCTGTGCCCTTCATGTAATTTGAATTTTTGAGGTGCGCTTGATGAAACTTTTCGAAGATGGCTGTAAGATTTTCTGGTGTGATGCCGGGACCCGTATCTGACACGGAAACCTCTACCCGTCGGTTTATGAGCCGGGCGGCAACCCTCACGTGACCGCCCTCGGGAGTAAACTTCACCGCATTTCCTATCAGATTTCGCAGCACCTGTAAGATTTTCTCCCGATCGATTTTTACCACGGGCAGCTTCTCGTCAATCGCTGTCTTGAGGGTGATCTTCTTGGCTTCGATAAGGGGGATCATCTCCGTGGCTGCCTTTTGAATCAACGGGGCGAGGCTTCCTGATTCAAACGTATAGGTCATCATCCCAGCCTCCATTTTGGATAGGTCTAATAAAGAATTGACGAGGTCGATCAAACGTTTGGTTTCTTCGGAGAGAATAGCCAAAAGCCGCTTTTGCTTCTCGGGAACCACTCCCCCAACCCCGTCCCGTAAGAGGTTTATCCCTTCTTTTATGGAAGTGAGCGGGGTGCGCAATTCATGGGACATAGAGGAGAAAAAGTCAGACTTCATCTTATCGACCCTCTTTAGCCTACCGCACATCGAGTTGAAAGCCCCTGTGAGCTCCGATATTTCCGGGGGAGAGGCGATGTTCAAGTTATCATCGAAGACGCCTTTGGAAATTTCCTTGGTCTTCTCCATCAAAATGGTGAGAGGTTTGGTGATGCTTCTGGTGTTCAAAAAAGACGTCACGATGATGAGAACGATGGCGATGGCAGACATCGTGATCACCAGTTTCCGGGCGGAGGCTGAAGATTCTCCCAACATTTTCATTCTTTGCTGAATGTCATGGCGAGAATAGGTCTCCAGCTTTTTCAGTTCTTCCAGGATTCCATCCGAGGCCTTTTCCATCTCCTGCTCATACCATCTTTTAGAGTAGCTATGATTTCCCCGAACATATTCAATCTCTTTGTCGATCAAGGATTGAAATCGTTGATAATGGGCTCTTATCTTACTCAGCGAATCTTTTTTCTCAGGGGTGTCTACGATGAGGAGAAGTTCTGAAAGGAATTTAGCAAAATCCCCCTTTGCCGACAGAAACTGCTCGTAAAGAAGGATGTCCTTTGTCAGGACATATTTTTTTTCGTACCGTAACTGTGACAGGGTGGAGTCCGCTAATTTTTCCTCGTAATCCAGGATACGGTTGTCGATGTTTAGAATATGACGGGTTCCCATATTAAGCTGGTGTAATCTTAAGATCGCATAGACACTGACGATAATGACGAGAAAGAATATAGCGAAGTAACCGATCATCAACCTGGAAAATATGGTCAGTCTCATCAGTGACCTAACTTCCTTCCGCCCGGAAGATGGGGCAGGGAGCTAAAACAACGACGGTGAATAAAGGAGGAATAGAAGCCAATGGTAAAAAGGTCATCTTGCTACCTCGGGGGATAGCAGGCCCAAGAAAATTTAACACATCTTCCGCGGTCAGGCAATTTTGATAGAGATTTTTGAATTTGGTTTCGGCGCTTTATCTATTGGGGTGCGCAGGTTTCGGCCTCTTTATTAATCATTCCGAATTGGGGAAGTTTGATATTTTATCTTTGAAATGCTAAATTTGAATTCGCTCCTCCAAAGAATAAACGAGGAAACAGGAAGCACACAGGACCTAGAACCCCCCGCACCGAAGTTTCACGAAAACAGCGATGGACAGGAGATACTCGACGGGAAAGCAAGAGGACGCAAAATGGATATCGGAGAAGGCAGAAAACTATTTCAAGCAGGGCTTTAACTGAGCGGAATCAATCTCCTTGAGTTTCAAGGATTATTTGGGGATTCAGGATTCCGTAATTCCCAAATTGGCGACCGGATTTGGCGGAGGGATTGCTCGAAGGGGGTCTCTCTGCGGAGCATTTACAGGGTCGATCATGGCGATTGGAATGAAAATGGGAAGGGCCGATCCCAAGGACAAGGAGGCCGTGGCAAAGGTCTATGAAAAGTGCCAGGAATTCTGGGACCGGTTCGAAAAAGAGTTTGGAAGCAACGTTTGTTACAACATCATTGGGGCCCGTTTGGATAACGAGAAAGAACGGCAGAGATGGTTGGCCTCAGGGGGTATGGAGAAATGCGGCGAAATTGTCAAGAAGACTGCGTCCATGCTCTGTGACTTCTTCGGGGAAATTAAGTGAAGATATGTGAATCCCAGTTGAAAATATGGATACTTCGATGGGGGCAAGCTGCCCCTGTGGGGAGGAGTCAAAGGGGGGTGGAATGGAGGAATTAGTGGGTCGCATTTTCAGCGGGATTCAGCCCTCGGGTGAAATTCATATCGGGAACTATGTGGGCGCTATTCGCAATTGGGTTCAATTGGCCAACCGTTATGACTGTATCTATTGTGTGGTGGACTATCACGCCATTACGATCGAGTACGAAGTGGCTTCGATGCAGAAAAGGATTTTAGAAACAGCCACCGTCCTTGTGGCATGCGGCCTGACCCCGGAACGATGCAAGCTATTTGTCCAATCCCATGTCCCCGAGCATACGGAACTGGCATGGATCTTCAACTGTGTCGCCCCGGTGGGTGAATTGGAAAGGATGACTCAGTTCAAAGAGAAGGGAAGGCAGCACCGAAGCAATGTCAACGTAGGGCTTCTCGATTATCCGGTGCTCCAGGCCGCAGATATCCTTATCTACAAGGCTGGCTATGTGCCGGTGGGGGAGGATCAAATACAGCATGTTGAGTTTTCAAGAGAGATTGCCAGAAAGTTCAATGCCCGTTACGGAGATACCTTCCCAGAACCTAAGGTGATCCTTTCCGATGCGCCACGAATTCTTGGAACCGATGGAAGTGCCAAGATGTCCAAGTCGCTGAACAACGCGATTGGCCTCCTTGACCCAGCAGAAATGATCTGGGAAAAGCTACGGACGGCTGCCACTTGTATACATAGACAGCGCCGAAGCGATCCGGGACATCCGGAGCACTGCAATATCTTCACCATGCATCAGGCTTTTTCAAAACCGGATCAGATCGCCTTGGTCGACCATCATTGTCGGACTGCAGGATTCGGATGCATCGAATGCAAAGAGATCCTTTTCAACAATATGATAGAGGAGATCGGTCCAATCCAGAATCGTGTTAAGGAAATGAATGAAAAACCACGATACATGGTTGACGTATTAACGTCCGGCGCGGCTCGGTGCAAGGCGATTGCTGTGGGAGTCATGGATGAGGTGAGGACGAAAATCGGCGTCAAATCGGAGTGGCTGATTCAAAGATAAAGCGGATGTTTTTAAAATAGAAATAGGAGGTGATTTTTCCCTTCGTGAGGGAAAAGAAACGACAATGGCAAAGGCGATCATATGCGTTTTGTTGGCCGGTTTTCTTCTTGGTTGTGCCGTAGATCAATCCATGCGAAAGGAGCCTGAGAACATTCCCGTCGGGGATAAGTCCTCGGAGAAAAATGGCGCCATGCCGGAGAGATTGAAGGCCTTGGAGCAATCTGTCTCCAGCCTTCGCTCGGAGGTGGCCAATTTGGGATACCGTTTGAACACCATGCAAGCTCGTCCTCCTCTGACCGCCTTTAAACCTCCGAAAGAGGTTTCTCTCTGCGGGGAGCCTTTCCCATTAGAAGATAGGAATATTTGGGAAAATCTGGATCGGGAATTTCTCCTGGCATTGTCCAACGAAGCCCAGGTGCTTTTATGGTTGAAACGAGCACGACGGTATTTTCCTCTTATTGAGAAGAAGCTGAAAGAGATGGGACTTCCCGATGATTTAAAGTACTTAGCCATCACGGAAAGCAGCCTTCGGCCCGAAGCCGTCTCCTCTTCCGGGGCAGCTGGAATCTGGCAGTTCATCCCCTCTACCGGCGAGAAATATGGGATGAGGAGAAACCGGAGTGTTGATGAGCGGTTTGATTTTTTCAAGGCCACCGAAGGCGCTCTCTCTTATCTGAGAAGCCTCTACGACAAATTCAAGAGCTGGACACTTTCGATGGCTGCCTACAATGCAGGGGAAAATAGGGTTCTGAAGGAGATCGATCTTCAAGAAACGACGAATTATTTTTATCTTGATCTGCCGTTGGAAACGGAGCGGTATGTCTATAAGATCGCTGTGGCCAAAATCATCCTTTCCGATCCAGAGAGATACGGGTATAGCTTGGAAGAAAAAGAATTCTATTCCCCCCTCCGAGTGGAAAGAGTTCAAATTGAGCTGACCCAGCCCCTTCCCATTATGGAGGTGGCTAGGGCCACCGGATCTTTTTATAAGGAGATCAAAGAAATGAACCCCCACCTCTCTGAGGAGACCATTCCCCCTGGAACTCATTTTCTCAATCTTCCTCTGGGGACTTCTGAGAAGTTCTGGGCCTTCTTCTCCGCCTGGGAAAAGGAGGCGGAAGGCAAATAAATTCCCTTGTTGAAGGCGAGCTTTTGGGGAGGATAGGCCGATAGGGGAAGAGGGGGAGACAATTTTGTTGAAATTAATATGGGTATTTTTTTAATCCTTCGATTCCTGGTCTGGTTTCTCGCTAAGTCTTGAAAATTTTGGGTTAGAAGGTTTTCAATCTATTCCAGTTTATTTTATCTATTTCAGTCTTTTTGAGTTAATTCAGTCACAATTTAGTCACAGTGGATTAAGTGGAACCAACCTGGATAACTCAAATGCCTCGCTCCCATCGCTCCAACCCAACCTCACTCCCATCACGCCTCCTTCCTAACAAAGCGGTGGCGGTGTCGAGCCGAGCGTCAATAAACCTCAATAAACTTACTCAGGATGGTCATCATTGGTGGAAAGTGGATATGACGTCTTAACCAAGACGCATTTCTCTTACATATCTGTCACAGCCGTTCTTAGTTATTCATGACTTAGGTTGCCTGGCTTCTTTCCAGAATAATTTGTGTTTGGCTGTCCGAGTTTGATATCATTAGACCAGGTCATTTCCGGATTTGTTAGGATAAAAAGGAAGGGAAGACAGATGAAATGAAAGTTAAAAAGAGTGGAAGGAAGTGGGTTGTTAACCAAGAGATTAAGAGGGAAAAGAAAGCGCCGTAATGGGAAGGAGGTTTGTGATTATGAAATCCTTAATAGGTGTTCTGATGGGCGTAGTTATTATGTTATTAGTTTCTTCTTGTGCCACAGTGCCAGCCGAACCTCTCGGTGAGGGCGAGCTAAGGTTATTAGGGATGCAAGTTCCAGAAATGGGGAATCTGGCATTGGGGGTCTCTTATAACATTTATTTTACTTTTGACGCGGACGGTAAGCCAGAGATAAGCAGAGCCTGTTGCTACTGGTCGCCTGAGCCTGATCGTCAGTACTGTTACAAGGTGAGGAATGTAAGATATGATTCGCCGGGGGATTTCAGCATAGACCTTTCCCTTCCTTACCCTGATCAACAAACAATGAAATGTTATGTGGATTATGTCCGCGATGGGAAAAGGCAGCGAACGAATGCTGTAAGCTCTTCTATCTGTGGTGTTTCACGCTGAGGAGTGCTCTTAACCCTGAATAAATCGTTCCCTTTGAAGAACTCCTAATGTCCCAGGTAGTCCACCAGGAGGCCCTCAGCAGGTTACTTGCGGAGAAAGGGATATTCACCAAGGAGGAGTTTTTGGTTATGGTGAGGGTGGTGAATCGAGAGGTGAAGGGAAAGGGATTAATCATGAAAAATAAATATGACAAATTATTATTTGTAAGCGTTACAGCACTTTTACTTCTATTGGGTTGTGCAAGCACCAAATACTTTCCTTCAAGCTCTGGAACCTATCCTCCAACAAGTAGAGCGGTGGTCTATTATTGGGACAAGCCAGATAGGCCTTATATAGAGATGGGGACGATTAAAGTCAAGGCACACAGCGAGACAGGGATGTTGGAGAAGTTCAAAGAGAAGGCAATGGAAATAGGTGCTGATGGAGTCTTTATAAAGTCCATGGATAATCAGTTAAGGTTCGATACCCATGTGTGGTTTTTAGTGGTGGCCCCTATTCGAGCAGAGGGTGTCGCAATAAAATTTAAAGATACATCACTCGGGAAATAGGCCAAAAAAGATACAGGGAATTAAAGGCATTTTAAAGCCCTGCTGAATACCTATAAGAGAGGGATTAGGGTAGAGGTCATCCAGGATAAGAGCCAAAGGACGCAGAAGCATTCCTCAGCCACCTTCCTTTTTAACCAAGGGATACCTGTCAAAATTGATGCTCAACACGCCATAGCCTACAACAAGGTAATGATCATTGATGGGGAGACAATGATTACAGGGTCCTTCATTTTACAAAGGCAGCTGAGGAGAATAATGCTGAGAAGAAGCCTCAAAAATCTTCTAGTGTACTGCGTCAGAAGTCCCTTTACTTTGAATGTCATTCCGGGCTTGACCCGGAATCCAATGATTTCAACTGGATTCCTGCTTTTGCAGGAATGACAGCTTCTGAACTTATGTAAAGAAGTGTTGGACGCAGTACACTAGGTAGAAAAGTTCCTGAGATGGTGAAATCGAGTAAGCCGATTTAAGTTGGGAAACCAACTTTCTGTAAGCACCGATGAAATAATACGTTTGACACGCAATTACAGTAACCATCTGCGGGGGTGGTGTGATGTAGCCATCTACATCGCCAAATGAGACCGCATGGGTTCCAGCATCCAAGTTTTCACTCCAGAATTTTTCTGCTTTGAAAAACTAGTCAACATAAATATCTCTGCTTACAGGCGTTGTTGTAACTACCAGAGTACCTGTCCCTTGGGCTTTTGCAGAGGTAAACTGCCCTAGAAAGACATAGAGAACTATCATGAAAAACAAGACCAAGAGAGTACGAACCATTAAAGTTATATAAGGAGACTTCATCATCTTGGATACGAGATAACCCTTAAGGAAGCAGCATAGGCAAATAACGAAAACCCTGACGAGCGTATGTGGAAAAAGGTCGACGATTACTGGTGTATCAGACCCCGTTCCTGAAGCTGGTCCAAGCCAGTCCTAAGAACAAAACAATGTTGCCTTAGAGCACGAAGGGACATTTTTAACGCCCGAACTGGCTAATCCACATACTTAAAAAAGACGGTAAAAGCATGGACTAATTTTCAGGGGAAATCTTTGGAGTGAGATGTTTATAAAGTGGTGCACATACCTATCGCTAATCCACGTTAGGGTTATGATGTATTCCTTTTTCAAATGAATTTTATCAAAAAGTGACAGAACCGGTTTTTAATGAGTTTCATTTAAAATGGCTAAAAATTTCTCACCTCGGGACAAAAGTGCTCTATTTTCCCTTCAAATAATATCCAAACCTCTCGGGAGAATCCTTAAAAATCAAAAAGTTGATCGCTTAATTTCCTTCGGCACAGAAATTGCTCGAGAATTACAAATTTCGAAAGCAAAAAACAGCGAGGAGGTAAAAGAGGTAAAAAATGAAAAAGCTAATGGTTTTCTTTATGGTGGTTATATTGGCATTAGGTGTGTTCATCCTCGTTTATGGACAAAACCCTGAAGGTGCAAAGCCACAGGAAAAAATGTCTATTGAACAGAGGAAGGCGAAGTTTATTTCAGCGATTGGCCAACGCATTCACCTGCTTCAAGAGTTCAAAACTTGTATTTCTGCGGCACAGACACCGGAGGATTTAAGGAGTTGCAGAGAAAAATTTAGGGGAGCAATAAAAGAGAACCCCTCCCCGGTCGACGTCATCCCAGGGAATCCTTCCCCATTGTGAAGACAAAAAAGAAGAATCATTGAAGGGCATAAAGAGGAGTGGTCAGGGGAATATCTATATTGGTGGGAGAAAGGTTGGTTGTCCGAAAGGAAGTGCTAAGTGGATTACACTGTAACTGCCTGTAGCTCAATGAGATCTATTCTCCTTCCATGGGACGTTTTAGCCCCGCAGTTATAGGAGTCATTTTTAGGTTGCTAATACAGTAGCGTATTTTCTGATTGACACCTCCGACTCTTTTTGGTACGGGAAAACTGGGCTCTGAAGGATACCGAAATCGTGGAGGACCAATTATTTGAATGAGAAGGCAAACTTTCGGGGATAAAGACCTTCAAAAAAGAAAGTCGAATCAAAACTTATCCGAAGAAGGTAGTTGGAACTAAAAGAGGAGGGTTAAAAAATGAAAGGAATAATACTTTTTACAACAATGATTTTATTTCTAAGCATCGCTGTTTCAGCTATGGCAGTGCCTCTACCACCCCCACCACCTGGTGTAAGAGTTACTGTTCCGCTCCCACCTCCTATTGTGTTTCCCGCACCTCCAGAAGTAGTAGTAGTACCTGAGACAGAAGTTTATGTTGCCCCCGGTGTGCCAGAAGAATTCTTTTTTCACAATGGTTATTGGTGGAGACCATGGAATGGACGTTGGTACCGATCTCTCTATTATGATAGAGGTTGGGGTGTCTATGGAGGAGTTCCATTTTGGTATAATAGAATACCACGAGATTGGAGAGAAAATTACAGAAACCATCTTTGGGGAGGTCATCCATGGAATTACCATTACATACACTATAATGACCTCCAAAGAAACTGGAGAGGCTGGCATAATACTCGCTATTGGGAGAAACCAGAGCATCGAGAATTTACACACCGTCATGATGGAAAGCCGTACAGTGTTGGTGAACATGGTACGGCTCATGTTGATAAAGGACATGGTGCAGATCAGCTTAACAAAGGAACCACACAGGGAAAACTTAACAAAAGTACCGTAGGTACCGGACAAAAGAATATTAACGAAGGTACTACCACGGGGCAAGGAAAGCTTGGAACAGGTGGGCATGGTGCTACAGGTACTAAAGTCCATAGCTCAGGTCAAACCACTAAAGGTCAGCATAGCAAAGAAAAAGAAGGAAAAAAATGAGGTTTAGGTAGAAAAACAGAAAAAATGAATTGTTCAACAAACGGCCTCATGCACCGGCTTATAGCCAATGCTGACCTTGGGCATTATGCATCCTTTCATCCTCAATTGTTTGATCAACACTGATGTGAAAACCTTGATGTGTAATCGCCAACCAGTCAAAAGCTAAACGGGCAATATATCAAGACCAAGATCAAAGTATCATAAGTAGGTGTCATTTCTCCACCCAACTACCGGCAACTACCACCTCAGTCTCAACCGGGACGGTCTTCAGTAAAGCCTTTCGGCTTCCTCCTGGGCATGGTGAAAAAAGTATCCCTGATTCTTGATCTGAAAGCGATACTGGGGTGAATGAAGGGGAGGGAGGTCCTCTACGGCTGGTCTCTGTCTAATAAATATTTTTTAGGGAGGTTAAAGGTCTTGTCTGACTTGACAGAGACTTAACCGTCATTTACATAATATTTAACATTTTTAGGCTATTTTGAAATCTTTATGGAATGGAGGTTAGTAAATAGGGTCCTATCGCATTAATGAAATGGAAGGCCAACAAAAATGTATTTACAAAGAAGGTGAACGGAATGAAGAAATTAGTTTTAATGATTTTAATTGTAATATGCATTAACAGAATATCTTTTGCAGCAAATGGAGGATCATCTGACAAAATTACGTCAAAGACAAAAGCACAACCGCAACCAAGTGTGGAATCCCTCATTTTAGATTTAAAAAACCCCAAATCAGATATAAGAATGGACGCTGCAGCAAAATTGGGTAAGAGTAAGGATAAACGAGCTGTTGAACCCCTTTGCGGAGCATTGGAGGATAAATCTCTGGATGTGCGACGTCGGATTGTGTATGCACTAGGGGCATTGGGTGAGATCGATGAGGGTGCTACTAAATGCCTTGTTAAAGCCCTCGAAGATAGGGATGTTGATGCTGCCGCAGGAGATTCGCTTATGACAATAGGCGGGCCTGCCGTGAAAGCCCTCACCGAAGCTCTTAAAGATCCTGGTATTAAAGAGGAAGCAGTTGAATTGTTGGGGAAAATAGGTGAGGGGAAGGCTCCGGTAAAGGTAAAAGGGGATGTTATTGAACCAGTTTGTAGTGCCTTAAAAGATGAAAGTGTTGGTGTACGAGAGAAGGCAGCACTGGCACTGGGTAAGATCCAGGATCCCCGTGCTGTCGAGCCTTTAAGTATCGCATTGAAAGATTCAGAGTATGTTGTCACGGTTCTTGCTGCAAAAGCCTTGGGGGAAATTGGTAAACCAGCTGTAGAGGTGCTCATTGCAGCTCTGACAGACCCAAGCCCAGATGTTCGGATGAATGCTGCAAAGGCATTGGGTGAGATCAAAGATGAACGTGCTATAGACCCACTAATAGCTGCAATGAATGATTCGGACTTATCTGTCCGACGGTATGCATCAACGGCTTTTGGGAAAATCGGTAAGTCAACTCCTCTCCCTGGAAATCTTACAGAAGATCTGAAGAGTCAAGATCCTGCTAAGCGGGCAGAAGTAATACGGGCATTGGGTGATATGAAAGATAAACGTGCTGTTGAACCCCTCATTTCTGCTTTAAAGGACGAAAGTTGGCAAGTACGACGGAATGCAGCAATGGCACTGGGTGAGATCAAGGATGCCCGTGCAGTTGAACCCCTCATTGCTGCCTTAAGGGATGATGTTGTTGAAGTCAGAGAGAGTGTACCATTCGGCCTTGCGAAAATAGGAGAACCAGCATTAGGGCCTCTCATTGGCGCTCTGAAAGACCAAAATAAGGATGTACGCGGTAATGCAGCAATGGCATTGCTTATTATGAAGGATTACCGTGCGGTAGAGCCTCTTATTGCTACGCTAAGGGATCCGGATAATTATGTTCGACATAGGGCATCAAGTGCACTGTCACACATAACAGGTAAATATTTTGGCGATCGTCCTGAAGAATGGCAAGCGTGGTGGGATCAAGTTAAAGAAGAGTATTTGAAAAAGCTGAAACCTTCTTAATACAAACATTTGTGAAACCTTCAGAACGTAAAGAGTCTAAAGAATGATTATTCTCGCCGTTATAAGATGGTTTAGAAGACGAGCTCTTGGGCAAACATTGTATTTCTGTTAGGCATCGCCAAAAGAATCGACAAACCATTCCGGTTTAAAACTAAGCTTTAACACTCTATTTAATCGTGATGTTCGAATTTTCTCCCTCGATACAACTTTTCAGTAATCGATGAAATGGAATAAAGAGGGCGATTACATGATGTAGGTTTACTTCTCAGGGTTAAGAAATTTTCATCTAAATTTAATGCCCGTTTAACCCTTCTTTTAGGATATTACTCACTGAAGCGAGGAAACTTTACCCCGGGAAGCCTGATCCATGGTTCCTATTCGGAGTAATAACATAAATTGTCAACAGTGGCGCCAGAAAGGCAAGCCATTAAATAATACTCAGAGGGGGAAGAAATGCCAATATATAAAAAATTCATTGGAATCCTCGTTCTTATAATTATAGGAGGATTGCTTACTGGAAGGGTTTACCCTGCTGATATAAAGGTTGGATGGGTTGATACGGAGAGGGCAGTGAATGAATGTAATGCGGGGAAAGAAGCCAAAAAAGCCCTCCTCCAAGAGGTGGAAAAAGTTCAGCGCCTCATTGCTGAGAAGCAGAAAGAGCTTCAAGAGATGAAAGGATCATTGGAGAAGCAGGGTTTGATGTTGACCCCTGAAGCCAGGGCAGCAAGAGAAAAAGAATTACAGACTAAGCTTCGAGATTTTCAGAGATGGGGTGAGGACGTTCAGAATGAGCTCAAACAGAAGCAGATTGAGATGGAAAGGAATATCTCAAGTGGCCTTGTAAAGGTAGTTCAAGAGATTGGGGCAAAGGAGGGCTACACTGTTATTTTGCGGAGAAACGAGAACATTGTGCTTTTTACTTCCAAGTCTATTGACCTTACAGATCTGGTGATTAAAGCCTACGATATGGAGAAGAAATAGGACTGATAAAGGTTACAAGGATAAAAGGGGATGGATATTATGGTTAGAAAAATTATGATTCCAGTGTTAGAATTGACAAATAGAGAGAAAGGAGATGAGGTAAGATGGGAAGAAAAAGGATCATTTGTCTATTTCTTTTTGCTGTTCTTATTTTCGTTTTTGCTTCATGCCACCCTCGTCATGTTTCAGATATTAGACCGAACATGACGAAAGAAGAAGTGGTCTCTTTGTGGGGGAAGACAGACCTTATCAGTTTTAGGACTGTTAATGGGAAAGCTGTTGAAACCTGGGAATATCATTTTTCAAACACTAATTCTCTTTGTTGGGTCACTTTTTCTCAGGACAGAGTAGTGGCTACCCAGTGTCGTCCTCTACGAGGTGGGAGGTATCGGTATTATGCACAGCCAGAGCCGAATCTAACGGAAGCCCCCCCAGCTGGACAGAGTTTGGTACGTGAAGGTTCTTTTGCAGCGAAGCTGGTTGAGGCACTGAAGATAGGACCGGTTAAGAGCGAGGCAGAAGCCGAGAGTACACTATCCTCAATGGGTATTGCACCCCATAACGGATGGATTGCGGATTATCCGGTGACGCCCGATATTATAGGTGAGTTGCAAAATGCTATTGGTGCGGCAGTGGATTCCGGCAAATTAGCGATGCATAAGGATGAGGCAATGAGGGCGTTTCAGGATCTCATTGTGAATATCGAAAGTCAGTATGCTGGAGTTGAACGGGCGCCTGGAACGGCACCGCCTCCGTTACCCTTTCCCCTAGCTCCATCTACTTCCGGTGGCGCCAACTCTCCCACGCCTGGAACTCAGGTCGACATCAATGTCCCTCCGCCAGAATACGTGTTCCCTAATCCTCCTCAAGTGGCAGTGATACCAGGAACCTATGTGTACGTAGTCCCGGACATTGATGTGGACATTCTCTTCTATCATGGCTCTTGGTACCGCCCTTATGCGGGACGTTGGTACTTCGCCCAGTTCTACAACGGACCATGGGTGTATCTTGATCCCGTTAGGGTGCCTCGAGTCTTGTTAGTGCTCCCGCCAAACTATCGCACCGTACCACCCAGATACCCTCGAATCCCCTTTGGGTATTTGCTAAGGAACTGGGCGAGATGGGAGCGTGAACGATACTGGCATAGAAACAGAGAATGGCGAGAAGGGTGGCGGGGTTAGCGAGGGGCTAAAAAGCAAACGCAAGTTCCATTGGAAGGCAGAAGAGACTGATCGGTTGTAGAAAGGGTGTTTAATGATGTTAAGGGTGTGTTCAATCCCTCTCTAAACACCTGTCTTAAGTGGAGCCGGTTAATATGATTCGGGGAATAATAGATAATCTCTGAGGTGTTAAGGTGCTTAGGCTAAATATGGGGATCCCGTAGACAAGTTAGGACATAGTATAGTTCTCGACGTTCTATGGCTTGTGCTAGTCATCTGTTAACGAAGCACCTCACTTCGGCGGGAAATTCGAAAGAATGCCTTGTACGACCTTCTTTAGGTCGTCCGAAGCCGCATTTGTGTCGATGGTCCCGAATGCTGTCCCCCGCCAGACCAACTCTTTCTTCTCAGTAGTGTTTCCCTTGTCCACGGACATTCTGGGCATATCGGAAGGAGAAGGCATATCGCGCTTGATTTTGTAAATGTTCAAGTTCAGCATACGAAGCTGATAGCTGTCCTGCTGATAGACAGGGCTGTCGAATTCGTAACTCATTGATATCATCAGATCAGGATTCTCGGACACCTTTATGAAGCCTCTCTGCGCAAGGAGTTGATCTGCAAGAACCTGAACATTTATTTCAAGCAGGTAGTCTTGTTTGTCCATAACCGATGACAAAGCCCACGTATAACTCTTTTGTTCCGAAAAGTTGACCCTTGTATCGTAGGAATATTTGATAGCTGCTGCACAGCCCTCCGTGATCAGAACTGATAGAAAGACTGTCACTATCAGTGCTAAGCGTTCTTTTCCTTTGAATATGCTCATCAATATGTCTCCTTCGTAAAGATGATATGCCAAGAATGTATCTTGTCACCTACAACTAACTTATACCTAGTGTAGTGCGTCCAACAGTTCTTTACATAAGTTCAGAAGCTGTCATTCCTGCAAAAGCAGGAATCCAGTTGAGATCATTGGATTCCCCCGTGTCAAGCACGGGGCAAGCTTGGTCAAGCCCGGAATGACATTCAAAGCAAAGGGACTTTTGCCTGGGTAAGAATAAACTTTACCATTCACAAGAATTGACAGCATAAATGCGTACTGCTTATAAGCATCACTGGATTTTCACTGATCTGCTTTTCGTCCCATTTCCTCTAAGGACGGAAGGCGGGATTGCAGCAGTGTTGATGACTGCGAGCCACAGATAGGTATTGCTCAGTCCTTTCATGAAGAGCATTTTGTCCGTCTGAGATATCCCTATTCCATTAATTGATGATAGAATTTTCGTTGCAATCGAAAACGGGACAGTAAACGTCATTATCGAGATTGCCAAATTCAGGCTTATGGCAAAACCCACATTGAAAGCAGTCGCCCTCAATGCTGATGCTATTCCTCTCCTTTCCGCAGGCACAGATCTCATGATCGAGCTCATGTTTGGCGAAATGAACGCCCCACAACCAATCCCTAAGGTAACCAAGTAAACAATTATATGTAAAAATGAAGTTGCTTCGGTAAGAGTGGAGAAGGCATAAAGGGATAGGCTCATGAAAGCGAGTCCTAATGTTGTGAAAGGGAGATGGCCATATTTGTCAGAAAGTCTTCCGCTGATAAGCCCACAAATCAAAAAAGCAATGTCAAATGGGATGATTCTTATTCCTGCATCAAGCGGACTCAAATCAAGCATGAGTTGGAAGTAGAGGCTGATCAATAGCAACATGGCACCCCAAGCGACTGCATTCAGCATTAGTGCGATGATACCACCGGTGAACTCTCTTATCCTGAACAACCCAAAATCGAGTAATGGATACAATTGCTTTCTCTCATTTAATATAAACACCACGATAGTTATTACACTGATGATGAAGAAACAATAAACGGTAAATTCTTCTGATAATCCGTAAGCCTGATAGGTTAAACCAAGCAGGAAGGTGAGTAATGAAATTGAAAATGCCATAAAACCAAACAAATCCATCTTTGCACCTGTTTCTAATTTTGCTATTTCCTTTAGTCTCCGATGAGCCCATATCGTTCCGAATATGCCTATTGGTACATTCAAGTAAAACAAAGCTCGCCAGTTTAAAAAAGATAGAATCAAACCACTCACAGTCAACCCGGCCATTGCACCAAATCTAAACGCAGTCTGATTGACACCAAGGGCAAAGCCGAGTTCTTTCTTTGGAGTTGCATCTACAACGATTGCAAGGCTATTCGTAAAGAGCATGCCTGCCCCCAGTCCTTGAATGGCTCGGAATAGAATGAATTGAAGAGGAGTTCGGGAAAGGCTAGTTAATGCGGAACCAAGAGTGAAAATTGTAAAACCTAAAGTGTAAATCTTAACCCTTCCTATTATGTCAGTCATTCTTCCTATTAGCAGTAGAGCTGCCGTCGTTCCGAGCAGATAGGATTGGGTGAACCATATCGCTTGTTCTACATCGGCACCCAATGCTGAAGCGACTTGAGGAAGACCAATGATAACAATCCTGGAGTCAATTCCAGCCATCAAGACTCCGACTGTTGTAACTGTAAGAACAACCCATTGATATTTCATTCTTAAGACCTCAATGATGTTTGTTCATTTAGAACAGAAACTATAAAATAAAATTTACTCTTCAGCAAATTTACTCCTTATCTTTGCCAGAAAAGGCTCTAGGCAAGTCCCTATCATACCTCTGACGTCGAATCGAGTCATTAGGGTCATCTCCGGTCACGAACTCCTTACCTTCTATCTTGGTGGAAAACGATCTGGTATTTCATTAGAATATGGAGTGTGGTATTTATCCAGAAGCGGCCATTTCTCAGAGAAATTTTGGGATGATTTTAATAAGATTTAAGATTAAGGGATAGGAAAACGATCCTGGACTTTCTTCATTACGTTTTATACGAAGCGATCTGGGGTCTTTGGCTATATGGGAGGGGATGGGTGGAGTGGTTATTTAATAATTCCTGAGGTCCTTAACCCAGCATTTTGTCAAATTATACATGATTGGTAATCCTCAGTCCTCCCTTTCCTTGATTCCCAATCTCCCTCCTCACCTTCTACTACACTTCACGCAGCTTCCAATGCATTTTTTGACTCAAGACAAGAAGAGAGGTATAAGATGGTTTACAATGGTTCTCGCTGTGGCTGCACGTGCCGTTCAGCTACTGCAAATCAAGGCTCTACATTGGTCGGATATGGAGCCTTCAGACCTAACGAGGACAAACGTTAACCTGCGCGTTCTGCGTGAGGTGGCCATGATCTTTGATAAGTTGTGGAAACCCGTATTCATGTCTGCTACCGCATCAAGAAAACACCTTCTCCAGACGATGTGGGTGGGAGTTCCATGATCAAAAACTGGTTTCTGGGCAGGCTTCCAGAATGGTTCGTCCAATGGGTGGTTCTGCCCGTGGCTTGGTTGACCTTCTTTGGAGGTGTGTGGCTGGCCGCTCATCGCTTCCTGGGTGAATACAATTGGCGCTACATGACGATTTCTCTCCTGCTATCCGTGCACGAAAACCCGCATGGCTATTGGATAATTGCCCTCGGCATTTCCCTTTCGGGCCTGATCCAGATTCCATTGCCCGGTTTCTTCTACAAACGCTTGCGCGGCATTTCACCATGGGGAGCGAGGTTGGGCTGGGTTTTTATGGTTTT
>DASPPQ010000238.1:0-25026 GCA_035625415.1 Thermodesulfobacteriota bacterium
CCGCATCGATTCCTCCGTAATTTTTCGTGACGGCCACGCCGCTCGCAAACTACCAAATACTGCGGGTATTTGGGTTACGGTAACAAAGCCAGTTTCGCCTACCGGTTAGGGTTACATGCAAAGAATTTAGAGCGGATGAACGTGGTCTTTTATTAACGATACGGGCCTCATCGCCCTCACCGTTAGACTTTTATTTTCTGAGGCTATTATACTCCAACGGAAACAACCTTTTTCTCATTTCGAGGCAAGCCCCATCGTTTTCGAAATCTCCAAACCCTTTTTTTTAAGAGAGTCGATTAAGAGATCTGCCAGCTCGTCCGCATACTGAAGGAGCGAATACTTTCTATCTTTCAAGAGCCATCGAATGATGATATGTTCCATTGCTCCAACGCAAAGGCTGCGAGCCAAATAGGGATTAATTTCTCTCTTAATTGCTTCTTCCTCTTGCCCCTCTTTAATGATATTGAGAATAATTTGATAAAAGTTTCTCGCGGCCTGATAGGCTTCCGTTGATACATAAGTCTTGCTCGTTTTCAATTCGAGTAACACGACGACTCCGTATCCAGGGTTTTTCTCGACATAGTTGAGCCACCACCAGATGAACTTCCTCAGTCTGTTAAAGGCACCCTTTATGCCCATCATGTGTTCATTGATCTGGGCAATGAGATCTTTGGTTGTTTCTACAGGAATGGCGAGGAGCAAGTCTTCCTTATTTTTGAAGTATTCATAGATCGTGGCGTCCCCAATGCCAGCCTCTCTTGCGATCTCAGCGATCGTTGCATTTTGGAATCCTTTTTCTCCGATGATTCTCGTTGCCGAGGTTAATATCCTATTTCTTCTTTCGGAATCCCGATCTGAATTTCCCATGTTCTGAATTAGATTCGCTTTTGCTTTTAAAGAGATAACCCTCTAAGAATTGGATATTAGAATGAAATTCGAAAACTTTTTATCTAATATACATATCCTTACTCCTTTGTCAACATAATTTTTTAATCCTCGTATAATCTATCAAAATTATTTGTATTTTATGGAAATAGGCTAATGAATAATTTCCTGTATTAGTCGATTTTAATTCGAAAATTAAGCAGAGTCATTGTAGGAATTGAAGTGGTTTTGTTTGACCTTTACATGAACCACATTGGAAAGGAAGTACCCTCAATAAAGCTTCTTCAGGGATTGGTCCACTGGATGTGGTAATTACCAAATGGAATCCCTTAAGATGGACACAAAAGATCTAAAACTATAAACTACGGATATCTTGCCAGAACCCTCTCCGGCTATCGAGTTGAGAAAGCGGAAGGTATGATCTTCAAATGATAACTTTTCGGAGGTTTGGAAACTAAACGTTCAGCAGATATAAGCCTTTCCAAGCATAGTGATTTTATAAAAACGAAAAATCGCTTAACAAGAGTCCGTTGATCACCCAGGATGCAGCTTTTTGCTGACCGGTTTATGGACAAAATTTATAGTGATAACATTGTCGATAGCGACAACAACTTTTTACTCACTCAGGCCTCTCATTTTTTCCCTTTGCCTTTTTCGGTGACATAACCCAGTTTTACCCATCCAGACCACCCACCCGTAAGAACTTTGATGCTATTGCTGTCGTAACTGAATCTATCTATTAACTGAGTAGCCACATCGATCGAGTCCTCTTCATGGGTGCAGTCACAATAGATAACGATGGGCTTATTTCTGGGGAGTTTGGCGGGGCCGCTAATTTCTTTTGTCCATGGAAAATTAATTGCTCCTTTGATGTGTCCGGCCTCGTAAGCTGCCTTTGGCTGAACATCTACAACTAAAATATTTGATTTGCTTTCTACCAATTTCTTCAGCTCCTCTGCCGAGATGTGCTGAAGTTCTACAGATGACGCCGAGGAGATGAAAATAACAAGGGTCGTGGCTAGTATTCCCGAAAAGAACAGAAGCAAGACAGCTGCGTGCTTAACTGATTTCTTCATCAGATCGTCCTTCCTTAGAATTGCACTCAATCCGACCCAAGAAACAAAATAGATGAACCTGAAGGACCGATTAACAGCCCCCTCTGATTCATCCGAGTAACTCTTTGAAAACATCCATTACCGACCGGCCTGAGTCAGCGTGGCTCCCCGTATCAGCTTGGTCAGATGGGATATCGGTTTATACGGCCCCTCGGCGAAGTAATGCATCCCGAATGTATAGCCTGGTATGCCACCGGCCACTATAATGTGAATGTCTTCGGGTTTGTTGAGAAGTGGAATCTTTCCCCCTGGCTTCAGACCTTCCTTAAACAGAGCAACACGATCTGCTGGGACTTCGCCCGCATCAACCCTCCGTTTTACGGATTCTACCTCCTTCGGACTCAGCTCTTCGTACGGGACAAACGTACGCTCATAAAAATACTTTTGAAGCTTTTCCCGGTCAAAGTTACGTCGATTTAGTTCCAAAGCAAATTCAGGATGAAACATCAGAACATACTTCATCGGGCTAGGAATAGCCGTGCCACGTCTCCAAGTCGTCATTCCCTCGCGGTTTGTACTTATAAATTTGATTATGCGATCCATGATTCCATCCGTCGTCCAAGGTCTGACGGCTCCACCTCCAAAAACCGGTGCTGGAAGAAGTCCACTGAAACCCGAGTCCACCGTTGACACGGTTACGCAACTGTCTTCCGGTTTAAAACCCAGGCTCACATGATAGGGCTTCCAAGGATTGTTCTCTTCGTTTTCAGCAAAAGTTTGGAAGGTATACGATGACGCCCGGCCTACGAGCGCCATATCATTCTCGGCCGGCCACAAGTGACCCGTGTTAATCAGACTCAACCTCACAGCACGCCCAATGCTGGCATTCGCTTGCCATCCATAGCCCAAAAAGCCAATTCCGGAATTCATTTTGATTTCCTTTGCGATCGGGCCCGTTACGATAATCGCAAGAGAGAAGGAACCTGTTGAAGCCACCACATGAAGAAGATCATAATCTTTATCCGTAAGTCCTTCCATGGCTGCAATAATCACCGGCAGATATTCCGGTTTGGCTCCTGCCATTACGGCATTAATGGCAATCTTTTCGATAGTGGCTACCCCGTTTTTGGGAGCCACCGTGCCGATCACTTCGCGTGGAGAGCGACTCGTTCCTTTGAGCATCCATTTGACCCGGTCCGGAGTGGGAGGGAGCAAGGGTAGACCGTCGGCCCAGTGATTATCGAGATACATGGCGTTGAATTTCCAAAGAGCGAGCTCATGCGTTTCCGCCATAATCTTAATCGATGAAGCCGCATTTATCTCCTTTGGCTTTGGATTCGCCTCTGCTTTAGTTAATGGACGGGTCAGTGCATCGATAATAGGGTTAAGAGCATTAACCGCAACAGGCCTCACCTCTTCCTGGCTGACGCGACGTTTGTAATACTGATCAGCAGGCACTGTTACGATACGCAATGTCGGCATCCCGTTATCTTCAGCCGACGATTTTGCGTCATGGGCAAAGTTATCCGTCACAACTAAGACTACCGGCTTGCCAAGTTTTTCAAGCATGATCGAGCCGGCTCCGCCGGCCCATGTGCAGGACCCTCAGTCTCCCACACCGTATATAATTGTGTCACATTCCTTTACGATCTTCGCCGCCAGATCGTCTCCTGGAATAAACGGGCCTTCGTAGCGCAAGATTGTTGTAGTGGGAAATTTGTCCTTAAGCAGTTCCTCGACGACGTTCCAGAAGTTGTTTCCTCCTGGTTTGTAATTCCAATATATTCCGACCCTCTTGCCTGGTAGTTCCGTGACACGAGGCGTCGGTGCCAAGGTTGGGGGAGGCTTAATGGCGGCCCGGGGATTGAGTACCTCCAGTGTGACCGCGGCTTCAACCGATTTGATCGCTGAGTACTCAAACAAAAGAGTAGCTGCAGCTGTCGCGATGAAAATCCAAACGAGGTTCTTTTTCATTTCAATTTCCTCCTTTTACCGTAATCAGGTTTCTCAACACTTTAGACTCTCGGTTGCTCCGTGGTGAGAAAAGGATGACCCCCTTTCATCAAGGTGCAGATGGTATCGATCCCATAGAATCTATTTTCCGGAGGGTTGCCACTTCGTGGCCATCTTAAGGATCTGAGGGAAAGCGGATTCGGCCAGCTTGTAGACCCCTTTCAAATTATGACCGGCGATCGGGTGTTCCACGACTACATAACTCATCTCCGAAACTCCCTGGTACTTGATCGCCGATTTCAGTAATTCCTCAAAGACATTTGTGACGATAGTGACTGTAGGAATTCCTTTTTTTTCCAAGTTCAGCTGGTCGACGACCAGCCATGAAGTACACGTTCCTCAATCCGCTTGAGCTGAAATGACGAGGCTTGGCATAAACGCTGCTATCTTTGAAGAGATCTGCTCACTGACTTCCATTTTCTTAGAAATGATGGCTGTAGTTGGGTCCACTTCCCACATCTTGACGATTTTTACGTTCTTCACTTGTTCAACGATTAATTCTCCAACCCGAGACAAGAACTTGTCTCCATTATACTTTCCGTTCCAGCGGAGCAACACGGTCTTCCCTTCAAGGGTGCCTGGGTGAGCGTTCATCTTCACCGGCCCTGTCTTGGGAAGGTCTTCTTCGGCGCTATATCCAATGCCTACATAGATTCCAAGAGCAAAAACAAAGCATAAAATCGTCAAAACCCCAAATCTTCTGCTTCTTATCTTCCCCACTCAATCATCCTCCTTTAGTCACTAGTTTTTTCAGTCGGATACCCCAGCTTCTGCCATCCGGACCAGCCGCCCTTGAGTATTTTAACGTCTATATAGTCCCATTTCTCGAGTTGCCTTGCCACATCTGTAGAATCTTCTTCATGTGCACAATCGCAATATAAGATGAGCGTCTTGTTTCTCGGAAGGTCCCCCGGGCTGACAATTTCCATCGCCCAAGGAAAATTAATAGCCCCTTTGATGTGGCCAAGATTATAAGCCCCTTTTGGTTGGGTATCCACAACCAAGATACTATTGTCCCCTTTTTTCAGCAAATCATTTAATTCCTCCGGTGAAATATATGGGAAATCTTGGGCATACACACAATGACAAGCTGCCAAGGCCACAAAACCAGACAGCATAAAAATTATTTTGTACACTCTACTCATTTCATTATGGTTATAAATCGAGAAGACAAACCAAGCTTTATAAAATCTCCATGACACATTCCGTTCGGTCGGCCAAGCTCGAAGATAGATTGATCGCTCTCCCACTTTTTAACGACTGCTCTATGATATGTCAAGAGCAAACTTTTTGACAAAACGATATGCTGATGCTAATAGTAAATATTGAAATTTTCTGACAGAGAAGAGTTGAGAATTTCCCACGGAGATCTGTTCTGATTGACATCGACGAGTCATTCGGAAGGGGGTGATTGGGAGGTAGCTTCCCCAGACTAAAATCTCTAAAAAGGAGGAAATGGCATGAAAAGAAAAAGAGGGTTCTGGTTCTTCAGTAAGACGTTATTGACTTTAATAACTTTATTACTCTGTGGATCGGGGGTGTTCGCGCAAGAACCGATTTATAAGGCGCTCAATCCACGTGCCACCAGACCAGAAGTGAGACAATTTCCACTCGCTCCCCGCGTCCCAGATTTGAGTAATAAGGTGGTTTATGTGATCAGTCAACATGTGGGAGATGCTGACGTCTTCCTTAAAAAAGTCGCAAACGCTCTGCCAAAATACTTTCCCGGTGTCAAAGCAATATACAAGGATAAACCTTCTGCTTATATGACCGATGATCCTGAGCTATGGAACGAAGTTGCGAAGAATGCGAATGCCTTTGTCTTTGGCTGAGCAGCCTGAGGATCATGCTCCATGTGGGGTGCCCACTGGTCCATTTTGTTAGAAAAGAGAGGAATACCAGGTCTATTTATCGTTGATCAACCCTTTATTGAAGATGTGCAAGTCACCTGCGAAAAGGATGGGATGCCAGTCCTCCGTCGTGTAAACGTATCGCATCCTTGCGGTTTAATACCCGATAGTGAACTACCCAAGATTATGAAGGAAATCGGAAACGCCTTAACCCAACCCTTGACCGAAAAGGAGAAAAAGGCGGGAACCATTCGGTCGAAGGAATCGTCCAGGATAGCGGTTACCGGAACCTTATCCGAGGTACAAGAATACTTCAGCAAACAGCGCTGGACGGATGGGCTTCCTATAGTCCCACCTACCGAAGAAAACGTTAAGGAAATGCTCAAAGGGACAAAACATCCTCCCGATGAAATCGTGGCACGCAAAATGCTGCCCGAGAATTGGATCGTCACAGTGGAGCAGGTAGCTATTAACGGGGTCATGGCTGGCTGCAAACCATCACACATGCCCGTTCTATCGGCCATGGTAGAAGCCTTTGCACGAGACCAGTTCTCTTCAGCAGTACGATCTACGAATTCATTCTCCTTCATGGTGACAGTCAACGGGCCGATTAGAAATGAGATTGGAATGAATTCGGGAGTGAATGCCCTGGGGTCGGGGACAAGAAACAATGCCAACGCCGCAATTGGCCGTTTTCTGCGACTCGCCATTATCAACCTTGGCGGATCGGACACCACCATTAGTGATCTGAGTTCTCAAGGGAATCCGAGCAAATTCAGTTTTGCATTTGCAGAAAACGAAGAGAGGAGCCCGTGGGAACCATTTCATGTTTCTATGGGTTACAAGAGGAACGAAAGCATCGTCACCATCTTTACCGGTGGTTGGGGTCATGTCGGGAATGACGGCAGCCTGGCCGTTGTTTCAAGGTACATTTCACAACTGGAATTGCCATGGGGAGTGGCAGTGCTCATCGATCCTTTACGGGCGCATCAATTAGCTAAGGAGGGATACACCAAGGAAAGTATACAGGAATACCTTTGGAAAAATGCGACGATGACTGCCAAACAGTTCAGGGAGCCAGAAGTTTTTTCCATATTTATAAAACCTGTACTACAGGGAAGAATAATGTACGGAATGCGCGATATCTGGCCAAGGTGGTATCTCGACGCCCCCGATGACAAAGTGGTCCAGGTATATGGAAAGAAAGAATTCATTTATGTGCTGGTGGTCGGGGGAGAAACGAATCCCTTCATCACAAGCTGGAAAATGGCCTTTCCCTCCACCGTGTCAGTGGATAAATGGAGGTAGGAAACCTAAGACATGTGAAAGTTTCATCCCAATTAATGGAGGGCGGGGCTCAAACCTCCGTCCTCCCGTTTTCTTGAAGTATCGGGCTCTCTGTATCTGCAATCAGCCGAAAAGAAAGTGGAAAAGTGAAAGGCCGCAGGCCCTTAACACTTCTCTTGTTTTTGTGGTTCCTTCTGTTTTCCTTTTTTGTGGAAAACGGTTTCTTAGATTTACCCTCAGCGGTCAGTTGGGCCGCAGAGATTCCGGCTACAAATTCAGAGTTTCAAGTCATTCGAGAAGCCTTTGATAGCTGGCTAAGCCAAAAGAAGCCGACCATCATCTCTGCTCAAGAACTCTATGATAACTTAAGTTCTCAAAAACCGGGTAATGCCCCCTTCATTCTTGACATCCGATATTTTGACTCGGCTTTGGATAATATCTATGCCAAGGCTCACATCCCAGGAGCGGTGAACATTTACTGGAGGAACATACTAAAGAAAGAAAATTTGGAAAAGCTCCCTAAAGACAAACGCGTTGTTGCGTACTGTTATAATGGGCATATCGCAGGGCAGGTGTGCCTCTTTTTAAATCTCCTCGGCTATGAAGCAGTCGTCCTGAAATGGGGTCTGACATCGTGGGTGTGCGACCCTGAGAAAGCTCCTGGCCAATACGTTGAGGATAAAGATTGTCAGGCTTATCCGCTCGAGACGACTAAAAGAGAAACTCACGATACCTATCCATTTCCCATCGTAAATAGAACTCAGTCTTTGGATAAATTTGAGATTATCAGGGCTGCTGGTGATGCCTGGCTAAGCAGTAATAAGCCGGGTGAGATTTCAAATGGAGAGCTTTTCAGAAACCTGACTGATAGCGAACCAGGGAATGAGGTATTCTTAATCGATGTTCGTAAAACAACAGATTATGCAGAAAGTCACATCATCAGAGCAATTAACATCCCCTGGGAAGAAATTGGTGAGAACGAGAATCTAAAGAAGCTGCCAGCGAACAGGCAGATTGTGGTTTATGGGTATACAGGTGGTGATGGGGCAGCACACGCCGTTGCACTACTTAATGCTTTAGGTTATCCTGCACTTAACCTTAGGTGGGGTATGACTTCATGGACATATAATAAGAAGATTGCCCCCGGCAGATACGAAAAAATGAAGGATTGCTTGAATCTCCCTTACATAACTGGGGACGAGCCCCAAGATCCTTTATCTATTTATTGAAGTTCTGAAGTTTCTCTCAAATTCAATTCATCCCCACGTTTCAATCAGTCCTCACTGCTTTTTTCAGTCGGATACCCCAGCTTTTGCCATTGGGACCAACCGCCCTTGAGCACTCTCACATATACATATTCCCAGTTCCGAAGAAGTTGTCTGGCCAGGTCGGTCGAGTCTTCTTCATTGGTGCAATCGCAGTAAAGCACCAGGATCCTATCCCGCGGAAGATCTGGATTTTTAATCTCCGGCGCCCATGGAAAATTAATTGCCCCCTTGATATGGCCCATCTTGTAAGCGGCTTTGGGCTGCGTATCTACGATGAGAACGGTGTCGCCGTCATTCTCTGTTAACTCTTTTAACGCCTCAGGAGTAATATATCGAATCTCCTGGGCCAATGCGTTGACACACATTAGCGATATCGATGGGATAATGATCATCATGACTTTGGCGATCCAGAGCAATTTTTTCATTCTTTTCCCTTCGTCACCATATGAGCCTTAATTTCTCCTTCCATTTACCTGGTAAGAGATTCCCCAGCGTCTTCCAGTACCGGATTTCGGTGGGAGCCCATAGAACGATCGCCGCGAAGAACATCATCGGAAGGTCAAGGAAGATAGTGACAGATGCCAATGTGTCTATGACCGCTCCAAAGCAACCGCAGTCAATGGTCCGGCCCTGAGATAGCACGATCGCCTTGGCAATAAAGAAGGATAAGCTCATCAGCCCAATGCCCAAAGCTGATAATCGGGTGAACACGCCGAAAAGCATACCAATTCCGCAGAGCAGTTCAATAAAGGGCATTGCCAGACCGAAAGGGCGCGCCAAGACCATGGGTAGAATACCGAAGTTATAAACGGCGTCTACCGAATAACGCTCGATGTCGACCAGTTTTCCGTACGCGGAGACAAGGAAAAAAAGGGATAGGACCAAACGGAAGGACAGTACAACAAGACGATTATTCTTTAGAGCCATATTTTGTCATAATCCTTAACACAAGAGGGAGCCTTTTAAAGCTCCCTCCCCGATGGATGATTCTTTTCAAAATTGCCGGATTCTAACGACCGCCTTTAGTGAGTGTTGCTCCTCTGATCGGCCTTGTTTGATGGCCATAGTTTGGCCCGGGGTAGCACCAAACTCCTGTATATCCGGGCATGCCACCCACGACGACGATATGAATGAAATCCGGGCTACTTGCCACTGGAATCGTCCCGCCTTCTTTAATTTGGTCTTTCGACACAACGTTCGGTGGAATTTTTCCATCTGCGATTGCCAATCTTAAGGATCTCTTCTCGCGTTCACTAAAGTCGGAGTATGGAATGCGAGCGTTTTCAATAAGCCAGCGCTTTATATCCGCCTTCTTGAAGCCGAGTTTGTCCAAGCCCCTGGCAAGCCCCGGATCCATGCCTATGATGTAATTTTTGCTCCATATCCAAGTCTTAGCCGGAGTAGAAGGATACCCCATATACACGAGAATCTTAGCCAACGTCTCTAAGGCTTCTTTGGGAGTGTGCACGGTCACCGCGCCTCCGGGACCTTGCCGGAAAGCCCACATCATTGAGGAAACGGTTACTGTACTCTCCTCCGGTTTAAACCCTCTCTCCACATGATAGGGTTCCCAAGGACTGTCCTCTTCGTTCTCTGCAAACGTGTAGTTTCCAAAGACCGCCTCTCGACCGGTAAGCCCCATGTCATTCACCTGTGGCCAGACATGTCCCAGATTGATCATACACAATCTAACAGCTCGACCAATGGTAGTGTTCGCAGTCCAACCGTGTCCCAGGTAGCCTATCCCGGAATTGATGTTTAATTCATTCGCAATAGGCCCATTAACGATAATCACGGGAGTGACAGAACCTGTTGACGCCTGCAAATGGGTAAGATCGAAATCCTTATCCAGCATGGCTTCCATGGCAGCAATGATCACAGGCAGGTACTCCGGCCTTGCTCCTGCCATCACCGAATTGATCGCTATCTTCTCTATTGTAGCCGTCCCATTTTTAATAGCGACCTTTCCGAGGATTTCTTTAGGAGACCGGGTTGTCCCTTTAAGCATCCATTTCACAGCCTCACTGGTAGGAGGCACAATTGGTAATCCATCCGACCAGCGCTTCTCATAAAACATCCGGCTAAATCTGTTATAGGCGTCGGTATAGCTCTCTGCCGATACCTTGATCGTCCCCCTCGTTATTTCTTGAACAATCGGTTTCGGATTTACTTCTTCGTTGGTAAGGTGTCGGGTGAGCGCTGTGACTAAGGCGTCAATCACTCCTGCTGCGATAGGTCTCATTTCCTCCACGGAAACTCTTGCCCTGTAATACTGTTCAGGAGGAACAGTAACGATTCGTATGACGGGCATTCCGTTATCTTTGGCCGATGATTCCGCGTCATGAATAAAATTCTTCGTGACCACTAATACCCCAGGTTTGCCAGATTTTTCTAATTGGATCGTGTCGTGGGAACCCCACCACGTGCAGGAGCCTCAGTCCCCTGTCGCATAGATGAAGGCATCGCATTTCTCTGCCACTGCGGAGTACATCTTGGGGGCAGGATTGATGGTTCCTTCAGTCTTTCTGAACCGAAGGACCGTCATACCCGGGAATTTGCTCTTCAGCAACTCCTCCGTCGCATCCAGGAAATAGTCCGCACCTGCCTTTCCATTATCGACCAATCCGATCTTTTTGCTCTCCAGATCTCTCAACCGAGGAACAATTCCTTTCGTCGTAATGGGAGGAATTTCACCTCTTGGGTTGAGGACCTCTAAAGTAACGCCCCCGCTCCTCGATTTAGTGGACGCTTTAACCTGCTGTGCTGCTTCCGAGAGATGTTCGCCTAAAAAGGCAATGGCCGCTAACATTGCGATGAAAAAAATCAATCTTCTTTTCATCATTTCGCTCCTTTCTCCATTTATTGAATCGAAACTAAACCACAAAATTTATTTGCTGTCAACTGTTTTGGTTCGCTTTGGTTCTGTTCAGTAAGGCTTCTTGGAAAACTTGTCTAAGAGATTTTTCTGACTAATCCACAGACGGATGTTGAATTATTGTGGGATCAGATTATCTTTTACTTGCTGGAAGCCATCCCCATCATTTTGCCTAAAAAATAGGCACGGGTAAATGAGAAAAGTTTGGCCTCTTATGGCAAGATATCTTGCCACTATACGCCCCATCCAATTAATTACGATCTGAGAAACAAATCTTTCCCTGAACTCGTTCCGCTGATTACTAGTTGAAGTATTGCATGGAGGCGCAATTCTAAAGAACGAGGATTTCAGGAGAGACTGTCGAAAAAGTCCCCAGGCAGATTCTTGGGTGAGATGCAGAAAAAAATGACCTCATAGAATGCACCACAATCAACGATCTCATAATTGCGAGGGGTCATGAGACCCCCGAAAATCACCCATTAACTATACTAAAGGGTTTTTCGACAGTCTCGGAAGTTATTCTCGGTTTCAAAAATCTCGCCGGTCATCAGTTCAGTTTGAAACTTACACCTCCGAAAAGTGAGGATCGGGCAGTTTTAAAAATCGAACATTACGAGTTGAAATGCGGGTATAACATTCGAGGCTAAAATATCCATAGCTTTTAAATGAGATTTTCAGTGCATGTTGTTCTAACAACAAAGATTTTAACTCTTCTCCACCTCACAGAGTAAAGCCTTAAATACTGGGAACCCTGAGATCGGATCCCGATTTTCCATGTCGGTCAATTCATTGACATTGGCCTCTCTCCATTCATCCGGTTGAAGGGGACCTCCCCCGCCCATATTGGCCTCGATCACCCCTTTCATGATCCTTTCCGTCACTTTGGCATAAAAAGGAATTCTTCCTCTTTCGGTCTTTACCCATACCCTTTCCCCGTTGAGAATCTTTCTTCTCTCGGCATCTTCTGGATGGATGAGAATATTGGGTTTGTCCTGGAGCCTGAGAAGGCCGGGAACATTGAGATGCTGGCTCCTGAAAGCGGATTGGATTCGGGTCCCGGTTGTTAAGACGAGTGGGAAATCGTTTGCTAATTCAGGAGAGCCGATCGGACCTTCAGAAGGTTCCTGATAGATTGGAAGCGGATCATAGCCATACTTTTTTAATAACTCGGAGGAAATTTCAAATTTTCTAGAAGGGGTCTCAAACCCAGGATTTCTGTCCCTCCGAAGCAAACCATTCTTATACTTTTCATAGACCATCGGAGGCGACGAGAGTGAGATCCCTTCGGGTCTTGATTTTAGCTGTCTAAGGGGGAAGGGAGCCCCACTAAATACAAATTCTAACATTGCCTCCTCGGACTGGGGATAGCGATCCTCGTAGCCTAAGGCCTTCGCCAATTCTGCCAAAATAAGATAGTCATTCCTTGCCTCGCCCATCGGAGGAATCACTTGCTCCCGAAAGGAGACATGCCCGGGATAAAGCTTATAGGAGGTGATCTCAAACATGGATGTGGCCGGGAGAACGACATCAGCATAAAATGCTTCATTGGTTAAAAATCGGTCGATGACCACAAGGCACTCTAGCGTTTCATAGCAACTCTTCCATAGCTCTGGATTGGGAAAGGCAGTGAGAATAGACCCTCCGAGAACGATCAATCCTTTCATCGGATAGGGATCTCCTTCAAGAATCGCCCGAGGTACTTCCAAAAATTGTCCGCTTCTGTTCACGTCACAATAGAGAGGATAACGGTCAGAGCCAATCGCTGGCCTTCCCTTAGGGGGTTCGATTTTATTTCTTTGAATAGGAGATGATCCAGGCATACGAAAGACTAACCCTCCGGTTCGATCCAAGTTTCCGGAGAGGGCCCAAAGGATGAGAATGGCTCGAATATTCTGGATTCCGCTATTGGTATATTCAAGGCCGGTATGGATAAGAGGAGAGGTTCTCAACTGGGATAAATCGTTGGCCAGCCTTTCGATCCGTTCTGCCTTTACCCATGTGATCTTTTCTACTTCCTTTGGAGAAAAGTTTTTCACGTATTCTCTGAAATCTCTTAGGCCGTGGGTCCAATCATCTGCAAACGCTAAGTCGTATGGACCCTTTTCCATCATGACATGGGCTATTCCCAAAGCCAGGGCCCCATCTGTTCCAGGTCTGATCCCGATCCATTCATCGGCCTTTTCCGCCGTATAAGTCTTAAGAGGGTCGATTACCACTACCTTGACTCCTCGTTTTTTTGCTTCTAAAATTTTCTTCAAGTTGATCGGAGGAGAGTCCGTTGCTGGGTTTGCACCCCAGACGACAATCTGATCGCTCCTCTCCATGTCCGGAAAGAGCCGATCAAATGCGGCCCCGAAAGTGGCCACGGGTGCCAAGACTCTGTGTGAATTGTTGCACAGAGAACTGCAGCTAAAAGTGTTTGGAGATCCCAATGGAAAAAGGAGGTTTAAACAGATCCGGTCATAACCCCCCGTTGTGAACATATCGCATAAAGACTGCTCAAACCCTCCTCTGCCTGAATAGATCGCCATGGCCTCCGGTCCATATTTTTCTGTTACTTGCTTGATCAGTCGGGCTGAAATCTCAAAGGCTTCCTCCCAGGAGATCCTCTCCAATTTTCCCACTCCTCGATTCCCAATCCGTTTCATTGGGAATTGCATTCTATCCCGTGAATAGACGATCTCCTCCGAGTGAACTCCTCTAAGGCAGACGATTCCCAATGGATGACCTTTCATCGGCTTTATCTTGCGGAGCCGTTCGCCATCCATTACGATATCAATCCCACAGCCTGCCGGGCAGATCCCACACAGCCCTTTCTTGGTTTTCTCGTTTGTCATGTTAGCTTCTCTGTAAGATGCTATGCAAAAAACAGAATGGGGATTTTTTTTCTGCCTCTTCCAGAAATTTATCTTCCATAAGTGAAATCATTAGGAGATAAAGGCAAACTCCCCGATATGATGCTCTTGAGTTTCTTGATTACCTCATGATCTTCCCCTAAGGACGGGAGAAGAGATTGGATGGTACGGCCAATAGTTCCATTGCACGAACCTTGGAATTTCTCCCGAACTTCAGACGGAAAACTACGGTAATGATTCACCAGATTGTCAACCCACTGAGGTAGGTAGCCAAGATCTACCTTCTCTTTCGGATATACGTAACCCTCCAACGCTCCTGCCTTTGCAGCGAAGTCGTAGACTTCTTTGTAGATTCCCATAATGACCTCTCCTTAATCTATCCACTGGAAACTCCCTTGGCTCCCACCTATCCCGCTAGGGCGGGACGGGGCACTTTCCGGTCAATAATAGCGATAATAATTGTGAGATATCCTTAATGATGGCCGTAGGCGCTTCTGTCTCGAGTTGCACCTGGTTTCCAATCCCACTTAAAACCCCAACCGTCAAAGCTCCAGCAGCCTTGCCTGCGCGGATGTCCAGAGGAGTATCGCCGATGATAATCGCATGGGTTGGTTGAACGTTCATACGTCTTAAACATTCTAGAATCCCATCGGGTGCAGGTTTTAGCGGAAATCCATCCTCACGTGTCATAACGACAGTAAAATAATGACCTAGGGAATGTTGATAGAGAGGGCGCACAGCAACTGCTCTTGAGGAAGTCAGCGCCCCCAGTCTCACCTTTCGTTCCTCCAATCGTTTCAGGACTGACTCTAATCCAGCAAAGGGGTGGACCTGTTGAAAGACTTTCCGATAAACCTTTGGAATGATATCCATGATTTGCTTAATTTTTTCATCACGGTCTGGAAAACCTTCGGGAATAATCCGATCCCATATCAGCGACCCCGTGGCCATGGGCTCTAATACTTCCTCTTTTTTTATTCGAATGCCGAATTGAGCAAGTACTTCGCGAAACACTTCATAATAAGCTCCGATGGAATCTGTAAGGGTTCCGTCCACATCAAAAACGATCCCTTCTATCCTCCTTCCAGACCACGAAACACCCGGAGATCTCGTCTCCCGATGGCTAATCGGGCTAACCATTCTACTCTCTCCAAAATTTTTCTTTTCTTCTCTTCAAATAGCCAAACACACCCTTAGGGGCTGACCCATTTCCATCTGCTCGGGGATTATGCTTCGGACGGCGTTGCCATGTTCTCTTTAACGGCTTTCGTGCCTGGAACAGTCCCCGCAAACCTTTAGGAAGTAATCTTTCCCCTCGCGACTTCCAATTGTCGCTGGGCTTCTGCAACGATTCGCTCAATCACTTCTTTGCAAGTGGGGATATCTTTCATCAAACCGATGGCTTGACTCATGGGCAAAACGCCGGTTTCTAAATCGCCCTCGTCAATGGCGATCTTTAGTCCTGAGATGCTAACCGCTTGGCGGGCAAGGTCCTGAAAACCACGCTGTTTCAAACCTCCGAGAAAAAGCTTAAAAATGGGGATGTCAACCATACTTTTAATCCGAAGGCCACTCGAGAGGGCTTGAAGGAATGATGGCCTGGTGCCCTCTGCCAATTTCATGGCTGCCCCATTCTTGAGCCATCTTCCAGGCAAACCGTCGATCTTCTCAGAACAGATTGTATCCTCCACCGTTGCTTGAAGAGAGATCTCTTTCGCCTTCTGGTGCATCCCGCATTCCTGGGTCAGCATGAATCGGGTGCCCATGGAGATTCCTTCGGCTCCCAAAACCAGAGCAGCCGCCAACCCTCTCCCGTCGCAAAAACCGCCGGCAGCAATAACGGGAAGTCTTGTTTGATGCGCGATCAGAGGGATCAATACCAGTGAGCCGGTATCTGCTCCATGGGCTGCTGCCTCGTGGCCCGTCACTACAAGACCGTCTACTCCATCCGTTTCTGCTCGACGAGCATGCCTCTCGATGGCCACGGTTGCCAGAACCTTACCGCCGTATTCATGGGCCCTCTTGATGATCCAATCCCCTTTACCCAATGCGAAATTGATAATCGGAATTTTTTCTTCCAGAGCTACGTCTATATTTTCTTTAGCGTTTGGGAATATGAGCGTGGCATTCACTCCGAAGGGTTTATCCGTGAGAGATTTCACCTCTTTGATGACATCTTTCATCTGGTCAGGAGTATAGACGACGGAATTCAACATACCGATGCCGCCGGCGTTTGAAACTGCGGCCACAAGTTTTGGTAAACTGACAAAGGCCATCCCTGCCAGCATAATGGGGTGCTTGATTCCTAAAAGTTCAGTCATTCTCGTCTTCATTTTTTTCTCCCTCTTATGTCATCGTGTAAATTTGATACCAAATACCAGCTTATCCATTGCATGAAATTTCTACCTCTAAATCATCTCCTGCCTTTGCTGAAAGGGCCTTTTTAATATTCTGGGAAGCAATCAATTCCATCTTATTTTCAGGGTAATCCTTTACTAATGGAAAGACGATCGCTCCTTTTAACTGGCCATCGATAAGGACTGGATAACATTTAGCGCTGCAGAAAGAAGGGTCTTCTGGTGTGATTTCGATCCCTTTCTGCCTTTTGAGTTCTTTGAAAGTCCGTATGGATTCTGGGTCAACAATCTCTAAGTTGAGTGTTCCTGGGTGGGGATCAATGGAGAGTTTTTCAACGAACTGCCTTTTCACCCAGGGAATCCCGGTAAAATTTCCTGCTTCCCTGAGGCCTTCGACGATTCTTCCACGAATTTTAATTTTTAATTCCTTTCTTCCTCAAATTATTCTTCACCTCGGAACTTCCCCAACGATTGAAGAGATGGTGGTTCATATTGAAAAGATCAAGGACCTTCCCGACGGTATGATTGATGAGATCGTCAATGGTTTGTGGATGAAAGTAGAAAGCGGGAAGGGGAGGAAGCAAGATAGCGCCCATTCGACTTGCCTGGAGCATCAATTCAATATGGCCCAGATGGAGTGGTGTTTCCCGGACGGCCAGAACGAGTTTTCTCCGTTCCTTTAAGATAACGTCTGCGGCCCGGATCAGGAGATTTTCATTGAAAGAGTTGGCAATTCCGGAAAGGCTTTTGATGGAACAGGGAATGATTACCATTCCTTCTGTGAGAAAAGAACCGCTGGAAATATCGCCTCCCAAATCTTTTATATCGTAAGCGACCTTTGCAAGAGATTTGATGTCCTCGACCTTCCAATCGGTCTCCATTCGTATCGTGTTCTCAGCAGCCTCGGTGATAACGAGATGGGTTTCTACATCCGATTTAGAGAGAGTCTGGAGAAGTCTGATGCCATAAATCGCTCCAGTGGCTCCAGAGATGCCTACAATCAGTTTCTTCACTTCTTCTCCTTTTCCTTCAAATCTTTTAAGATTGATGCGAGCCGGGATTTCGCTTCCTTGGGAACATCGACCCTTTCAAACCCTTCTCTCTTAGGTCGGGTGGCATCCATCCCTATCTTTGTGGTCAGAAATCCTTCCTTGGAAGATGGATCAATGGGCTGGCCCCTAAGGTCTGGAAGCACAATCAGGTCTCTGTCTCCTTGGAATCGGGTTGCCAGAGCCCATTCGACTTCCTGATTATCTTCTGGGTCGACATCTTCGTCAACAATGATTGCCTTTTTAATATTGGGGAAAGAAAGGGCCAAACTCAACGCCCTTCGGACTTCTCCTTTATGATCTGTGACAATGCTCATGACGACATGCGAGCCAAAGGTCCCCGGAATGAGGTGGATTTGCTTGAGAGAAGGGATCTCTCTTGTCATCTTGGGGACAAAGTCGAGACCATGGACTAGGTAAAGAAGGTTATCTACCTCAAGACTCCAAGGAACGATGGTCTGATAAATCGCTTCTTTCCGGTAGGTGATCGCCATCACATGGATCGTGGGGCTCTTTGAGAAGGTCATGTAGTATCCACTCGATTCTCCAAGGGTACCATCTTTTTCTTTTCCTTTTGGATCGATAAAACCTTCAATGACAATCTCTGCATGAGCTGGGATATCGATATCAACTGTCTCAGCTTTTACCGTGGGAATCGGTTTGCCCTTCAAACCTCCTGCCACAGAAAGCTTATCCACCCCACGAGGTATTTTGGAAATTGAACCAATTAAGATGGCAGGATCGACACCGATCACTGTGGCGACCTCCATCCTTCTATTTTCTTTCTTATATTGCGCATAAATTTCAGAGAGAGGCGGGTTGATCAGTGAGATGCCCAACTCATTCTTTCCCCTTACCTCCATCCGGTGGAGTCCCCGTCCGATGTTTCCATCTTTTGGATCTCTGGCTGATGTAATTCCCGAGGTAATGTAAGGGCCTGAATCTCCAGCATAATGGGTTAAAATGGGAAGGAATTTTAGGAGATCGTTTTTTCCTTTTTGGAGAATTACTTCTTTTGGAGTTCGATCTTTTAGCAGCACAGGAGGAATTCTCTTTTCTAACTTCGAGAGCGCATTTTCAAAAAAATTTTCCTGATTTACTCCCAAGGCCATGGAGAGGCGCTTCTTCGTTCCCAACAGATTGCCCACCACAGGAAAAGGATAGCCCTTCACTTTCTCAAAGAGAAGTGCCGGTGCTTCTTTTTTTCCAAATTCGGAGATGACTGTAGAGATTTCAAATTTTGGGGAAAGAGGGGTTGAAAGGGTGAGGAGTTCTCCGTTTTGTTTTAAAGATTCGATGAAATCTTTTATCCCGGAAGAAGCCCTCAAAGCTATTCTTACTCCTTTTCCAATTTGTTCAGCTCTTTTAAGATTTTCACGGACCAGGGTTTTTCTTGAAGCTGGCCCCTTCCCAGCCTGATCCAGAGTCGATCAGGATATTTTGATTCGGACTTGGAAATCAGCGCGCTGACGTATGCACTGCGATATTTGTGTCTCCTGTCCGCTGGTGTCAGATCACGAACGATGAGTTCCATTTCTCGATCTTCTGGAAGTAATGCGGGATCTGATAATATAAAAGTGTCAAATTCCTTATTTGCCATTTTCCCCTCTCTTTAATCCTTAAAACCATAAGCTTTCCAGTTTTTAAGGACTTTTTCCTGAATTTCTTTTGGGTAGACTTTATTAAAAGAGACCTTGATCGGAAGGTCAGATTTGGGCCAATCCAGGGGAAAGGTGCAATCAAATAGGACCTGTGCCCCGCGGCTCCATTTTCGATCCTCGGGATCGGCAAACGGATAAAGGGGAGTTCCGACGGAGTGTTCATATTTTCGAATCCCTCGATTTGGATGGCATTTCGTTGCCAGGGCATGGATGACATCATCTTTGTTATAGATATCTGTTTCTTCATCGACCACGATCACCATATGAAACCATGGACTCAATTTGCTTCCGAAGACCAGGTTAGCGATCTGTGTGGCAATGTTGCTATAAGCAGGCCTCACTCCTACTATGACCATATGATGGGTTGATTCAGGAAGCATATAGACCCCGGTGATGGGGATGCCCTGACTCTCCAAGAGCTTTCGCATTTCCAAACCTAATGAGAAGGATCGTAGAAGTTGCCCTTCATCGGTTGGGACTCCCATATTGGAAATTGTTAAGATAGGATTATTCCTATAAGTGATGGCTTTTATTCGATACACTGTCCTCGGTTCCCTTGGGGATGTTCGATAACCTGTATATTCTCCAAAGGGTGCCTCTTCGATCCAAATATTGGGGATCACCTCTCCCTCAATAACGATCTCTGCATGGGCAGGGACTTCTAAATCACAGGTCTCACATTTTACCAATTCCACAGGCTTTCCCATCAACATGCTGGTGAACTGGTCTTCGGGAATCGGAGAAGGCGCACAGGCTGCCACGCCTGAGAGAGGATCACAACCGATGACTGTCGCAAATGGCATGGGTTTATTCTTGGGAACATATTTCCCGTAAAACATCTTTCCCATATCGGAGAAGGGAAGGACAGGACCGACCATGGTCTTTTCGTCAAAAACCATCTGGCGGTACATCCCCCAGTTGACTGCACCCGTGTCAGGATCTTTCGCTACTACAAAATGCCAAGTCGCCAAATATCTTCCTCCATCCCCTTCATGGACCATGGGACCCGGGAGCTTAAATAAATCGGCATCGTTACCCATTAGGATATTCTCTTTACATGGCGCTCTTTTCCGGTCCACCGAGACGGGAGAAATTGGAGTTCCTGTCGTTCTTCGCACGTATTCATCACTAATTTCTGGAACAGATGCTTTCGGATTCATCCCCATAGCAATGGCAAGTCTCGAATAAGTGGCGAGAGGAGCGCCCAACGCCTCGAAACCTGGGTAGTCCCTAATTTTTTTGAAATAGGGCGCTGCTAATTTCTTTTCACAGACTCTTCTCACAATAGCACCCATCTCAAGGTCCCAATCCACTTCTTGCTGAATGGTTACGAGTTCACCATGGCCCTCCAATGCCTTGATGAATTCCCTATTGTCTCTATAGAATGTGTAAGCCATGGTCCTCTTCTCCGTTTATGGTTGGAATCAATTCTACTTAGAAATCTTATTAATCACAGCATCCCACTTTCCCTGGGCTCTGAGAATAAATTCAGCTGCCTCCCTGACCACTCCTTTACCACCGCTAGCCTTGGTGATATAGACGGCCACCTCTTTTGCCTCAGTGGCCCCGTCCGATGGAGCCACTGAGAATCCGATTCTCTTCATGATTCCCAAATCGATCATTTCATCACCTACATAGCAGATCTCTTCGTCTTTAAGCCCGGATTCTTTTTCGAACTCGTCCAGCTTTCCCATCTTAGCAGAGGTACCCCAAAGCTTTTCAAGAGGTATCCCATAGATTTTCCCCACTTGTTCATCTGTTCTGGTAATTTTACTCGTTAAAAATGCCAGACCGATACCGCCATCGATCAAAGCTTTACAGCCCAAACGATCGCGCAAAGAGAAACATTCTGATTTTTTACCGTCATCCGTATAATAGAGGACATTATCCGTCAGCACCCCGTGGATATCAAGGATCACAAACTTGACATCCTTTGCCTTCTCAATCGCTGCCTCTTTCGTCGTCATCGCATCACCCTCCAAATCCGAAATCCGAATATCGAAATCAGAAACAAATTCAAATTTCCAATGATCAAATGTTCGAAACTTTTTGCCCTTAAACCTTTGTTTAAACCTTGTGCTTCGGTCATTTGAGTTTGTTTAGAGTTGATCCCTCCGGGATGCTTCGCGCGGATTTTGTGCTTCGAATTTTCGGTTATTACTTGTATCCCATCTTGGTAACCTTTTCTACCCATTCCCCCCATTTTCCCATTGCCCTTAAGATGAATTCGCAAACCTCTCGAATGGGACCTCTGCCACCAGGTGCTGTGGTAATGTAATCCGCTATCTCCTTTACCTCATCGATGGCATCGGCCGTGGCTACAGCGAAACCTACTCGTTTCATCACGCTCATGTCAGTGACTTCACACCCGATATAACCCACGTTCTCGTCGCTGATCCCGAGCTCCTTCTTCAACTCCTCGAGTTTCGATATTTTGTCTTTGATCTTGTAGTAGAATTTATCCAATTTTAATTCACGGGCACGGACAAGACCTTCCTCATCAATGGAACTGGTATCTAAGAAAGAGATCTGGATGCCATTCGCTGTGAGGGAAAGGTCGCCAAAACCGTCCATATGCCAAAAACTATATTTCCGCTTTCCTTCAATGTCACATAAAAAAGTGTCAGGGGTAAGCACTCCATGCACATCATGGGCAAAGAGCTTCACCTTTTTTGCCTTTTCCTTTGCTTTTTCAAGATTTTTTTCGAAAGCCATCCCTCTTCCTCCTCTCTTAGTCCAGTCCGTACTCTTTCCACCTGGCCTTCACTTTGGTTAGTACGCTCTCCGAAAGCTTGATCTCAGTGGGTTTAACCTTCCAGTCGAAGGGTATCGTGGCATCCAGGATGATCCGCGAGGTGATGAACTTGTTATCATCCGGTCCAAGCGATGGATCGAGGGGCGTTGATCTGCCTCTGCTGATAATCTGCGTCCCCCGTGCCGGATTGTAGCGGGTGCCGAGCGCCCACCACACCCGCGGAAGATCGTCCGCATCGATATCGTCATCAACGATAATCACACCCTTAATCCCGTACGTTCCTGTATTGCTCGCGATGACCGCTGCGCCCACCTGGTCTGCATGGCCCGGATACATCTGCTCTACGGAGACAACCACGATGAAGCGTCCCGAGGCTTCCGGCAGCGTGTAGACTGACTTGATGCCCGGGATCTCCATTTTGACCAGATCCGTCCACAAACTCGCATTCCGGGTAAAGGCATAGAGGATATGCTGGTCTCCTATGGGCCTGCCCACACTCGTCTCCCAGAGGATCGGGTTGTTTCTGTAATAAATCCTTTTCACTTCAAGGGCCGGTTTGGGAATTGGCTTAATCAGCTCTTCGGTGTAATAACCCGTATACTCGCCGAAGGGTCCCTCGTTTCTAAGATGCTGGGGATCGATCTCCCCTTCCAGTACGATCTCGGCGGCCGCAGGGAAAGGAAGCCCGGTAAGCTGACCCTTCACCAGTTCAATGGGCTCGCCGCGCAAGGAGCTCACGACGTCATACCCGCTCTTGGCCTTGACCGTGGCGGCACTTGCAAAGATATGCAGGGGATCGCCGCCGATAATGGCGCATGCGGGCATCTTCTTGCCTGCCTTCCCATACTTCTTCATGATCCTGTCGCCCTTCTTTCCCTTGAGAATCTGGACGCCGACGCTTTTCTGATCGAGAATGCCCATGCGATACGTACCCAGGTTGATGTCACCCGTCTCAGGGTCCTGGAGCACCATGAATACCGCGGTGCCAAAGTAACGGCCGCCGTCCAGTTCGTAAAACTTGGGTGAAGGAAACGCGAAGGTATCGACTTTGTCGCCTTCGAGGATATTCTCGAAGACGGGGCCCTCCTTCTGTTCCTTTGCCCGGATGACCTCTTTAACAGCGACGTTCACCCATTCCTTGGTCAGCTGGACCATGGAGAGACCCGGGCTCTTTCCAAGGATGATTGCCAGCCGCTTGGTCGTTCCGAAGGCACCGGTCAAGACCGGGCTCTTATACCCCTTCACATTCTCAAACAGTAAGGCCGGGCCGCTTTTCTCTTCTACGAACTTCGCAATGTGAGAAATCTCAAGCTCCCAATCCACCTCCGCTTTAATCCTTTTCAGTTCTCCCTCTCCCTCACACTTTTTTATAAAATCTCGAAGATCCATAAAGACCTCCTTCTTTGCTGAATTTATGTATCCGAAATTATGATTTTAATTAATCCTCTTGTCAATTGACTTATCTTTATGTATAAATAACTTAAAGTTATAGGAAAATGGAGAAGAGAAGCCCTTTAAATACTTCTTTAAATTCCCTTCTTGTCTTCCATGAGGTAGCGAAATTTAGAAGCTTCTCCAGGGCCGCAGAGGAGTTATTTATCTCGCAACCCGCCGTGTCAAAACATATCCGGGAGCTGGAACAGAAGATAGGGATGGGGCTCATACGAAGGGGAAGAGGAGGATTTTACCTGACCGAAGCGGGGGGAGTCCTCTTCAAACATACCCATAGAATTTCTTCCCATCTGTTGGAGATTGAGAATGCCCTGGGCATTCTAAAAAAAGACCATCACGGTGTCCTGAAGATCGGGACGACCGAGTCCTATGCGAAATGTTTGATGCCGAAACTCCTTTCAGGATTTCAGGCCTCCTATCCTTCGATTAAATTCACCCTGGAAGTGGGAAACTCCGAGGAGATTGAGAAGAGCGTCCTCGATTACAAGAACGACCTCGGCTTAATCGGAGCAGTCAAGGCATCCTCAAAGTTTGAATTGGTTCCCTTCTTAAGGGAGGAACTCGTTCTGATTGTTTCGCCCGACCATCCTCTGACCAAGAGAAAGGCAGTTTCTCTGAAGGAGATTAGAGAATACCCCTTCATCATTCGTGCAAAGGGTTCGACGACCCGTAGAATTCTATTCCACGCCTTTGAAGAGCACGATATTCACCCCTCTCTCATGATCGAGGCAGGCAGCTCCGAATTCATCAAACAATGGGTTTCCGAGGGGAAAGGGGTCTCCGTGATCGTCAGGAGGTTAGGAGAAGACGAAGAGAAGCGGGGGATGATTAAGATGATCCGATTGCTGGAGAAGCTCCACCTTGAAGTAGCCGTTCTCTATTTGAAAGAGGAACGGGCTAACCCCGTCATCAAAGCCTTCATCCGATATATGGAAAACAAGAGGAGAGATTTTTCCCAAGTCTAAGAAAGTTGCCCGGTCCTATTTAAGAACGATAACTTAAATTTATACCTATATAACCAAATATCAATTGACAAAACCCTATTGGAATAGGTAGTTTAGAAAAATTACTCCATCCGTTCAAAATAACTCGACATATTCATTCTGTTAAAGACAAGTTGGTGCTACTTCTTTCAGACACAAACCCGGAAGAGGAACTAATAACGCGTGGTGTGGCGAAAAGGAGGTGACGAGGAAGTAGTCGATTTTTAAAGGAATTCTTCAGTCGGATGTCATTTTTGGACAATGCAAAGAAATGAAGGAGGTGCAATCATGGCACAGAAGAAAGGTTTTCCAATGCCGTTGGAGGTAGAATATCCAAAAGAGTTAGAAGGTTGGGAAGAAATGTACCCGCCCATGTACATGTTTAGCAAAGATAGAAAGGATTGGGAAGAGAAGCACTTTTGGTTTCATGACAAAATCCATGCGCCGGAGGCGATGTATCCACTCGATCTGATTTTTCATGAGGCATGGCAGATTTCTCTTTCTCAATATACGACAAGGGTCTTTTGTATCCCGCCAGCCCAGGGGATTTCTCAAAGGATGGTTGGCTGTTACATGTACATCACGCCGGTTGCGCCGCCGCCGCAGGAAATCATCGGAGAAAAGGCAGGACATTTCCAGAAACGTGTGTTCTATGTTTTTGACCATTATGATGAACTCTGG
>DASPPQ010000239.1:0-45300 GCA_035625415.1 Thermodesulfobacteriota bacterium
CAGGTTGGTCCCCTACCTTTATATTCGGGGGGCTGGGGATCTACCTTCTGGTCAAGGCGGCGAATGAATCGCCCTTTAAGCCGGCCGTATGGTTGATCGAAGGGCTCGATTTGTTCCAAAAGAAATGGAGAAAGCTTTCTAACAATGTTTGATCGTCACCGGACCCTCCATCGCTATGTCACTCGCGAGTTTCTGAAGATATTTGGCTTGAGTCTGAGCAGTCTGGTCCTCATCTATGTCGTCGTACTGTTTTTTCAAAAGATGAATCTCTTCAGCCAGTATAACGCCCCATTCCACTTGATCTTTGTCTATCTCCTTTACAAAATCCCGGAGGTCATTTTTCAATGGACCCTCCCTTACGCTATTCTACTGGCGACCCTTCTCACGCTCAGCACCTTCTCTCGAAATAGTGAGGTCACAGCTATGAAAGCAGGGGGCGTCAGCCTTTACCGGATTACGTTCCCGTTGCTTATCATTGCTCTGATCATCAGTTTCTTTTCCTTCCTGGGGAATGAATACCTCGTTCCCGTTACCTATCAAAGAACCCGATATCTCCTGGATGTTCAGGTTCGAAAAGAAAAACCGGCCAGTTTTTTTAAGAATTATAAGATATGGTATCGCAGCGGCAACCGTATCTTGAATATCCAACTCCTCGATCCTCACAAAAAGGTCTTGAGTGGCTTCACCCTTTATCAATTTGATGACAATTTTCAATGTATGAAACGGGTGGATGCCCGAGAGGTCAAATGGGTGGAGGGTGCATGGTGGTTCTATGACGGAACCGTCCGCGATTTTCGAGAGGACAACTCCATCCAGGTAACTCCGTTTGACAAAATGGAATTCGATTTGGGGGAGGACTGGGAATCTTTACGAAGAATCGGGCGAAACTCGGAAGAGATGAGTTACGGAGAACTCTGGACCTACATCCAGAAGATCCAAGCCTCGGGCTACGACGCGACCCGATATCTTGTTGATCTTTATTCCAAGCTTTCTACGCCCTTCCTAAACCTGATCATGGTCCTGATAGGCATCCCCTTCGCGTTGAAAACGAGTCGGTCAGGCGGGGTGGCTTTGAGTATAGGAAGTAGCGTGATGATCGGCTTTGCCTACGGCGTCATCTTTTATGTTTTTGTTTCCTTCGGAAAATCGGGGGTCTTCCCCCCTTTTCTCGCCTGCTGGATCCCCACGGTCCTCTTCGGGCTGGCTGGAATTCTTGCCTTGATGAGCATCCGACAGTGACGCCCAGGAAAGTTGGAAGCACGAAATCCTAAATCCAATACAAACTCAAATTTCCAAAACTCAAAACAGTAAACTCATACAGACACAATTTATCTGCCACCCCGCCCTCTCCCCCCAGGGGGAGAGGGCGGGGTGACGGGAAAATCAGGGGGAGCGGATCTTGGAATATTTTAGGGTTAGTCGTTTATGGACGCTTTCTCATATATGCGGATTTCGAGTTTGAATTAGTAAGCTTAAGGATTGGTGAGCGAATTCAGGTAGGAATTGATCTCTTTAAACGTATCGGTCAGGAAAAGAATACCGATGGCAACCAAGAAAAGGCCGCTCACGACGTTGATGACCCTCATGTATCGTTTTATTTTATCAAAGGCAGAGAGGAATGAGTTGAATGCCAGGGAGGAGAGAAGAAATGGAATTCCCAGGCCTATCGAATAGTAAGTCAGCAGCAGGATTCCCGTCGTGAAGCTTCTTGAGGTGCTGGCATAGATGAGGATCGTGGAGAGGATGGGTCCGATACAAGGCGTCCACCCGGCTGCGAAAACCACTCCCACGAGAAAGGAACCTGCGTAGCCCAAGGGCTTCCTCCTCACCTCAAATCTTTTTTCAATCTGCAGAAAAGGAAGATTGATGATTCCCGTGAAGTGGATACCCAGCAGGATAATGAGGACTCCTCCTCCCTTCATGATCCAGTATTGATATTGAGCCAGTAATTGTCCGAGATAGGTGGCCGAGGCGCCCATCAGGATAAAGATCACTGAAAATCCGATGATGAAGAAGAAAGAATGGAAAAGAGCGGCCCACCTTAGCTTCGACCTGGCTTCAACATCCGTGAGTTCCTTAAAGGAAGCCCCTGTGATGTAAGTGACATAAGACGGAACGAGGGGAAGGACGCAAGGCGAAACAAAGGAAAGAAGTCCTGCAGAAAAGGCGATCATCCCTGAAATCTCTTGCGGATGGCTCATAGTTGGTCCAAGATCATTATACTTCATTCTGCGCGAAATAAAAATACATTTATTATGAAGCTCCCCGCCCACACGGGGGGCTTGCGGGTACGTTCCAGTCACGCCTCAATACGGTTGACAACTCATTGGGTTGGTGATACTTTCTTAAACACCTTATTTTCGCTTCTGGAATTTTGCTTACCCTGCCGGACGGGGGGCAGTCGGAGGCAGAAATTTTGAGCTTTAGGAAAGGAGCAGAATCATGGCAATTTTACAAATCAGTGTCGTGCCCATTGGCACGAGCGAAACGAGCCTCAGTGCTTACGTGGCAGATTGTATTCGTGTTCTGAAAAGGGAAAAAGTTCCTTATGAGCTTTCCTCAATGGGAACAAACATCGAGGGAGATCTTAAAGATTTATTCAAAATCGCCTTCAAAATGCACCAAACGCCTTTTAAAAAAGGAGCTCTGCGGGTTCTAACCACCTTGAAGATCGATGATCGAAGGGATAAAAAGGGCACTCTAAGAGGGAAAAAGAGGGCGGTTGAGAATAAGTTAAGAAGAAAGAGTAACGAGTCATGAGTTGAGAGTCGGATTGACTTCTTCATTTTTTCCATTATACTCAAAATACCTTTATTTTGCAGGAGGTTTAGCATGAAGATTAAATGGTACGGACACGCGGCTTTTCTGGTCACATCCGCTCAGGGGACCAGATTCATTATCGATCCTTACGAATCCGGGGCCTTCGGCGGACAACTTTCTTATGGAAAAATTAAAGACCAGGCAGATTTCGTCCTCATCACCCATGATCACGCCGATCACAATGATACCAAAGATCTTCCCGGAGCGCCTCAGGTTATCAAGGGAAGCGGTTCGAAAACGGTGAAAGGTGTCTCGATCAAAGGCGTCGCAACCTATCACGATCCTTCTAAGGGAAGTGAACGAGGCTCCAACACCGTCTTCACCTTCAAGGTCGATGATATCCGGGTCTGTCACCTCGGAGACCTAGGCCATATCCTGAGCGATAACGAATTGGCTGAGATCGGTGTGGTCGACGTTCTACTGATCCCCGTGGGCGGGTATTTCACGATTGACCCAAAAGAAGCGACCCGTGTTGCAGAACAGATAAAGCCTAAAGTCGTCATCCCCATGCACTTCAAGACGGAGAAATGCGGATTTCCTATTGCACCGGTGGAAGACTTTATAAAAGGGAAAACGAACGCAAAGCGGCCCAAGGCTAACGAAGCCAGTTTTGACAAGGGGACCCTTCCCGGGCAGACCGAGATAATGGTCTTAGAGCACGCCCTTTGAATCCGTTGGAAGAGGTGGACCCCAAAATCCCACAGCTTCTTAAGGATAGCGATTTATTTTCAGCACTTTACAATGGGCATGTTTTCTTAACAGGGGTGAGGCGTACGGAAAAAGATCGACTCAATCCGTTGCTCTCTCAGGAACAGATCGCCTCCATCATTCAAGGTTTGGCGGATCGAATCTCGAGGGATTATATCGGGAAAGAATTGGTGCTAGTCTGTATCCTCAAAGGGGCATTTATGTTTCTTTCCGACCTGGTCCGTCGTCTCAAGATACCCGCGAAAATCGACTTTGTAAGATTGGCCAGTTATGGACCCGGAATGAAAAGCTCGGGTAATATTGAGATCACAAAAGATATTGAGCTCTCCGTGGAAGGCAAGGATGTCCTTATCATCGAAGATATTATTGACAGCGGTCATACACTCCATTTTTTGAAAGACCGGCTCATTCTCTCCAACCCTCGTTCTGTAAAGATATGTGCTCTTTTAGACAAGAAGGGGCGTCGAGAAGTTGGGATGGAGGCGGATTATCTGGGAGCCGAGGTAGATGACGTCTTCGTCGTAGGTTACGGGATTGATTTCAATGAGAACTATCGCCACTTACCCGAAATTTATTATGTTACCACCGACAATGACCCATAGGTTTACGGGATGGAAGTTCATCCTCTTGTCCCTTCTATTGCTCTTCTTGCAAAGTCCTGTTATCGCCCAGCCGCAGCCTGACGATTCGACTCTCTTCAGGGAGGGAGAAATCTTTCTCTCGAAGGGAGAAGCGGAAAAGGCACTGTGGCGTTTTAAGAGCGTGACCACTGATTTTCCTCAAAGCCCTCTCTTCAATGAAGCCAAGTTCAGGATGGGGATCTGTTATACCCGCCTCAGAAGGCCTCAAGATGCCATTCGTATTCTAAACGAGCTCTTCGCGACTTTCCTTTCCCCAACCAGAATGCTGCAGGTATTTACCCTGCTGGGAGACAACTACCTCGAATTGAAGGATCGACTCGCCGCCCTCCATTGGTATGGGAAGGGGCTTCTCATCCCCGGTCAGGCCAATGAGGAATTAAGGAAAAAGGTGAGAACCACCATGGACACCTCGAATAGTGAAGAGGAATTGAAGTCCATCGAATCTCTTTATCGGGGAACCTATGCGGGAGGGTATGCGAAACTAAGATTGGCCCAAATAGCTAAGCGCCAGGGAAACGATCTCATTGCAAAGAGATATTTAACAGAATTGGAAAAAGAATATCGTGGCACAGACTATATGACCCAAGCCAAAGAGCTTTTGGACGCAATCCTTCCTTCCATTCGTTCCAAGTATACAGTGGGGGTCATTCTCCCCCTAAGCGGAATTTATAGTCCCTTTGGGGAAAGAGCTCTCCAGGGAATCCAATCGGCCATAAAGGAATCGGATTACCCCTTAGTCTCGTTAGCTATACGCGATTCGAAAGGGAGCCCGGCAGAGGCGGAGAAAGCCGTCGAAGAACTGGTAAACAAAGAAAGAGTGATCGCCATCATCGGTCCTCTTCTCAGTGCCGACGCTGACCAAGCAGCCAGAAGAGCCCAGCAACTGAAAGTCCCTCTCCTCACCTTCTCCCAAAAGGATACCGCTTCTAATAAAGAGGATTTCGTTTTCCGAAATTCCGTCACGCCTTCGGAGCAGATCCGCACGCTTGTTAAGTTTGCCATCAAAGATATTGAGCTTGGCACCTTCGCCGTCTTTTATCCCAACTCCCCCTATGGACTCTATTTCAAGAACCTTTTTAACGAAGAGATTACCCGTAACGGCGGAAAGGTTTTAGGATCGGTCGTCTATCAAGAGGGCCAGACGGATTTCAGCCAGGAGATCAAAGGGTTCTTTAAGATCAAAACGGTCCAAAAACCTGACGTAAAGAGAAAAAAAGAGGATGAGTTCAAATCCCTTCTCTCCGTGGACGGAATCTTTATTCCTGATAGTCACGATCGCGTGGGGATGATCCTTTCCCAAATGGCTTACTACGATGTGAAAGGAATTTTTCTCGGGACCAATTCATGGAATGGCCGAGGCCTGATCTCAATCGGTGGGAAAGGAGCCGAAGGATCGATCTTTGTGGATGCTTTTTTTGAAAAGAGCCCTTCCCCTTGGGTGGCTCGTTTTGTGGAGGAATTTCGGAAAACCTTTCAGCGGGATCCCGAGACCCTCGAAGCCTTGAGTTATGATGGAGCTAAATTCATTAAGGACATTCTTCAATCGAAGTCGGTTTCCTCTCCCTCGCAGATGCAAGAAGAACTGCGACAGGTAAAGAATTTCCAAGGGGTTTCTGGCCTAAAGGGTTTTGGAGAAGACGGAAGAGCGATTCGAACTCTCTGCATCCTGAAGGTCAGTAAAGGTGAAATAGAAAAAATCTCTCCCTAATTGAAAAGATTCAAGGGGGCCATGGTTCAGGGGGTCAGGCGATAACCTTTAGAATAAATTCTTGAATCCTATAATCCTTGAATCCTCGAACCTCATTATCATGAAACCACTCCATTCCTGGGACGTCAGTCTGGAGGAAGCCGTTCAGATTCAGGAGGCTTTGCAGGAACAGATCATGCTAACGAAAACATTTTCAAGGGTGAAAACCATTGGAGGGGGAGATGTTGCCTATTCAAAAGAGGGGAATCTTCTTTACGGCGCAATCGTTGTCCTTTCCTTTCCGGAAATGGAAATCCTCGATACAGCCACGGCCGATGGTAAGATCCCTTTCCCCTATATATCCAGCCTTCTAAGTTTTCGAGAAGGCCCGATTCTGATCAAAGTTTTTCAGAAGTTAAAATTAAAACCGGGCGTCATCATTTTTGATGGTCAAGGCATTGCTCATCCCAGAGGAATGGGGCTTGCCTCACACATGGGTTTATGGCTTGACCTTCCATCAATCGGTTGTGCAAAGACCCCTTTGTTAGACGATTTTATCTCGCCAGCACCGTTAAAAGGAAGTTTTAAATGGATTCGGAGAGAAGGGGAAAAAGTGGGTGCAGTCCTTAGAACAAGAGAGAAGGTAAGACCTCTTTTTGTTTCTCCAGGTCACCGTATCGATCTATTGACGAGCGTTCAGCTCATCCTTGAAAGCTGTAAAGGATATCGTTTTCCAGAACCCCTGAGAAAAGCCCATCAGGCCTCACGGAGTATGCTGCCTTCCGCCTAGCGCATAGAGCATAGTAAACCAAAAACAGGAGACCCGGTTGTCATTGCGAGGGATTCCCGCCATATAGGTTGGACTTGCTTATTGTCTTCTATAGTTCTCTGACTACTTGTAACGTTCCAGATATCTTTCCAGCCTGTTCATTCCTTCTTTGATATTCTCCAAGGAGTTGGCATACGAAAATCGGATATATCCTTCTGCATTCGTTCCAAAATCGATGCCGGGCGCCACGCCGACCTTTGCTTCTTTCAGAATGTCGAAGGCGAATCGATAAGAATCGTTGGAGAATCTCTTTGCATTAGCCAACGTATAAAAAGCCCCGGTAGGCTCAACCGTGATCCCGAATCCCAATTCCCTGAGTTTGGGAATTAACAAACGTCGTCGCTGGTCATAGGTTTCTCTCATCCTTTGGACATCCTCTCCAGCCTCCTTCAAACCCGTCAGGGCGCCCCATTGGGCGAAAGAACTGGCAGAGATAAAAAGATTTTGCTGGATCTTTTGCATCGGTCGCACGAATTCTTTCGGCGCAATGACATACCCCAGTCTCCATCCGGTCATCGCATAGAGTTTCGAGAACCCGTTAATCACAAAAGCACGATCCGTGAATTCAAGAATCGTATGAACCTCCTCCTGGTACACCAACCCATGATAGATTTCATCGGAGATGATGAAGGGCGAAAACTTTGCAATCTCTCCCATCCTATCGGCGGGCATCACATTTCCACTAGGATTGGAAGGCGAATTGATCATGATCCCCTTCACCTTCGGACTCATTTTTTGCTCGATCATCTCAGGAAGATACTGGAAGCCATCTTCTTCCATCACCTTGACGAATATAGGAGATCCGTCAACAAACCGAATGATATTGGGATAACATGGATAATAGGGGTTGGAGAGGATCACTTCGTCCCCAGACTCTAACAGGGCGGAAAAAAGAAGAAGCATGGCCGGAGAGGTCCCTGAGGTCACAACGATTTGTTCGGGCGACACCTTCACATGATATTCTTCCCAGTAATCCTCCGCAATCGCTTCCCTCAGCTCGATCAAGCCCAGGCTGTGCGTGTAGTGCGTCTTTCCCTCGCAGATCGCCCGGTAGCAGGCCTCACTGACACATTCCGGAGTATCGAAATCCGGCTCTCCCACTTCCAGGTGAATAATATGCTCTCCGTTTCTTTCCAGCTCTTGAGCCTTCTCCAGAACATCCATCACAATGAACGGAGAAATCTCCCGAGCCTTATTTGAGATCATAGGGTACCTTAACCTCGTCTTCGTTTTTCAACTTCCATTGGTGCCTGTTAATTGGTGCTTATCCAAATGGGATCTCCCTTTTTTACCTTTAGTATCTTCTGAGCATTGCCTTCCCTCACAGAAATTTCGAGAAAACCACCACTCCCCAACAAGGCAATTGGCTCGCCTTTCTTGCCTTCCCAGTATCCTTCTTTTAGACCCGGGATGGATTTCCTCCCTGCCCGAATGACGAATGGACAACCTTGAACAAACCGAGAAAGTCTTGCTTCATCAATATTGCTAATCACGTTGCCGAAGGCATCGATATGGAGAATCTCCCCTAATAGTCTCCCTTCTTTGACAACGGGCTTTTGAAACCCGATCTCTTTCAAGGAACGAATTTCATACCCAAAGGCCGTGGGCCTGACACCCAGCGACAGATGGGCAGCTACCGGGGCAAAGAGGTCTCTTCCATGAAATGTGCTGCTGATTTTCGAAAGAAAATACTTCCTTTTGCTGAGAACCAGTATTTGTTTGACTTTCTCCCTTTGTGCCACGAGCGTAAAGAGCCCGTTGTCGGGTCCTACAAAAAAATAATTTTGAGTCACAAGAAGAATGGGCTTCCTGTCCCCCCCTACGCCAGGGTCCACCACACAGAGATGGACCGTTCCCTTCTGGAAATAAGAATATGCGTTGGCCAGTATGAAGGCTCCTTCTTCTATGTCCTGCGGATTCACCCGGTGGGTGATATCGACAAGATGACACTCAGGATTGATATTCAAAATCACACCCTTTATCGAAGCCACATAATGGTCTTTGGTGCCGAAGTCGGTGAGGAGAGTGATAACGGGATTCTTCATCAGGCCTCTTTGGAGTTCCGAGTCCGAAGTTTGAAGTTCGAAGTTGCAGACATTTTTTTTAAACTCTTATGAAAAGGCCTCCGGATGATCCCTTTCTCCGTAATGATGCCATTAATGAGTGAATGGGGGGTTACGTCAAAGGCGGGATTAAAGGCTTTCATGCCTTTGGGAGCGATGAGATACCCACAAAAATGGGTCACTTCTGCAACGCTTCTTTCCTCGATCGGTATTTCTTCTCCGGAAACTAAAGAGAGGTCAAGTGTGGAGGTCGGGGCCGCCACATAAAAAGGAATATCATGAGATTTCGAGAGAACAGCAAGTCCGTAGGTCCCAATTTTATTGGCTGTATCTCCGTTTCTTGCAATTCGATCCGCACCCACCACGACCAGATCAACCAAACCCTTCCTCATTAAAACACCTGCCATATTATCGGTAATGAGCGCCGCCGGAATCTTCTCCTGAACCAGCTCCCAGGCCGTCAGTCGGCATCCCTGGAGCATGGGCCTTGTCTCATCCACAAAGACCTGAAATTTCTTTCCTTGGTCTCGCGCCGCATAGATCACTCCCAGTGCTGTCCCGTATCCACCCGTGGCTAATGCCCCCGCATTACAATGGGTCAACACCCCATCTCCCTCCTTGATCAAGTTCCTTCCGACCATTCCAATTTTGCGGTTCACCTCAATATCTGCCTCAAGGATTCGAAGCGCCTCTTGTGCCAACCTCCTCTTCGTTCCTTCGACTCCATCGTTTTCAATGCGTTGCAATATTTTTTCCATACGATCGACGGCCCAAAAGAGATTCATTGCCGTAGGCCGCGTCCCTCTCATCTCCTGGCAAACTTTCTTAATGGCATCAGTAAAAACGCGGAGGTTACTGGATCGGGTTTTCTTGGCCGCGAGCGCAATCCCCATGGCGGCCGCCACTCCGATCGCGGGTGCGCCACGGATAGCCATGGTTCGAATGGCTTGGGCTACAGAAGAGGCGTCCCGGCAATCCAGGTAGCGGACCTCCTGAGGAAGCCTTCTCTGGTCGAGGATCCTCACCCGGTCATCTTTCCATTCTATGGTCTTGAATTTCATAATGTGATGACACCGATTACCAAAGCCCGATTACACAGATTTTGACTCAAACTTAACCTTAACCTCATCCTTTTAGTCTCTTGCGGAGCAATTCGTTGACCAATTTTGGATTCCCCTTCCCCCGGGTCTGTTTCATCACTTCTCCCACGAAGAAGCCGAAGAGTTTGTCCTTTCCTTTCCGGTAGTCTTCCGCCTGCTTTGGGTTGGCCTCTATCGCTTTTTCGATGGCTCTTTCGATCTCCCTTTCATCAAGGATTTGAACCCACCCCTTCTCCCTCACGATATTCTCCGGATAGGTTCCGGTACGATACATCTCCTCAAAGACATCCTTGGCAATTTTTCCGCTGATCGTCCCCTTTTTGATCATCGAAAGCATCCCTGCCAGGTGTTTGGGTGTGATGGGACAATCATCGATCTCTTTTTCGTCCCTTTTTAGCTCCCGGAGCAGGTCCCCCATCATCCAATTGCTCACGGTTTTAGACTCTGGGAAGAAACTGACGCACTCCTCAAAATAGTCGGCCATAGCTTTTGTAGAGGTAAGGATCTCGGCATCGTATTCAGGAATCTGATATTGTCTGATGAACCTTTCCTTCTTTTCATTGGGAAGTTCTGGAAGTCTTTTACGAATCTCCTCGATCCATTTTTTGTCAATCCTCAACGGAACAAGATCCGGATCTGGGAAATAGCGATAATCATGAGCCTCCTCTTTCCCCCTCATCGAAATGGTGACTCCCCGGTCCACATCCCAGAGCCGAGTCTCCTGGACGACTTTCTCACCGTCCTCCAACATTGCCGTCTGTCGCTTGATTTCGTACTCCAACGCCTTCTCCACATGCCGGAACGAGTTCATATTCTTCAATTCTGTCCTCGTCCCGAACTCCGTCTGGCCTTTTGGCCGAACCGAGACATTTGCGTCACATCTAAACGTACCCTTTTCCATATCTCCCGTGCAGATTTCCAGGTATTGAAGGATTGACCGAAGTCTTCTCAAATATTCACCCGCCTCCTCCGGGGATCGAATGTCTGGTCCGCTCACAATCTCTACTAAAGGAACGCCTGTCCGATTGAAGTCCACATAGCTGAAGGATGCCGTCTCTCGGGTCTCGCCATGCTTTAACTTCCCGGCATCCTCCTCCATATGAATCCGGATGATCTGAATGTGCTTCTTTTGTCCCTGCACTTTAATCTCAATAAAGCCCTCCTCCGCCAGAGGGTGCTCATACATGGAGATCTGATACCCTTTGGGGAGATCGGGATAGAAATAATTCTTTCTAGCAAATAGGCTGTACGGAGCGATTCGGCAGGAAGTAGCCAGACCCAATGTGATTGCAAACTCTACAGCCTTCCGATTGACCACTGGGAGAGAACCGGGTTGCCCCGTACAGACAGGACAGGTTTGTGTATTAGGGCCTTCCCCGAATGTTGTGGAACACCCGCAGAATATTTTCGATCGGGTCAGGAGCTGGGCATGCACTTCTAAGCCAATCACAGGTTCATATTCCACAGGATTCCCCTCTCTCAATCAAATATCGGTTAAAAATATAATAAACTCCTTCCCTTGTCAATTGATACAGAGATGAACCCATTATTCTACTCATTATTCTACTCGGTTGACAAACCCGCCAGATTCCATTACTTTAGTCAAAAATGTTTAAGAATATCCAAATTCCCACCTCATATTCTCTGATCCAAAAAGGGAAGATGGTTCTCCTACTTAAAGAAGAGTACAAGACTCTCCTCCTTGGACAGGGGATTGATGATTTACCAACTTTCCTTAAGAAACGCGACCAAATCTCTCATTATTACAAGGGTCGTACCCTTCATCCTTCCATCCCTTTGGAGGATGACAAGAGGATGGTTCTTCGCCAATACTTACACGGAGGACTGTTACGGGCCATCGCCCGAAATCTTTACTTCTTCGGGGCCAGATCTTTCCAGGAACTGGCCTTAACGGAAGAAATCCGCTCCTGCGGAATTCCTACGATCCATCCCATCGGGGCGATCCACCATCGCATTTTCTATCCTTTCTACCAGGCCTATCTTCTTTCCTTAGAAGTCCCTCAGGCATTAGATCTGACTCAATATCTTAATGACCTCGGGGCACATCCTTCCGGCGAGAATCTTTCCTTGAAGAGAAAGACGATTCGATCCGCCGGCCTTCTCATTCGAAAATTTCACCAGGCTGGATTTTTCCATAGCGATCTTCAGCTTAAAAACATTCTGGTGGCACGAGACCAACTTCTGCTTATTGATTTTGACCGATCCTACCGGAGGTCGAATCTCTCCAACCACGAAAGGGTAAAGAATCTCCTCCGCCTCAACCGTTCTGTAGAAAAGTGGAGGCGCCTTGGGCTGCTCATCACTTGGACAGACCGCTGGCGTTTCTTTTTGGCCTATGCCGGTGACGACAAAGTGATCAGGGAGTCAATGGAAAAGGCGCTTCAAACCTATCCGCTTCGCTCCTTATTCTATCGATTTGGCTGGGCAGTCGAAAAGATTATGGGATCCTACGGGTCGAGGGTTACACGGTTCGAGGGATAAGCAAAACGGGCAGACCGTGTTATTGACTCTGTAAGACGCCGGGAAGCCCTAAAAGCCGAACAGATCCTTATAAGGCGAACCACTTGAACCCATGAATCCCTGAACCCTAAAAAGCCCTTAGGAACTCTTTCAGGGGTTGAATGAGGAAACGGGTGTGGAAAAGGAAGAAGTGATCTGCTCCCGGAATAACGGCTAAAGATTTGGGTTCGTCGAGTTGCCGATACCATTTCTCCAACAGAGAGGGTGGACAGAAAAAATCCCGATCTCCTGCGATGAAAAGCTTATTCTTTCTGCACCCCTTGAGAAATCCAAAATCATAAATCCCAAGGGGTGGAGCGACGGCCACCATCCCTTTAAATCTTTCGTCCTCGACTGCAACGGGGAGGCCTGCCCAGGCTCCAAAAGAGTATCCTACCAAAATAAGTGCCGGATGGCCATTTTTCAGTCTTGAATAGAGGTAGTTGGCAACAGCCTTCACATCCTCTCTCTCTGCGATCTCCTCTCCCCAAGATCCTTGGCTTTCACCCACGCCTCTGAAGTTAAAGCGGAGCGTTGAAAACCCTTCTTGGAAAGCAGCCTCCAAAGAGGTCGCAACGACAGGGTGATCCATGTCTCCACCATACTGTGGATGAGGATGGCAGAAAATAGCTCCTCCTTTAAAAGAAGAGGCCTCTTGAATACTCAAGAGGCCTTCCAGTTGAATCTCTCCGGACTGAATAAATACCTTTTCCTCTTTCATCCCATCTTAGCCAGCGGTAGAATCTGCCGGTCGGTCTCTTGGAATAAGTCCCTCTTCGGCTTCGTTTTTGGCGTTCCCTTCTCATAGGATTCGATTTTTGCGTCGACCTTTTCTTTCACCCATTCCAGGATATTTCTAAGGATCTCTAAGAATCTGACCTTGAAACGGCTGACATCCTCGCCTTCAATCTTTTCATTGAGCGATTTTAGCCATCCATCCAACTTTTTTTGTATCTCTTTTAAAATCTGAAGCATGTGAGGATCTGCCTCTCCCTTTTCCTTATCCTCCTGGATGGGAACGAGCTTATAGGCCTCTAACCTCGTTTTTTTTAGGGGCGTCTTCTTCAAAATGGGAAAGGAATCGCAAACCAAACCTATCCCAAAGGCAAGGACCAGAGATAAGGATATGAGAGGACCGACCCATTTTTTCATTAACCGTAGAGCCTTCATGCCAACGAGAATGGCGGGCGATGCGGGAGTTGAACCCACGGCCTTTGGTTCCGGAGACCAACGCTCTATCCAGCTGAGCTAATCGCCCATCTTGGATTTCTATTTATCACAAATTAATAAAAACTGCCAATTTTTCTGCCCGACCTCTATTCACATACCTTATTATATAAAGCGTCAAACATCGAGTTTGGAGTAATCGACTCTCGTTTATCGGGGGAATCTTCGAGATCCAAGACATCTCCATTCTTGGAATAATAGGCCATTGATAAGAAGCGCACCATTTTCCCCCCACAATCGAACTCTAACGAATTGATTGAGTAGCTCAAATACTCATATCGTAGCCCAACCAGGTTTATCATATCCATTTTCCCCTTCTTCGTGTAGACCTGTTTTACCCACACGCTGACCAATTTTTTGGGAGAACGGGTTATACCCTTCCTATCATAATAGAATTTAGCATCTGCCGTTTTCTTGAATAGCTTCCAATCCTTTCCCCACCCCTCTGAATATCCAAAGAGAGTAAGCCCCGTAATCACACACATAATTCCTGCCTTCCCCGCCAATGACTTCATTCAGATTACCCTCCTTTTTCTCTCCATCTCTTGGTTTACCCCTGACCATCTCCCACGACTCCGCTTCAGTGAATATTTACTTTTCTGGAACTAACTCTGTGAAAGCTTCCCAGCCCCTTTTTTAAACCCTTAGTCGACCACCCATTTATAATCTTCCCAGAATGATGATGCCGGTGGCTGCATTCTTACCAACATTCTTTCCGGGTCAACGAGAAATGTCCTTTGACCGATTTCATTGACGACCCATCTTCTCATTTCCCGCATACCTCCCGGGTTTCCAAGCTTTCCTTCCGTTGGACTCGACGAATCTATCGCGAAAGGCTCCCCAGATAATTCTTAAGATTACGGAGGTCGTTGGGAGGGACCTCAACGAACCTTACGCCAGTGCGATAATCTCCCCTATACTTCTCCGGGTGACTTTCCATCCAAACAACCTGCGTCACCATTTCGATGACATTCAGTCCGGAGCTGAAAGGGAAAAAGAGCCTTATCCTCAGATGTTGCCCCACCGCCACCAGCTCGGATAAACAGCTTAGTAACCCGCTTTCACTGGCATTGACCACACGATCATATTTGACGACTAAATCCCTTCTCCTATATTCTACCGGCAGATCAACGTTGCACCTGGGAGTCTTCTCTTCTCAAAGTTCCCTGTTCTATAACGGGAAGCAGATTCTTTTCCTCCGTTTTTCATCGAATCTTCCTCCAAAAAATTGGCTCTGAAAGGCTTCCTCTGACCAATCCACAAAGGAATGTTGAATCATTGTGGAAACAGATCATCTTTCCCTTGAAGGAGGCTATCTTCACCATTTTGCCTAAAAAATAGGCGCTTATAAGCATCGGAATACATTCGTAAATCCAAAAATCTGAAAGGCGTGTCGTTCTTACTTCAGCATATCCTGAAATGCCTCCATCCTTTGATAAACCTCTCTCGCGATTTCTAACGATGCGAAGATAAGGTAGGACGTGTATACGATTACAACAACGGTCAGTATGATCTTCAAGGTTCTGCTAAACTTAGGGCTTTTATAAAGCAGGGGTAGACCAAAAGGTCCCAATACAAAAAATAAGAGCAGGACCACACTGATCGGTCTCAAATACCATCTTATTTTTCCCTCTTCTTCGGGCATCTTATCTCTCTTGCCATGCAGAACTCGGGCGGCATTCATTTCTTGACCGTCGAGTCCTTGATCCTAAACAAGGCTCTGGTTCGCCGGCCACCTCTTTCGTAGGTTCAGATAAGGCCGAAAGGCAGCGGCCCGTGGCTTACCAAAAAAAATAGCGCCACCTTGCCTTAAATGATTGAAATCTAATGAAAGAAGGTCTAGACCTCAATAAAAGTGTATTAAATCAGGAGCAGGGTGTCAACAAGAATTGAAAGTGTGAATTGCCTTGCTATTCGGAGAACGATAGTGTATAGTAGGTTCAAATGTTTGGGGCGGAGAGCGAATGATCGTTCCAATGCAGGGGTAACCGCAAAGAATTCTGAACAATTCTTTGTGGCCTATTTGTTAAGCGCTGGCATCCTTCCCCTCCCGTCACAATCCTTCAGCTTGTTTTAACGGAATGAACCCCATGCGAGAAGATTGGAAAAAGGAGCGAACTTTGGAAGAGCGGGAGTCAGAAAAATCATATCTGTTTGAGCCGGCCGAAGATCCTATCGTCCTATCCGACGAGCTGGATATGGATCTATTCGTCCAATTGCCGGGGGTCGACACAGAGAATGAAGGTGCCCAACCAGATGACGAAGAACCCGTCGAGATAGAGTACACGGGTATTACCAGCAAAATCATCGATCCAGTTCGGATCTACCTCAAGGAGATGGGATCGTTTCCACTCTTGACTCGAGAAGGGGAGGTGGAGGTGGCCAAGAGGATCGAAAGCGGACAAGAGGAGGTCCTCAGTGCAGTTCTCAGGTGTCCCAGTTCGATCAGGGAGATCTTCAACCTTGGAAAGGCCCTCCGAGCGGGAAAGACCAAAATCAGTGAGGTGACCAATGAGATCGATGACGAGGAGATGACACCCAGACTAAAGAGGCTTCAAGAAACGAGGGTTCTTCGCCTCATCGATAAAATCCGGAAGGGAGGAAATGAAATTCAACTTCTCCAAAGGAAGCTAAACGGTATGAAAAAACAATCCTCTAAGAAAAAAGTGGAGGGAGGGATCGCTAAGAAGCAGGCTGACATACTCGACGCTTTCAAACGAATCAACTTAAGAGGAGAACAAGTTAGTAAAATCATTCAGAAGCTGAAACAATATGACATTCAAATCGAAAAGTCCGAACAAGAAGCAAAGAAGATTGCGGGAGCGCTGGGGATCGCAATCCGGGGGGATAAGAAGTTTTTGAAGACGAAAAAAGTGAACCACAGGCGAAAAGATTTTGAAGAGATGAAAAGGGCTCTCCGGAACTCCAAGCGTAGAATAGCCAGGATGGAGATGGAATGTGGCCTTTCTCCGACCCGGCTGAAGGAGGCGCTGTCAGCCATTGAAAGAGCAGAGACCAGAATCAAGGAGGCGAAAGGTGAACTGATCAAGGCCAATCTCAGATTGGTCATTTCCATTGCAAAGAGATATTTGAATCGAGGACTCCAGTTTCTGGATTTGATCCAAGAGGGGAATATCGGGTTAATGCGGGCAGTTGAAAAGTTCGAATACCAACGAGGTTATAAGTTCGGCACCTATGCGACGTGGTGGGTTCGTCAGGCCATCTCCCGCGCCATCGCGGATCAAGCCCGGACCATACGTATTCCGGTCCATATGATCGAGATCATTAACAAGCTGAACCGGACCTCTCGATCACTTGTTCAGCAGATGGGAAGGGAACCGACGTTGGAGGAAGTCGCTGAAAGAATGGGAGTCCCCCTCCATCACGTTCAGAAGATTCTAAAGGTCAGTAAAAAAACCATTTCCCTTGAGACCCCTATCGGCGAGGAGGAGGATGGCCGCCTTGAGGATTTTATCGAGGATAAGGGCTCCATTTCTCCTCAGGAGGCCGCGATCGTTTCCAACCTGGCCCAACAGACACAGACGGTCCTCTCAACCCTGGATAAGCGGGAGGAAAAGATTCTAAGGATGCGGTTCGGGATCGGCGAGAAACACGATCACACTCTTGAGGAGGTGGGGCAGGACTTTAACGTAACACGGGAGCGGATCCGGCAGATTGAGGAGAAGGCTTTAAGGAAGCTAAAGCACCCCTGTCGAGCGGAGAAATTGAAGAGTTTTGTCGACTATTGAAAAGGAGCGAGACGATGAACATTTATGTGGGGAATTTGTCGTTTGACGTGAAAGAAGAAAATCTCCAAACAGCCTTCGAAGCATTCGGAAAGGTCAGCTCGGTGACTATCGTAAGAGATAAGTATAGTGGGCAAGCTCGAGGTTTCGGCTTTGTCGAAATGCCTGATCAAAATGAGGCTCGCACGGCGATTGCGAGCCTGAATGGAAAAGAGCTCCTGGGTCGCCAGATGAATGTGAACGAAGCTCGCCCTCGCCCGAGCCGGGGAGGATCCGGGGGACATGGGGGTCGAGGGGGAAGATCGAACCAAGGTGGCCGAGGCCGTTATTAAAATCGGCACAAACCTCCGATCTGTAAAAATTTGAACCGTTCTCCCCGGAGCCGCACGGCTAAAGTGGCGGCTCCTCCGCTACCGCCAATGGACAAAGACCGCCCAAGCGAACCCTCCTTGGCTGAAGCTACGGGGGGTTACCCGTCCCAGTAATTCATCTGCGGGAAACCTTTGGGAATCCATCAAAGTGCGTCACCCCACGCACGCGTCGGGTTGTTCAGAGGCGGGACGAAGTCCGAGGTTTTCTAAGTCGGCTCCAGGACGATGGTGACCCTACCGTCGGGAAGCGTTTGCGGGGAGGCTCGCATCTTCATCCCGACATGGATCTTTTTCAAATCCACTTTTGGGATCCACCCCATCACTCTCAATCCACCCTCAACCTCCAAGACCCCGATGGGACTGGGCTCGAGTACGACACTTGAAAAAGGCATGAGAGGCTGCCGCACTGCAAAGTGGTCGGGGGCAACACAAATCTTTGTAAAGGTGACAAGCGTACCCTCCCCCTTCAACTCTTTCCACTCCATATCGCTCGACATGCAGGCTGGGCAATCCGCCTGCGGGGGATAATATCTCTTACTGCATTTCTTGCAGACCGTCGACATGATCTTCCCTGCTGCAAGGTCGTCCGCAAACCGTGCCACTTTTGTCTGTGCAATGGCTAAGGAGAAATTTTTGAAATCCATTTTACTCCCTCCTGAAGATATGAACAGCAACCACCTGTCCGGTCCCGCCGACATTATGGGTCAGGCCGATCTCAGCATTTTTCACCTGCCTCTCACCCGCCTCCCCTCTCAGCTGTTTTGTAATCTCAATCGCCATAGAAACCCCCGTAGCTCCTATGGGATGGCCTTTCGATTTCAATCCCCCATCCACATTGACCGGGATTTTCCCCCCTACGTAAGTCTCTTTCTGCTGGATCAATCTGCCGCCTTCCCCTTTTTCACAGAAGCCAAGATCTTCATAAGCCACGATCTCTGCTATGGTAAAACAGTCATGAACCGTTGCCACATTAATGCTGGATGGCCGCACCCCCGCCATCCGGTAAGCTGTCTTGGCAGCCTCGCGGCTTGAAGCAATTGAGGTTAAGCTCTTCCGGTCACCGATCCTCATCGTATCAGTCGCAAGTCCGAGTCCTGCGATCCAGACCGGTTTTTTGGATAAGGCTTTTGCTTTCTCTTTGGAAGCAAGAAGCAAAGCAGCGGCTCCATCCGTAATCAGACTGCAATCAAAAAGTTTCAACGGGTGGGCCACAGTAAATGAAGTGAGGGCCTTGTCCAGGGTAATCGGTTTCTGCATGTGGGCATACGGGTTAAGGCTCCCGTAATAATGATTTTTCACCGCGACCATGGCAAGTTGCTCTTCCGTTGTGCCGAATTCGGCCATATGGGCATTAGCAATCATCGCATAGTAACCCGGGAAGGTTGTGCCAAAAGGATATTCCCAGGTAGCGTCACCTCCTCTGCCCATGATATCTGTCGCCACACTGGTGGGGACTTCGGTCATCTTCTCCACGCCAACGACCAGGACGAGGTCCGCGAGACCCGATGCCACATTCATCCATCCTGTTCTCAAAGCCATACTCCCCGTAGCACAGGCTCCTTCCACACGATAATTGGGTTTCGGATGAAAGCCAATGTAGTCATGAACCTGGGCAGAAGGCTGCAGGGCGATGGCGAATTCATCTCCCGCAATCCCTGTCACCATGCTCTCCACTTCTTTTAAACCAACACCAGCATCGTCAAGGCACGCCTTGACAGCCTCAAAAGCTAGTTCTCGAAGTGAGGCATCCGACCTCACCCCAAACTTCCCATGACCGATTCCAATGATGGCCACCTTGTCCATATTCTCACCTATCCCTTCTTCCCGATCACAGAGGCTGCAATCGTATTTTTCTGAATCTCTCTTGTACCTTCATAAATCTCGGTGATCCTTGCATCCCGGTAGAACCGTTCGACTTCATATTCCAACATATACCCATAGCCGCCGTGAATCTGTATGGCCTCTTGTGCCACTTCTACGGCCACCCTTCCCGCGACCATCTTCGCCATCGAGGTCCATTTTGGTTCGATTCTCCCCTGGTCAAAATTCCAACCCGCCTTATAGACCAGACATCTGGCCGCTTCAATCATGGTCGCCATGTCAGCTAACTTATGCTGGGTGACTTGAAACTCTGCCAATTTCTGGCCAAACTGCTCCCTTTTCTTGGCATAATCGAGGGCCCGATCAAAAGCGCCCTGAGCAATCCCCAATGCCTGAGCTGCCACCATCACCCTGCTCTCGTCAAAGAATTCGATCACCTGATAGAAACCTCTGTGGAGTTTTCCCACGAGACTCTCTTCTGGGACCCTAACCTGATCAAAAGACATCTCCGTCGTGGAGGTCATCTTGATACCCATCTTCTCTCCAAGGTCACTCACCTCGAATCCCTTGCTCCCCTTTTCAACAATGAAAGTAGATTGGCCTCGATACGTTGGCTTGGCCTCCGGATCGCTTTGGCAAAGGACGATCACATAATTGGCAATGCTTCCGTTAGAGATGAAGGTCTTCACGCCATTGATAAAATATCCATTCCCATCTTTAACAGACGTTGTGCCGACCTGTGTGATATCGCTCCCATGATCCGGTTCCGTAAAAGCCCCCGCAGAGATCGCTTCTCCCCGAGTGATGGGAATGAGATATTTCTTCTTTTGGGCCTCGTTCCCAAACCTTAGAATGATCTCCGAAGAGAAGTTGGCAATGCTCAGGCAGACTCCAACCCCTGAATCCCTTCTGCAGAAGGCTTCAACGATCAAGGCATTTTCGAGAATTCCGTATCCTTGTCCACCATAAGCCTCCGGGTAATGCATTCCGATAAACCCGAGCTGACAAGCCTTCTTCAGGATGGCAAAAGGGTATTGATGATTTCTTTCGAGCCCTAAAATGGCTTCCTTGTCGAATTCTCCTTTGGCAAATTCCTCCGCAGCCTTCTGAATCCCTTTCTGCTCCTCGGTCAAATCGAAATCCATATTCCTCCTCCCCCTCGACGGTCGTTTCTCAGTCAGGAACTATAATATCTCAAAAAGAACGGATCGTTGTCAACCGCATAATGAAATATATCTTAGTGAGACCGGAATACGAAAAGAGTTATCCTTGAGAGGCAGTCAGGCTAGTACAAAATCCCCGCGTATCCTACGAAGCTGTCGTCTGGCATAATGTCATAACTGGTGTAATAGTCGAGGAGGATCCCTTTTTCAGCCCCCAAGGCTTTGCAGGTAGCCATCGCAGAAATGGCTGCGCCTGCACTGCATGCGCTCTCATTCTCCGTAGCATGCTTCAGGAGGCCCTCTGTATCCATCTTCAATGCCCGGTCAATGAATCCCTTGTCATTTTCTTTCTTCACCCACTCCAAGGAAGCCGTTCCAGCCCCTTTACTTAAGAACCCGTAATTGGGTCCATAGTGAGTTAAATCAGTGGATCCAATTGCAATAATTGAAACTCCTTCTTTTTTTGCGATGCGAGCAACCTCTCTTCCCAAGGTCTCTGCTTTAAGAGATAAGGGAGACCGCACGGCGACCAGTTTTGCGTCTGGAAAAAAATATTTCACCATCGCCAGTTGAATCTCAATCGTATTGTCCGCGCTGGTCGGACTCTCTTTCCTCATCTCAACGCTTTTCATCAGGTTTCTTACGAAGTTTGTATGAATCTCTATATCTCCGAAAGGGGTCTCCCATGCCTCTTCGGTCACAATCCGGGGAAGGTCTTCGGTGGAAAGATGGCCCCCGTAAAGAACAACGACGTCAACCTTCCTGTTCAATCTCAACGAATGGAAAACCCTTGCAGCAAGCCTTCCCGAAAAGTACCAACCTGCATGAGGGACAATTCCACCCAGGCCTACACCTGAAGGGAGCTGGGAGGGTGCCCACCCCTCCAAATAGGATTCGACCTCTTTCTGACAGCCCTTCCCATCAACGGGATACCATCCTCTTGGCAGGGTCCTTTCTCTTCGGATCATGGCCTCTTACCTCCACAGAGTTCGTCGCAAACGAGTTCGGGGTTCGGAATTCAATATTTAAACCTCCCAATTCCCTGCTCCGAACTCCGAACTTATATCTTCTCTAAAGGGGGCATGCCCATCAAGTCAAGCGTATTCGCCATCACTTTCTGAAACGCCTTGACCAAACAAAGACGAAAGGTTTGAATCCCTTGGTCTTGGAGGTGGATGAACGGGGTTTGGACATCAGCCCCTGGATCTGGATGCTCGTAAAAGTCAGTGAAGGAAGTCGCCAGACCAAAGGCATATTCTGCCAATTGAGAAACCCTTAACGTCTTACCCGTCTTAGCGACAACCGAAGAAAACCTCGATAGGACATCGAGAAGGTCTCGTTCCGTCTCGGTCAACCGTTTGGGAATGCACTCCTTTCTCCATTGAACCTCGATCTTCTGCTCCTTGGCTTTTCTCAGGATGCTACAGGCCCGGGCGTGGGCGTATTCTAAATAGACGCCCGTGTCTCCTGTCGTCTTCAGGGACTCATCAAAATCGAAAACAATCTGACTCTCTAATGTGAATTTCAGCAAGTAGTACCGGATGGCCGCTGATGCCAAAGTAGAAGCAACCCTTTCTTCAAGCGGACGATCCGCCTTCTCGATGACCTTCTGGTTCACCATCTGGATAAAATCCTTTGCCTTCACCCCTGTGCCGGACCGACCTGACATGGCGTAGGCCTTCTTCTCCTCTGTCTCCTCCATCCCGAGGAGACGGGCGGCCTGCGGAGAAAGGTTGACGATCTCATATGCCAAGTGAATGGACTCGTTCGCCTCTCTCTCAAAGCCCATCTGTCGAAGGCATTCAACGACCACTTGCTGGGGATAACTCTGTCGCGTATCAATGACGTTGATGACCCTTTCTGCATGGGCAAAAGTTCTTGAAACTCGATCCCCTGGCTCACCATCTCGAGCCGTTGTCCAGAGCACGGCTCCGTTACCTTGGGACCCCCACCGTTTGTATAAGAAATCTTTCTTGAGAAGACCAAATTTCCAGAGCTGATACGCAACATCCTTCCCTGTGTAGGTCACACTTCCATTCGACCGAACCAGTATTTTGTCCAGACTCTTCATTCCTTCGGCGGTCTCGACAATGCCGCCGAAGCGGACCACCCAACATCCTGCATTCGGACCCATTGCTTCAAACCGAATGGCCCCTTTCTCTTTTAGAAGCTCGAACGTAGCCTCCCAGAACCCCCGGGCAATGATATCCGACTCCCAGTTGAGAAGATTGTAGAAAACGGAGAGTTGGGCCACTGTTTCTAAATGGCACTGCACAATCTTTGTGGTCAACTCTTTCGCAAAACTGGAAATAGGATCGATTCCTGCTTCGATCTTGTGCAGAACCTCTTCCCTTTTCTCAATGAGGGAAGGGTTCTTTTCGAGCTGATTCTGGAACCGCGCATAGAGATCCCAGCAGAAATAGTCAAAAGGTTGATCCGTAGAAACTTTCTCCCAGATCAATTCGAAATCAGACCCTTCCGCATACGAAGGAGGGTCCAGATAAAGGAGGGCCGTTAGCACATCCACCACTTGCAGACCTGTATCATCGATGTAATTGCAAACCTCTGTTGAAAAACCGAGCCATTCTAGAACCCTGGCGACTGTGTCTCCTAAAACCGAATTCCTGAGGTGACCGATGTGCATCGCCTTGTTCGGATTTACACTCGTGTGTTCGATAAAGACCTTTTTCTTCGGTTGCGACACGGTTTTTCCGAAAAATTCCCCTTCCTGAAGGATTCGAGGTATGAGATCTTGAGCCAATACAGACCAATTTACTTTGAAATTGAGGTACCCGGGAGGAGAAACCCCTATCTCCTGAATATAGAGTGGCGGTCTAGATTTCAATCGCTCAGCCGTTTCCCGAGCAATCGTCATGGGAGATTCCCTTCTCTGCCTCGCCATGGACAAACAGACGGCACTTGAGAAATCCCCCAGTTGCCGCTGCGGAGGTACGTTGAAGGGTATCTCTTCAATATCCAAAATTTCCTTTAGTGCTCTTTCAACTCCCTCTCTGATCACGCTCTGTGCGTCCTCTCCCGTTTGTCCAATTATGATGAGGACAGAGAGGAAAAGTCAAGATAATCGAAAATTGACAGCGAAAAGAATCCAGGAATATAATTGGCTATGGAGAGCACTCGGAAAAAATACGCTGTGTGGATTGAACGAAATGGAGCCACAGGGGCAAGCCCTTAGTTCCCAATGACCCTACCGACCTGCGCAAAGGCTTTGGTGGGTTTCCCGCCGATGAGCGAAGTCGGCCACGAAATATCTCTGTGAATAAACAAAAAGAGCACGAAGGGAGGATTAAAGGAAAAATGGGGAAAAAGAGTCTGATTAAGATTTCGATTTGCAATGAGCTTTTCGTGGGATGGCCGATCAACAGAGTTTTTGAGTACGCGGCCCAGTTGGGTTACGACGGGGTTGAGATCGCTCCCTACACCCTGACGGACTCAGTCACCGAAATTCCCGCGAAGGAGCGAAAGGCCATCCGGCATGCCGCGGAGAAGAACGGGATCGAGATCGTGGGCCTTCATTGGCTGCTGGCGGAGCCGGAAGGGCTCTACATCAACCATCCCGACGAGATCGTACGCATCAAGACCCAGGAGTATATCGAGGCGCTTATCCATTTCTGTGCTGACATCGGAGGAAGGGTCCTGGTTCATGGCTCTCCACATCAGAGGACTGTCCAAGAGGGTTGGGATTTCCAAGAATCGTGGCATTTTGCAAAAGAGACTTTCAAGGTATGTCTTAAGACAGCTCAAAAAAGAAATGTCCTCTACTGTATTGAACCTCTTGCCCGTACGAGCACCAACTTCATTAACACCGTGGCAGAGGGCATTCAATTGGTGAGGGAAATAAGACATCCCCATTTCAAAATGGTCTTTGACTCTCGAAGCGCGTCGGCCGAGGAAAAATCGGCCTCGGAAGCCCTTCTCCGCGCCTTGGATTCTGGTTACCTCCGTCACATCCATGTGAACGATGCCAACGGAAGGGGGCCTGGTTTTGGGGACACGGCCTTCGTCCCAATCTTAAAAAGTTTACTCAAACATAATTATAAGGGCCATATTTCTGTCGAGGTCTTCGATTTCAGTCCTGATCCGCAAACCGTAGCCAGCGGGAGCATCGGCTACCTCCGCGGAATCCTCAATGCCCTAAGTGAGGAGGGCTGATGCCTGCTGACCGATCTGCCCCAAAGATCTTCATCGACTATGCCGGTCACCCACCTCTGTCAGTAACTTTCTCAATTTCAGGAAGTCCCCTTCCTGAAACGATTCAAATCTCAACCCGTACCTGTATCCCCCGGATATTTCTTCTGGGGCCAAATCAGACCAAACCACTTTGGCGGTGGCACTGATCGAACTCAAACCCGACCCCTTTGCAAAAAGAACCTCGACTTTCAACAAACTCCCGACAAAGATCGCTTCGGGCAAATAGACAAGGAGCCCGCTTTTGCTCGCGTTGGCCGCAACGCCTCCCTGGCGCTCCACGCTTTCAACGGAATAATCCAAAGGAAGGTCAATACGAAATCTTGGATGTTTTCTTCTCTCGACTATGAAAATGCCTTCTTTGGATTGTGATATTCCCCTTCCTCTCTTCTTTCTCAAACTGGTAAGATACTCTTGGGGGCTCATTGGAGCATCCTTTTCGCTAAAATGTATTAAACTTCTTAAACAAAAGTCAATGAGAATTTTTTCTCTCACGCTTGACAACCTCGTGACGGAGAAACAATTGGGGCATCCCAACAAGCCTCTTGCTTAAGAGATTATCTTAAAAATATTTTACTTATCAACATCTTACAGATTTGTTGGAAGTCTTGCATTATCTTTGCTTTCTTAAAAGAAGCATCCCAAAATAGGCATCTAAGGGAAATGAGTACGGAGGGAATTCCAGGGAGGGCGCAATGAACGGATCCACCCACCTCCAATCGAAGGACGCAACGCAGGATTCAGATTCGGTAAGAGAAAAAAGAAGGCATCCGCGGTTCCATTTGAATTTGCCTATTGAATTTAGAGTAATGAATGCTCCGCATGTCCTTGGAGCAATGATCGTCAACGTAAGTGAGACAGGCCTTCTGATCCAATCTCCCAATGGCGTGCCTGCCGGCACGAGATTGAATATTGCAGTCTTATTCTCCCAGGGGCACGAACTGGGATTAAGATTTATCCAGATGCTGGAGGAAGACCGTCAGAAACTGAAGCATCTTCTCAGTAACGAGCCGTAGGGATTAAGGGATCGATCTAAGACTCGTTTAATATCCGCGAGATTACTTTAGCCAGCCGTCTTAAGACTCAGAACTGTCCAACCGTGGGAAGCCACAAAAGAGAAAATAATAAAAAAAGGCCCGCCAAGCCTGCTGCCAAGAATCCTACGGTCGACCTGTAGCGTCTCGCGTCGTATTCCCTTACGCTGAGTAAAACCACTGCGGTCAGTACGCACCCCATGCCGAAGATGGCCCAGACAGGGCTAGGATCTGCAGGCACAAGGGCCGCGGGTCTGACCCTTAACGCCGGCATCAGCTTCAGCACGAACCACATGGTCGCCGCCAACGAGGCGCCTCCGAAAAGACAGATCATCCCGGAGAGCAAGCGCCTGCCCGACTGTCTGCGACTCCGTAAGCGAGCCCGGATGAACGGGGAGACTGCCAGTAGTGCGACCGACGGACCAAAGATCGAGAAGAACGTCCTGAAATTGCCCACGCTGGGCAGAAAGAGGTGGATGAGGACAAGGACCCCCAGCGCAGCGGCTAGCCAGCTTCTCCGAAGCAACCGGCGAGCCCGTGATTTGAGCGAGAATCCTATCGAGAGCACAACGGCCCCGGCAAAGATTCCGATCGCCATCCCTGCTAGAACGTCGCTCGGAAAGTGAAACCCATTGGCAACTCTTACAGCCCCCACCGCGACAACACCGGCGAAGGCCATTGGCCTGAGGGCTGGAAAGGTTGATGCGATCGGGACCACGAATGCCGCCAGTGAGGCAGCGTCACCGCTCGGAAAGGATGTGCTATTGCTTCCGTCAGGCCGGGGACGCCCGACGATAAGTTTCGTTGGGCTGACAATAATACTTGCAAGGAGGACGGCGATGCATGCACAAACTGCGGTTTGCTTGCGGCCATGAATCGCCACAAGAGATCCAATCACGACAAGAACTTCTGCCTTCCCAAAGACCCTCACTCCCTTTAGCGCCTCCCACCAGAGAGGTGTGGCCATATGACCCACTCTGGAGATGCAGAGCATATCGCTCAGGGTTTCATCGAAAGGCCATATGACGACTGCCACAATCCCGATGACAACAGCGAGGCCAAAAAGCCCGTAGTGAATGCGGTGACGTATCGATGAAACATCCGCTTTAATCTTGGCCTTTGCTAAGTCACCGCCATTGCTGCTCATTCGCACTTCCACCTATCTGCCCTATTAAAACAGAATCGTCACCTTTGTCAATCAACGGATGGAATGCTCATTAATTAACGGATTTGAGGCATAACGCTCTTATGCGTAGTTACTGGATGTCCGGAGGCTATATAGACGCTGGTTTTGCAGCAGCCTCTATGGCCTTCCGGCGTTGGGCGTGCTCCGCGTAGTTTCTCGTCACGGACCAGGCAAGCCTCGGAAGCCGGGGGAGCACCCGGGGGAGAAATTTTAAAGCCCCGTTCCGGATCCCTTTCCTGGCAATCCGGGACAGTTGGCCGGCCGTGTAAAACTCGCGGTAGATCCGATGGTGCAGATCCCTGAGTTTCTTAACGGAGCAGTGATCCGAGTAGATCTTCCCGTTGTGTCCGATGTGGTAGCCTGGGCTCTCCGCCACCAGCTCATCCAGACCCGAGTAGGGACTTGACCTCAGGATCGAAATAGCGATGGAGTCCAAGCCTAGCTCCCTTGAAAAAGGGACAATTTGGAGCATCTCCTCTACGCTCTCGCCAATGTTTCCAAGAATGAAATACCCGTTGAGGATCATGCTCGACTGGCTAAGCACCTTGAAGCAGTCGCGGATCCGTGAGGTGTCGAAACCCTTCTTCATGGAGCGAAGCGTTTTGTCCTGGGTAGACTCGATTCCCAGCATCAGCATGAAGAACCCTGCTTTTTCCATCTTTCGCAATACCTCTGGACGTTGGGCGATTTCCAGTCTGGCGTTGACGATATACTTCTTCCGGATGCCGCGGGATAGGATCAAGTCGCATATCCGATCCACCCTGTCCATGTCGAAAGTAAAGAGGTCGTCCGCGAAGGCGACCACGGGAGCCTCGATCTGGGCGAGTTCATCAGCTACCGACTCCGGCGAGCGGGCTGACCAAGGTCGTTTCTTCCCCCAGGGGTTCCGGCTGAAGGAGCAGAAATTACAGTTAAACGGGCAGCCCCTGGAGGAAGACACCATATCGATCATGATTCCCGCTTCCACTCCCTCGAGCCCGAGCTGGTAGGGCTCTATTCGCAAGTGGCGTGCAGGAAGGATATCATTCCGGAGATGACCCGGGGTCCGGTTAGCATTGTGGACAATCCAGCCGTTTTTACGGAAACTGAGACCCATGATTCCCTCCAGGGGGTTACCCCGGCATAATTCCTCCACCGCTTCCTCACCGTCCCCGCGGACGATGGCATCTATGTTGGGACAGCTGGCGAACCATTCCTCGGGATTCTCCGTCACGTGCCTGCCGCCCAGGAGAAGGAAAGCTCCTGCCGGCACGGATCGGATCTCCCCGCGGATGAATTCAACATCCCGTTTCCAGTTGATAGAGAAACAAACCAGGTCGGTCTTGGGACGGCAGAAATCAAAGGTGTGGCCGGGCTTCTTGCGGAGATCCAAAATCTCCAGCGACCGGCAGCTCGGCTCCAGAACGGAGGCGATCAGCTCAAGCCCCAAGGGCGGGAGGAACCCCGCGTGGAACCCATCGCTTAGGTAGGGGTAGACGCAAAGGGCATGATTATACATCGGTGGATTGCGCCCCTTCAGTTGTCTTCTTCAGCCCTCCTATCGCCTTGCTAATATCCTTCGCTAAATCAGAGAGGTTTGGGGACGAAGAAAACAAGCCTTTTGTTTAACCGTGCTATATCTTGTGACGAAATAAATGCAAGCACTTTCTCTGCTTTGTAAATCCGAGAGAACCTTTGCCGGAAGAAACATAACCGAGCAATGATTAAACAGGGATTAATTCCTGATGAAGACTTCTTAACACGGAAGAATAAGACTTCAGCTTATCGAAAAGAACAATGATGCTCGGCAGTTCGACTCTTAACTCAATTCAGTGTAAACTTCAATGCTTAACTCTAAAAGATCGGCTGGCAAAATTCCGAAAAATCTTCCCAGAACAAAAATTGGCGCACTTCCCTACCCCGAGGCTTCGTGAAATGAACGATTTATTGCAGTGATGTGGACACTATCTCCTTCACCCCTAAACGCTCCAACGTATCGCTATACAGCTCCAGAGAAGATTTTATTTCCGATACCAATTTAAGAGGAAGCATTTTATTCTTAGGAAGTTCCTTCCCCAGGAGCACAAGTGTTGTATTCAAGCATTCCAAGATGCCCTTGGTAAATTCTTTCTCCCCAACCTCTCCCGAAAAGTGAATCACTCCGTCCCGATATTCGAATTCGCCGGCAAACGGATCCAAGAAACTAAAGGCCTCAGCCTTTTCGATCAGGGACTTCTTAAAGGTGACCATGAAGGTTCCGTTCCGAGAAGCCGCATCCACCAATTTCTCCGCAGTGGAAAGGGTTTCCTGAAGGATAGGGATGAGTTCTTTCAGCCCTTCCTTACCCCCTGCCGGGGGTCTACTTTCCGCGGGGGGCTTACTGTCCGCAACGGGCCTAGCTTCTACTACAAGTTTACGTTGCGGAAGAGGCTTACTTTCCGGAACAGGCTTCTCTTTCTTAAACATTTTGCCGTAACTTTTGTATACATTTAGAAGAATGGCCCCCTGTTTACTCACATTCTCCACAAATACGGGGATTGATTTCCGGCCAAAAATAGAAGGGCCGGATTCAGGAATGGTAAACATCTCCACGGGTTCTCCTTCTTCAACAAATAGAACCCCCAGAGCCTTTTTCTCCTTTGTCAGAATTTCGATGAAGCCATCATGTTTATCTTCCTTCAACTTCAAGAGGAGGCGGTCCAACCGAGTAAAATCCGTGGATAATTCCTTAAAAAGAGCTTCGTGTTGAAGGTGGTTGACGACGAGAGCCACATGTTCGGGTTGCAATCGGTAGACATTGACGACTCCGTTCTTTTGATTCGATAAAGTCAAAAAGGCTTGGATAGCCTCCTGTCCGATCTTTCTTTCCGCGTTACTCCTTTCTTTTATCTCCGCGTTGAGAATCTCTCCCGAATCGATGAAAACAGACCCTTCTTTTTCAGGGAATTCGATTTCAACGGTGCCACTGAAGCCCTCTGATTTTAGAGCGGATAGAAGGGCTGAAACATCCGTATAGGCGGTTAATAAATTCTCGTGTCTTACCTCTCCTTTTGGAAGAATCATACCATTCTCCTTTTCCTCTATTTTCTAAACCCTGCATTCTTAAGACTCTCACGGAAAAAAGAGAGAGATCCTTTTACCTTTATCTTTTCCGCCATCGTCCCACGGGCCTTTTGTAAAGCCTCCCTTTAAAATTGCTATCCCCTTCGTCTACACGTAGGGATCCAGCTCATTTTTTCTCAGTCTTGAAAAACTCCAACATCGCCCTAATGAACTCCTTCTTCTGTGCATCACGAGGAATCTCCTCACCCAGCGCTTCGATAAAAGGTAATGCTTGATCTTGCGGAAAGGAGGCCGTGGTGGTTCCCAACTCATTGAGCTTGTCATCGATGATGACAGAAGCTACCGGTCCTACAGCCTTTTTCAATTCATTTTCAACCTTTAGAAAAAAATTCTCCCCGACCAGCTTCTTTTCAGGTGTCTTTTGACCTTCTGCTCTCACCAATAATCCTAATTGGACAAGCTGAAGAATTGTCTTAGATGTCTTAAATTCATCCCAGTTGAGCGCTTCGATGATTTCTGAGACGGTTTTCATCCCGTTGCACAGGGCCAATACGTTCCATTGGTCGGCATTGATATTTTTATTCTCCGGACTCTTCTGGATCGAGAGACGAAAAATCGTGTTGGAAGAAGGGATGGCCTCTTTGATCTTATCCCACTCCTGTTTTCGGTAGGACCAATTCAAAAGAAGTTGCTCGGTTGAAATCGAGATCGTCCTTTCTACGGGAACCTCATCCGGCTCAAACGACGCTTTTCCAACCTTTAACCCCATCAGGCTGAAGAAGGCATATTCTCCGACAGCGTTATTTGTCTTCGCATGGGTAATATTTCCAAGTTCTAAATACAATTCTCCCGCCTCTTTCCCCTTAAATATAATCTTTCCGGTCTTTTTCCCGCTAAAAAGGGGTTTAAGAACATCGAAGAGTTTAATCTGTGCAAGATCGCCGAGAAATATTTCAGGCATAAAATTGCTCTAAAACTTTCTCTTTGAAATTAAGGACCTTTCTGTCCCTTATCACAAAGAACTGATTTTACCGTATAAAAGAAAGCTTATCCTTGGGAACAAGGTCTCTTCAGCGAATCAACAGCCCCTCTACTCCCTATAAGTATATTTAAGCTGTCCTTCTCCGTAGCCTCTCGATGGATAAACGAATACTGTCCTGCATCCGGGAGATTGCGTCGGCTAGATCTCCAATTTCATCGTTTGATTTGATATCTACTTCTGCTCCCAGTTCACCGACGCTTATACGGTACGCTACCTCGGTTAGAGATTTGATTTTCCTCGTTACACTTTGGATATAGAGCAACATGATGATACCAATGAGTAAGAGGGTACCCCCAAAAACTCCAACAAAAATATTTCTCGTATCAAAAAGCAGATTTCTTACACGACCTTCAAGTAGCTTTGCTGACAGCATAAAATCTTCCGTATTGGCAGTAGCAACGATGCCGTAAGGCGTTTGTAATACCGGTGAACAGGCTAATATTCTTTCCTTTAAAATACCGCTTTCGTCTTTCGAGAGATAAAAATCTGATGCTTCTCGATACTCTCCATGGTCCCCCACCTGGACGATTTTTCCGAATTGATCATACTTATCCTTACCGAGTGTGCCCTTAACCATGAGGCTACTAAAGGGTTGACCCTCTAAATCCTTGTTACGGTTTATTAGGAAGGTGCCCAAGGGCTCCTGCGTTTCAGGATCGAATCTGAGGTACAAACTTGCCTCACCAGAGAACGAAATCCGTTGAAAGATTATTTTTCTTAAGCCAGGGTCATTCGTCAAATCCTCTCTCTTCAATTCCGGATGGCTTAAAAGATACGTTTCGACCTGACTCGCAATTGAGCTCGCCATCTGGTTGATCTGATTCTTGGACTTTTCAAAGGCATATTGTGCATTCTCGTTGACGATCAGCCCGACGGCTTTTTGGAAGTATCCGACGGTAAACGGCACGGCGAGAACTAGCGTAAATATAAGAATGGGAATTACAAAGAGAATAAGGAATATTTTGCCCCTTAAGCCAATCTTTCGCCGCTTTAAACCAAAAGTCTCCAACCCGGGCCCCGGAGCTTTCTCTCCTTTTGTCTTTATTGTCTTTACAGGGGATGGACTAAGGGTCTTGGTTTTTGGTTTCGAAACCGTGATGACATTCCCGCAGGATGTGCATCTAAACCGGCTTGCTTCCCCTTCAAATTTTTCAGGGTCTACCTCGTACTTCTTCTTACACTTCTCACATGTAGCTATCATAATTCTGCGTCCTCCTTATTGCCTAGATGGCGTCACAAAAAGACGACGGGGTTATCATAAAATATATGCGGACGGCCTCGCCCCTTAGAACAATTCAAGAAAACTCCAACGGTAACCAATCTTCCTTGAAATAATTCCATTGTAGAGCTTCTCTTTAGGCAATTCTGGGTTAATCCGCAAATATCCTGATTAGTTTTTGAGCAATTTCAGTGCCAAAAAAAATTATAACAAGTTAAGTAATTGATTTTCAACAATTTATGAAAATATAACAGGTTAGATTAAAGTAACAAATTTGGCCTTTTTCGCCTCAATGGATTAAAATTTACCAGTCCCTGCGGAGATGCAGGCCTTCGGCCTTCAAGGCACGGCAAGCTTTACTCTTTGCCTGTCGATTTGTTCTCCTTATAACCCCCTTACGGGTTCAATGAGGAACGGACGACTTGTGACGGTGCCGAGGAAATTGTGCCCTTGACCCTGTCCTTTGAAAGGTTTCTCCACTCGGAGACCGATGTAAAGTATGTGAATACGGAATGTTTACGCATCGTTATTACCCGTCCATTTAGTTATGCAGTTGTTATGCGAATTCTTATTAGGACAGCCTATATATCTGTAAACTCAAAAAGTCAAGACAAAATTAGGAAAAAATTTTTGATATTATGGGGTTATGGTACGGAGGGTTTCTATCATTCCCAGAAAGGTCTTTTGGAAGACTTCGTAAACCCTTTTTTCATTCCCTGAAATGGAGCCTTTTTCCCAAGCATCTCCAGCATCGGAGACCTTAATCCCGAAGGAATTGACATCCCTCGAATATCGGATGGAGACGGCATGTTCTCCCTGATAGACGAACTGGAATTGTCCTTGCAAAGCCCAATGGGGTGGAATGACGATTGCTTTCTTCACAATGGATTGAAGTGAAGGGGCGTCAGGGTTCCATGCCATCAGTTGAATGAGATAATCTATCGTCACTCCCCCTTTCCCAACTCGATCCTTCAGAAAGATTCTCTTCTCCGTATAGGGTCTGAGTGGAGGCACAGTCATCGGTGCAACCGGAGGGCCGGTCCTGTCGGCTATCTGAAGGATGAGCATCTCTTCGAGTTGCTTTCCCTTTGTCTTAGCAAGGAGATAGATACGGGTTGTCGAATTCTCCCCTGGATTTTCATGTGAAGAAGAATAGACGAGATCAAGTTCGGAAGGTAGTGTCAAGGTGAAAGGCGGGCTCTGCAAAACTAATCTCCTCCCCTTAATCTCTACGTCGCTTTGCGCAGCATTGGCCATTGGTCCTGTGGCCAAGATTAAAAAGAGGAACGCGACAGTAATTTTCTTCATAGGTTGTTCTTCCATGGCGATGGGGGGGTTAGGGATCAGGGTTTAGCATGTTCCAAAAACTCTATCTCTAACCCCGCTGGAACTTACTTCTTTTTCGTGAGCATCTCTTTCAATTTGGCTCCAGTTTGAGGACTTTTTCCCAGTATATCTTTCCAGCCCTCATCGTATGCCACCCTCAAGAATTTCTCGCCTTCCACAGGAGACAGGGTAATCACCTGAATCCCTTCCTTGACAAGGACAGGCCTTTCCTGTTTCGCAAGGTCGTTGAAAAGAGCAACGACCTTTTTCTCAGCCTCAGCGGCTGCCTCTGTCAAAAGATTCTGAAGCTTCTTGGGAAGTTTATTCCATGTGTTTAAGTTCATCAGGAGAGGGTTCGGTACTTGGTAAAAGCCCGGATCAACAACATATTTTGTTTCCTTATCCCAGCCCCAATCACGAATGCCGACGGACGGCCAACAATAGCCGTCGACCACATTCCTCTCCAGAGCAGAATATACCTCAGTGGGCGGTATCGCAACAGGATTCCCGCCAAGTCCTTTTATCACCTGCAGGTACATAGGGGACACACGAATGTTAAATCCCTTAAGGTCTGCGGTCTTGATGGGTTTTCCAAGGTAGAGGTGGAATTGTATGCCCAGACCGAGCCTTGCGAGATAATAGAGTCCGATTTTTTCATGGAGTTGATTGATATAGGCCCAGGCGCCTTTCGCTCTTTCTTCGGCAGGTGTGAAGACAGAGAGCTTGAGGGCGTCCACTTCGGGCAGGACGGATACATAGTAGGCATTGGTAGTGAAAACCATATCGACCATTCCACGTTGACAGGCTTGAACCTGATCCATCGTCTTCACCGCTTCCGGTCCTCCCACGTACTGAATCTTCAGTTCCCCGGGATATTTCTTGGCGACCATCTGCTCCAACAACTCCGTGAAGACTGTAAAGGCTTTGTACTCACTGGCTGTCTTGGGCCATCCGGTAACGGCTTTCAGCGCAAATGTTTCTGCTCCAACCGACCCCCTCACCGTACTTAAAACCAGAAACGCGAATAAACTCGCACAAAGTAGAACTGACAATCTCTTTCCCATGCCAGACCCTCCTTCTCCCATTTTATTTGCATCCAGCGCCTAATCCATAGCGTATTGCCGATAGCAAACAACCTTTGGTCGTCTGTCTCCGTTTCAAGCTATGTACTTCACGCTGTTCATGCCTCGGCTTTATCCTACCATAAATCCTAATCCGGTTCTAATGCACCGTTCCCATAAGATTTGGTACGATGGTCGCGACAGCGGGCCATACCAATACAATCGCGATGCACAGAATATCCACGATGACATAGGGAGTGACCGCCTTCCAGATATCGCCCATCGTTACCTCAGGGGGAGCGACACCTTTCATCACAAAGAGGGTGACCCCAAAAGGAGGGGTAATCAGGCCTGTCTCAAGGGCAATAAGCATCATCACGCCGAACCAGATTTTGTTAAACCCGAAGGCATTAACGACGGGCATGTAGATCGGTATGGTGATCATCATAATCGCAACCGTTTCCATGAAACAACCCATAATCAGAACGACGACCAGCATACCGATGAGTATGATTATCGGAGCAATGCTGAGGTTGATAATAAAATTCGTCATGCCTGCCGCAGCACCCGTAAAGGCTAATATCTCACCGTAGGTGGTTGAGACAATGACAATCATGAATATCATTACCGTGACTTTGACGGTACTGTAAACCGACTTTTTCATAATTTCCCAATTAAAACGTCTGTAAAGAAGGGCTAAGACAAATGCTCCGAATGTGCCCGCCGCGGCCGATTCTGTAGGGGTTGCCACACCGAGAAAGATGAGACCGATGACCAGAAAAATGATGAAGCCGAGAGGTATCAGGTCTCGGAGCGTAACCCGCAGTTTTTCTTTCAGAGGGACTCTCGGCGCAATATACATAGGCGCTTCTTCAGGCTTGATACGCAGCCATAAAACGATGTAAATGAAGTATAGCGCTGACATGATGATGCCCGCCGGTATGCCGGCCATAAGAAGTTGTCCGACATCGATATTGGCAAGGCTTGCAAGTACCACCGTCAGTGCATTGGGAGGAATAAGCGCATCGACCGTACCTACTCCCATGAGCGGCCCGAGACTCATGCTTTTGCTGTAGCCTTTCTCAAGCATTTGAGGAAGCAGGATCGTGCCGAGAAGGGCGCATGTCGCAATCGTGGAGCCACTCAACGCCCCGATGATCACACCCATAATCACAGCCAAGAGAGAAAGTCTGCCCCGGAGATTCCCGAGCCATTTGTCAAGTACGTTGATCGCATTAAGTCCAAGACCTGAATGGAATATTAACTCCCCCATAAGGATGAAAAAAGGCACAGGGAGAAGGGTAAAGGTTGTAATGGAAGTAAACGTCCCTGTTGCTACGCCCACAAGACCTGGTAGGCCTCCCAGAAAATAATATGCCCCAATTAAATTGACAACCAGAAAAGCAAAGGCAATAGGCAGGTTGGTCAGCAGGAGAAAGACCATCCCGCCAAACAGCAACGAAATAATCAGCCACCATTCCATGAGTTACCTCCCGGCCCGTATATCGATCAGTTTGCTCCACGCCATCCTGAAGAACTGAATCGTAAGAAGGATACTCCCTATGGGAATGATGATGAAAATGGCCGACTTCGGGACAGTAATCGCTCTTACGTCCGTTACCCCATGTATGATACAGTCACACATGTGGATCACTCCGAGGTAAAACAACATGAAGCAGGAAATCCCGCCGATAACGGACATGACAAAGTCGAGATAGTGCTTGGTCTTTTGGTTGAGATGAACGTATATGACATCGGTGGTGATATGTCCTCCCTCTCTCAAGAGCCAGGTGGTTCCAAGGAAGACGATCCACAAAAGGGCATATTCGCTGACCGGCACGATCCATATCGTTGTCTGTCTAAACACGAAACGCATGAAGATGGTGTAGCACATCGCAGCCGAGATAAAAACAAGCAACACCCCGGCCAAGGCTCCCATCAGGTTCGAAAGCCTGTCAAAAACTCTCCAGAATCTTTTCATTGAACGTCCCCCTTTCTCAAAAAACCTTTTCTATTCCCGTTCTTCTTTGTTGAGTTCATCGTCGGTCTCTTGGAGTTGAACGACCCGCCCTCTGTTTCAATCTCTCCCACTCCTCGTCCACATCCGTTTGAATCTGTCTAATCTGCTCTTCCCTCAAGTGTTTGAACCTACCCTGCTTCAGAAGGTACTCCTGGACAGGCAGACCCCGTGGTTCACGATTGATCGTGTATCTTTTTCCATCTTCCACTTCGTAAAGAGGAAAGACTCTGGTTTCCACGGCAAGAATCGACAGCTCGGGCGATATGTCAGAGGGCGCCTTCCAGCCTGTTGGGCAGGGGACAAGCATATGGATAAATTTCGTCCCCCGTATACTTTTCGCTTTCGCTATTTTCTGCTGGAGGTCGCGCGGAAAACCGATGGTGGCTGTGGCAGAGTATGGATTGTAGTGGGCGGCCATGATCTCCATGATGTTTTTCTTCCGGCGGGGGTTCCCCTCTGGGGTCGTTCCCGTCCAGGCATAGGAAGGAGTGGCGGAGCTCACCTGAATCCCGGTGTTCATGTAGGCTTCATTGTCGAGACAGACGTAGATAATATCCTCATTATTTTTTGTCGCCCCCGAAAGAGATTGCAACCCAATGTCAAAGGTTCCACCGTCTCCTGCAAAGGCGAGCACCTGATTATCGTCTCTCCCCTGGATTTTAAGGGCGTTGGCTATCCCCGCCGCAGTGGGTGCGGCTATCTCAAAAGCAGAATGGATGGTCGCGACACCGTAGGAAGTGTTGGGGTACACACCTCCTATTGCTCCTTCACAGGACGGAACGATGACGGCAATCGTTCGAGGTCCCATGGCCTGAAGGACCAACTTCATGCCGATGGCGAGTCCACACCCGGCACATGCTGCATGACCCGTGCGTAGTAAATTGGGTTCCTGCTCAGGGAAAGCCATTGAATCCTCCCAATATTTGCAGTTCAAACAACTCCGATTTCAGATTTCAGATTTTTCAATCCGCAACCGCATTCGGCAATCTAAAATCTGTCATTCCATTATCCAGATCGGCGCATCCATGGGTTCCTTTCGACTCAACGCATCGAAAGCAATTTTTTGAATCACTTCAGGAGTTACATCTGTGCCCCCTACTCCCGCAATATAACTATAGGTAAGAGGATGGTCCGGAGAATGGATCAATGCCGCCCTTAACTCCTGGCAAAATATCCCTCCGCTTCCGAGGGAAATATTTCTGTCGATGATGGCGACCCTTGTCTTTCCTCTAAGGGCATCTCGTGCGGCTTCCACGGGAAAAGGTCTGAAGAGGCGTATTTTAAGCAGTCCGATCTTGTGTCCTTGTTTCCGAAGGTCTTTTACCACCATCCTCGTTGTGCTTGTGATCGATCCGGCCGTCACAAGAACAATCTCTGCATCTTCAAGCATGACGACCTCAACGATCCCGTAGCCTCTTCCGAATTCTTTCTCAAATTCCTGATCCATGGTTACGGCAACCTTTTTCACGGAGTCCATGGACCCCTGGGCCATATGCTTATACTTCCGGTATAATTCCGACGAAACCACGGGGACGAGAAATCCGGGTTTGTCGATATCGAACTTATGAGGAAGATCAATAGGGGGAAGGAACCGGTCGACCTGCTCCTGCTCCGGGAGGTCTACAACCTCCATGAAGTGGGAGACAAAAAAGGCCTCCAGCGATATCATGACGGGCAAATAAACCTGCTCTGCTATCCTATAAGCCTGGATGACAGTATCCAGGGCTTCCTGGCCATTTTCGCAGTAAAATTGAATCCACCCCGTATCCCGCTGAGAAAGGCTGTCCAACTGGTCAGCCCAGAACCCCCATGGCGCCGCTAAGAGTCGGTTGACATTGGCCATCACGACTGGAGTTCGACACCCGGCCGCGAAATGGAGCATCTCATGCATCAGGGCAAGGCCCTGTGAGGAAGTAGCCGTAAACGTCCTGACGCCTGTCAAGGAGGCGGCAATACAGGCAGCCATTGCAGAATGCTCAGACTCTGTCCGCATCATGATTCCTTTGAGCAGGCCTGATGCTTCCCATTCGGACAGCTTCTCATAGATAGCGGTCTGCGGCGTGATGGGATAGGCAGCGATGAACGGAGTACGGCAGAGTTTGACGGCGTTCGCCACCGCATGGTTCCCCGTCATAAAGTCTTTCATGGAACATCCCTCATCTCTACGACATTCCTCGGACAGGCCTTGGCACAGGTCCCGCACCCTTTGCAATGGTCTAGGTCAACATATTTTGTCCGATGAAGAGGATCCAATGAAATCGCCCCTTCGGGACAGAAAAAATAGCAATTATAACAATAATTACATGTTCCGCAGGAAAAACACCTCGAAGAAGACCTCGTAGCCTCATCAGAGGTCAAACCCAGATTAATCTCTGAAAAGCCCTTCAGTGCTTTATTGCGACCCAATTTACGCATATCGATTCTTTTGCTGTGGTCAAAGTAAAGGGTGTTGATCTGCGAAAAAGGGATCGTATGTTTTGCTTCTGGCCAATCCCCTCCATTTCTGCCAGAAAGATAGGCTTCCATCGAGAGAGCGCCCTTATTTCCAACCCTGATCTTAGAAAAAACGCTGTCGCCACTGCATCCCCTCAGATAAAGGTCGATGGAGATGGCAGCGCTCTTCCCCGAAGAGATGGCAGTAACAATGGTTCGGGGCTGGTCAACGGCATCTCCCCCAGCAAAAATCTTGTGCGAGGGATTGACATCAATCAGATCGTTCTTAATAAGCTCCTGAGGGATCCATGACAGATCCACTTGTTCACCAACAGCTGTGATGAGACGGTCAGCTTCCAGGGTGGTAAATTTCCCCCTGACAGGGATCGCTCTGGGCCTACCGCTTCGATCGACAGCACTAAGTTTCATTCGTTGAAACTTTACAGCCAGCCTTTTATTTTTGAGAAGGCTTATCTTCACAGGCTGAATCAAAAATTCAAAACGCCCTCCCTCTTCATCAGCTTCAACAATTTCGTCATGGATGGCAGGCATTTCAGTCCTGGTTCTTCGATAGGCGACTGTTACCTTGGAACCCAGACGTATTGCTGACCGGGCCACATCCATGGCTGTATTACCTCCCCCGATCACAATGGTCTCCTTTCCTAAAGTGACCTTCACTTTTGAATTGACCTGCTCCAAAAAATCTCCACCCTTCCGGACCCGTTTCAAATCTTCGCCCTCAATAGAAAGTGGTGCGTTCAGTCTGGCTCCCGGGGAGAGAAAAATGGCATCAAACTGGTTTAGTTCATCAAAAGAGACGTCCTCCCCAACATGGATACTCGTTTTCATTTCGATGGGCAAATTGAATATCCTTCGAATCTCTCTTTTTAATACAGATTTCGGGAGGCGATATTCGGGAATCCCCCAACGCATGATGCCCCCTGGTTCTTTTTTAGCCTCGAAAATCGTCACCTGATGACCCAGAAGAGAAAGGAAATAAGCACAGGAAAGTCCTGCCGGACCTGCTCCTACAATGGCGATCTTCCTTGAATCCCCATTCCCTATCGGTTTGAGATCTGGAAGCTGATTCGAGGCGGCGTCAGATACATATCGTTCCATCCCACGAATAGAAACGGATTCGTCATACTCGGCTCTGTTGCAGTCAGTCTCGCAGGGATGAAAACAGACCCTCCCACATACCCCTGGGAAAGGGTTCTCTCTGAGAAGGGTTTGAAGGGCCTCGTCATTTCGGCCTCCACCTGCTAGGTAGAGGAATTCGGGAATAGGATTTCCTGCAGGACAAGACTCCTGGCAAGGAGCGGTCATAAAAGACGTTTGTGGCTTCTGGAAACCCCATTTCCCCGTTTCAATCACTTCTGTACTTCCATAGGAAATGGGAATCACAAACTCAGAGGAATGATCGGATTTCGTTTCCAATCGCCCTATCCTTGTGGGAGCTCTGAAAAATTATCTTACGCTCTCTTGATTACGCAGATTTCAAGAATGATTACACGGTTCGTCTTTATTTTTCAGAAATCTCCGCCTCGTATATTTTCACCTGGTTATAAGCCTCTTTTGCTGCCAGGACATTTTCTTCTTTTTTTGCCGGCGCCATGGCCTTAACCGTTTCCGTCAATGTCTTCATGGTAACCAGATTTGTTAGACGAACATAAGCGCCCAACACGGCGGTATTGAACGTGGCTCCGAGTCCAAGACTTCTCGCAATAGGACCAGCATCAATCAGCCCGATTCTAAATCTCCTCAATTTCTTGAAGAAATCGATTCCCTGACGGCTATTAATAAGAATCAACCCATTCGGTTTGAGTTCTCTCAATATTTCGGTTTCATCGATTAAGGAAAAATCAAAAATAATCATCTGGTCAGGATGATAGATCTGGCACTTCAAGAGAATGGGTTGTTCATCGACGCGCAGAAACCCAACGACGGGAGCCCCCCGGCGTTCTCCCCCGAAGAGAGAAAAGCATTGGGGATATTTCCCTTCTAAGAAAAAGGTCCTCCCTAAAATTTCAGAAGCGACGACCGCTCCTTGTCCGCCACGACCTTTAAATTTGATTTCGATCATTCATTGTCCCCATGCTTGAATGAATCAAGAATTATGTCTCTGTTTCTGTTTCCTCTTTAAAGGCATACCTCAATATGTCTTTTTTTGATTGTTCGATGTGGCCTCTTAAGGCTTTATTCACATCTTCTAAATTACCATTTTCAATCGCTGTAAGAATGCCTTTATGGCCCTCAATAGCCCTCACGACGTTCTCTGTCAAGTAGATGCTTTGAATTCGGTATCTCAACATATGGCGCCTCAATGTTTGGGCTAATTCCTGAAGGCGTTTGCTTCCGCTCACCCTTGCAATAATCTCATGAAATTGAGCATCCATGTCAACAAAGGCCCTCGGATCTCCATGAATGGTCTTTTCCTCCGAGACTAAAATGTTCTCTCTCAACTCTTCAATCAATTTTTGAGGAGCCTTTTCCATGGCCCACCGGGCTGCTACTCCTTCAATCGCTGTCCGGATCTCACATATCTCCTCAACCTCTGCTTTCTTGATGGGCTTAACCACATATCCCACTCTGGGTATCGATTCGATGAGACCCTCCAGCTCAAGACTATGAAGGGCTTCCCTGATGGGCGTTCTTGAAGTACCCATTTCTTTCGCAATTTTTGTCTCTATAAGGTGCTGATTGGGTGGAATCTCTCCATTCAACAGCTGCTCACGAAGGTGATCATAAATCTTCTGGCGTAACGATTTGGTGTTCTTAATGATTAATTTTCGCATTTTATGGAGTACAGTACCCCAGTTAAAGGGACCTGTCAAGCCCAAACCGTAAACGTTAACTCCACGTAAAAATTGGCTATTCAAAAATTTCGATGAAGAAAAGAAATATAATTATTTCATGCCCACAATGATGGTGGTTGTTTCATATTAGAGAAGATGTTAGTATTTTTAGTGAGTATCTTATTTAATCAGTCTCGGAGAAGAAAGGAGATATCAAAATGGCCACTTATGTGAATTATGGAAATAAAAAACTGGATTTCTCCTTTTCAAAAGGCTGGAACTTAATTTCGAATCAGGACAAACCCCATATTCCGGCAGTTGCCGACCCAATTAAAGAAATCCGGTGTGCCTTAGATCATCCTATTGGATCGCCTGAGATTGAAGAACTGGCGCGTCCCGGAATGGAAGTCGTTCTGCTCTTCGACGACCTGCAACGACCCACCCCTGTCCACCTTGCTCTCCCCGAGATTCTAAACCGCCTGAACCGGGCCGGTATCCCGGATAAAAGGATTAGCGCAGTTTGCGCTATGGGCACACATCCGGCACCGACGTTGGAACAAATTGAAAAAAAGGTTGGGAAGGAGGCTTTTTCCCGTCTGCAGGGTCGCATTTCCTGTCATGACCCGCGCGCCCCCGAGAATGTGATCATTGGAAAAACCCATCGGGGAGCGCTTGTAGAGATCAACCCGAAGGTAGCGTTCTCCGATCTTGTTATCGGGGTGGGAGAATGTATGCCCCATCCCGTCGCCGGATACGGAGGGGGATGCAAAATTATCATGCCCGGAGTATGCTCCTATCGATCCGTGGCCGACCATCACTTTACGTGGATGCGCCATCGAAATAGCAAGGTGAACGTGATGGACGGAAATTCTTTTTATGAAGAGATTGTCGATGCCGGCCGTCTTTCCAGACTGGCATTTAAACTTGATTTCATCCTTAATGAAAAAAGAGAAGTGATTCGCGCCTTCGCAGGAGATCCCGTCGCAGAACATAAAGAAGCCTCCCGCTTTGCGGCCTCTCTTTATCTGGTTCCCCTGCCGAAAATGGCGGACGTCACGATTGCTTCAGCTTTTCCGTTGGAAATTGGCGTTCAAGCGACAAAGGCATTGACCATGGCGGGATTTTGCACGAGATCCGGAGGAGCGATCATTTGGGTTGCCCCGCAGAAAGAGGCGGGCTCAATTATGCCTCTGGTCAAGGAGATGGGAAGCTCGGAGAGTGCAGGAGATTTCCATCGTCGTTTAATCCAGGGGAACATTCCTGACCATCTCAGGTCTTTCGGAATCTCATACATCATGCAGGTCGTTTACTTCAAAGAGCTGGCCGAAAAATTTGATGTTGTTCATGTCACCGAGGGGCTTTCGCCGGAGCAAGTCAAGATGATGAAATTCTCTTATGCTTCCAATATTCAAGAGGCGATTAATCAGGTTTCTCAAAAGATACCAAACGCGGACGTTGCGGTCTTCCCATCCGGGGGTAATATTATTCCGGAAGTTCGATAATACTCTATCTCCGCCAACCCCTCTTCCAAAAACGAAGGATCAAGTTATTCAAGATTTTTAACTACGCCTCCAGGTCTGACTTAATGCTCAAAGAAAAGACTGTTCTTAACCGGATTCTTACCGTCGAAGAAAATGGGAATCCCCTCCCAACCCCAGAATAAACCAGTCCCTTTCCTCATCGCTTGTATGTGAAGGTGCGGCTGACTCGTCCATCCAGAATTACCCGTTCGTGCGACGGGCTCGCCCGTCTTGACCCTGTCTCCTGTTTTCACCAGTATGCTCCCTTTCTGCAGGTGACCCATCAGCACACCGAAGTCATCTGATGTGATCAGAACATGGTTCCCCACATTGTAAGGGGGGTTGCCAGTCCACGGCGTTTCATTGGGCCACTTGTCTTCGACGTCGGAGATCTCGCCATCGCAAGGGCTGTACACGACTTGATTGAAAACGGCATACTTCTCGTTTTGCGTTGGCAGAAAGCCGTTGGCATCATTACCCCACGGCGTGAGCTTCGTGATGTCCACCGCATATCGCATAGAGAGATTTGTCCGGGCACCTCTGTGCATCGATGCGCCGAAGTGATAGTTCATGAGAGAACTCACTCTGCCGTTACCGCCTTCAAAGACTCCGTAGGTACCATGCTTGAAGGGAAACGCAATGTTCACGGGCGCCTCGTCATAGAAATGAGAACGAATCGATCCAGCGACCAGATAGAGCAAGCCGGCTGTGATGACTACTCCTGCGCAGTATGCAACCCACCCCAGAAAATGAGGCGTGACGAAGAAGGGCAGATTGCCCACCCGCATAAGGGACCGTATGATGACCGCTATTGTAAGGATGAGAATCGCGTAACGCAAATAGAAGCTTGCAAACACCCATGACCCCATGAGGAAGATGAATGCTGTGTAAGACATCAGGACCAGCACCTGAATGGACAATGCCGTGATACTGGCGTAGCTTCTTCTCCAGGTCCACACGATCAGTATGAGCGGCACGACCAGATGAAGCCCTGCGATGAGGGTCATTGCTGTGAAGTGGCTGAAACGCATGCTGTTCTCCTCCTTTGATGGCTACTCGAACTTGAAGGCCGCCATCATCTCAAGATCCGGCTCTGAAATCATCACCCGGTCGATGTTATCGGCAATGTCTTGGGCGGTCGGGAGGCCCTCTTTTTTGTTGAAGCCATTGGACAGGGCCATCTTGAATTCGGCCACTTTAACGCCAATGGTTCCCCCATGGGCGAGGATCACGCGACCCGTCAGATTCTTCGAGAGGTCGGAGGCCAAAAAGACCGCCAAGGGGGCTACGGTCACCGGATTCAACATCTCCTCGGTTATCCCTTTTAGGGCTGGGAGGCTGGCCGTCATGCGTGTGTAGGCATTTGGGCAGATGGCATGGACCCTGATACCGTAACGTCCGAGTTCTGCGGCCACGGTCTTGGTGAAGCCGTACATACCCGCCTTGGCAAAGCTGTAGTTGGCTTGCCCGGCATTTCCTATAAGGCCAGACATGGAGGTGGTATTCAGGATGACGCCCCCCTGCCCTTGGGCTCTCATGATACGCGCTGCCGCCCGGGTACAGAGAAAAGTCCCCTTCGAGTGGACTTTCTGGACGAAATCCCAGTCATTCTCCTCCATGTTCAAGAGCATTTTGTCCCGTAAGATACCGGCGTTGTTAATCATGATATCCAGGCGGCCGAACTTGCTGACCGCTCTCCAGATCATATTGTCTACCCCCT
>DASPPQ010000240.1:0-7181 GCA_035625415.1 Thermodesulfobacteriota bacterium
CTTAGTCTGTAACTCTTTTTCTTTTGCTGCCCTGGCTTCAGGCGTCAACAGCAGACCTTGCTTCTCCAGTGATTCTTTCATCTCTTGAAGCTCTTTCTGCTTTTCAGCGCCGAGGCGCTGAACTTTTTCCACCTCTTGGAGGAGCGCCTTTTTGCCTTCTTTCCCCGCATTGCATTCATTTATTGCTCTCTGCATATCAACCCATCCGCCCTTTATATCAGCAGAGTAAACCCTTCCGGTAAGTAATCCTCCTATAATTATGAGAACGAGGATTCCGATGAATTTTTTATATATTGGCATTTCTTCCCCTCCTGGTATTATTTAATGGCTTGCCTTTCCAGCTGGCACTACTGACGATTTATGTTATGGGTTGGCATGGAGACCATGATAAAGAGGCACTACTTCCAAAAGCACCACCCCTTTTGAAAAGAGAAAGTTCTATTAGGATCGATAAACTAATGATAACAAAAGTGACCATCGTGTCAATACCAAAAATCAGCTTTTGAAAATTATCTTTTCCAGTGAGCTTAGAGAGAGGTATTGGTGTAGGTTAAGACAAAGGTTATTGATTTGCGTTAAAAATCTTGTACCTTGGAACAAAAATGAACAATCAACAGTACAGGAAGGAAGGGGTAAGTAAACGGGTTATTGACTCCACCTACTACTATTCAGTCCGATCAGCATCTATCGATTGAGGATTATGAATTGAAATGTGCATAAAGAAGGCAGGGCCATTTGTGACCCTGCCTCTGATAATTTGGATAGTTCACCAATGGATTACTCTGAATATTTATTAGTGAAGGACCAGTTTTAGCCTGCCGGATTCGATCCAACCAAATACGATTTTGGCGACCAGTTCCTCTTCTCCAACTCTGGCCTCCTCGTTCAACGCGGTAAATAGATCAAATAAAGTGGTTCTAATTTTTATAGTTCTTTGAGAGTCAGACTTGAAGGAGGAAATGCGGGGGTTTAATTTCTTCATAAGTAACCCTCCCTTCGAGAATTGAAAACTGCCTTATTCTTTAACTACGATCGCTTACTCATCAAATATCTGCCTCATCCGCTAACTCTTTTGGCCAGATTCCCCTTAAAATGGCTCAATTTCCATTCTCTCCTTTTAGAAACCGATCCAATTCCGATTTGAGCACCCTCCACCCCTTTCCTGCCTTGATACCCCTTATCCTTCCAAGGCGGATATATTTTAGAAAAGTTGGCCTGGAGATCTTCAAGTATCCAATTGCCTCATCAGTTGTTAAGACTAAATCCCCTTCCATCACTGGTAGAAACCTTCGAAACAAAAAAAGCAGGTCCATTTCGGTCCCCTTGCTTACCGCTTCCTGAACCTCTCGATGGCAAGGCGCAAACTATCCTGCATGCGTGAGATAGCTTCTGCCAGGTTCCCTATTTCATCCTTGGATTTAATGTTTATGGCGGCTTGCATGTCTCCGACGCTGATCCTTTCAGCAACCTCGGTCAATTTCTTGATTGGTTTACCAATCGCCCTGCCTAAAAACCAGGCAATAACGATAACCATCAAAGTGGTCATTCCGAGAAGAACATAGGTAAAAGCTTTGGTCTGTCTCAAGGGTTTAAGGGTTTCTCTTGCATCTTGCTGCATGGCAAGGGTCCAACCGTATTTTGTCTCTTTTGCGTAGCCCACCCTCGGCGTGCCACGATCACTAAAAGAGATCATGCCTTTTTGCCCCCGTTTAAAGGAGGCAATTAATGGATATCCACTTAAATCTGTCTGCTGGACTACATAATCTTCAGTTTGGTGCGATACCACTTTACCTTTATCGTCGACCAAGAAGGCAAACCCTGTCTCCCCTTGCTTCCATGTGGCCACCAGCTTTGATAAATCTTCAATGGTTGCGGCCATGGCCATGACACCGACGGTACTGTCGTCTCTCTTGATGGGCACGGCCATTATCAGGGCAGGTTTTTTAGAGGTTTTTCCAATTAGTGTCTGCCAGGCCAAATCTTTTCCTCCTATAATCTCCTTGTAATAATCTCTGTCAGAGTAATCTAAGAGGGCCTTGTCGTCTTGTCGGGCAATGTTCATCCCATCCAGTCCTATAGTAAAGACAAGATACATCCAGGGATATTCTTTGCCGACAGCTTTCAGCAATGGCTCTTGCTTTTCCCTTGTCATGGAAACAATATCAGGCATCTTCGCAAGAGCTCTTAGAACTCTCACATTCTTATCGGTCCATTCCTCGACATTGCTCACGATGTCTGTGGCGGTTAGGGACATTAGCCTTTCTGTATCATTTCGTAAACGATCATTGGTTTGCTTCATGGTGAGTCCCGCAAAAATGAGGAGCGGTACTAAACTGACGATAAGCATCAGGGTAACCACTTTTGCCGTCAACCCGAATTTGATTTTTGAGGACGAAGTAGACTGTGGAATCACCTTCTTCTGAACAGCCTTCTCGTTTTCAGTAGATAAAACTTGTCTCTTATCAATGGCCATATTTTTCTTTGATTTGGGAAGAATCATGACTGAACCTCCTCAACTAAGATTTCTTTAAATAAATTCTGTCTAAAAATTGCCCGCTTTTCTTCTTTGAAAATCTTACGGGCAAGAAGCTCAACAAGATCTTTCAGCCGATGTTTTGGAAAACTGGATAGGGTATAACCTAAACTCGCCACCTCATCTTCAATTATTACTTCAGCCAACGGACCGGTAGCCACCGACAATTGATCCTTGAGATAGATAAAAAAGTTGTTTTTCACGATCGGGATTGATTCATCGGTCAGTGCTATGATATTTAACTTTAACAGTCTTGAAATGATCTCCTTCATTTCCCCCAATTCCATGCCTAGGTTTCCGGCAATCGTACCGACGCTCTTCTTGCCATCTAATGCGGCAACGAGAAGTAACATCTGTTTGTCGAGAGTGACTCCGCCTGGTTCATTTCTGACCACGAGTTTGAAAACCCGATGAGAAAAATCTCCTGAAAAAATGTCCAATGTATCTCCGCTGATAATTTTAAATTATGTATAAAATACTTATGATATTAATATGTTAAAGGATATTATCTGGCAGAAATTGCTTCAAGTATCCCTTTTGGTCACGATTTAATTCCATTTTGTCCTTTTTTACGATTGCAATCCCTATGCCATTGATTAGATGATTATCGAACAGAGGCGCAGACTCCATTTGTTGAACTCGCTCCTTTGCCCAAATCAGCTCAGTTTTTGAATGTCATTGAGTCGGTATTCAGTGGTATGGCGCGAGCGATAATTCACAACAGCGATTATAAATCCGTTGAACAAACCATCTCCGCGATTGACCGTTATTTTCAAGAAAGGAATGAGCACTTTCTGAAGCATCCTAAAAAGGCAGGGAAGAAAATATGGGGGAATGAAACTGCTGTCAGTGAATTTTCTGAGTCCAATAACTGCAAAGATCCAAAACGGAGATGAAACAGGGGTATTGTTGCAGGAGGTAGCAAGGCACACCTTCTATCGATAACCAATTGTAGTCTTCAATGATATTTGAAAAAGAGATTTTACCGAGTACAGGAAGCAACACGCAATATTCGGTCAACAATAGGTCTGGATTCAGGACAAGTTGTCACCGAATAGATTGACGTTAGGTAACCAAAAGTCGTTTGTTTTTCCCGATAATCGATATCATGATGATCCGTAATGCCCTTAAAAAAGGTGGTTTCACAAATGCCGAGATGATGTTTACAAAGGGAAAGTATGGTCACGAACTTCCTTTTTCCAGCATTCATATCAAGCGTTGATCGCTTCAATCAGAGGGAAAAAACACTTTAATTTTCCATCCATCCAACTAATCCCAGGTAATGACCCTTGAAAGGCATATTATCAAGAGTGAAGATCCTTTTCTCTTCCCCAGATACTAAATCCTTCACCCAAATGTGTTCGCTCCACTCGTAGCGTCCCTCTTTAGAAGAAATCTTCTCCGTAAATGCTATGTATTTCCCTTTATGGGATACTTTAAACCAGTTAAGGTTTTCAGATACCCTTAAAGGGATTTCCTTTTTGGATTTGGTTATTGGGTCCACCAAATAGATGAGGGAGGAGGCCCCTGTTCCATGATAACCTTTCCTAAACTTATATTCTCTAAAAATATATGTCCCGTCAGGCAGTCCCCCGACAAATTGCGGAGTCGAGGAGTGAGCGCCAAATCCTTTCTTCTCAGGAAATGAAAAAAGCGCCTGCGGAAGTCTAAGTAATTCTAAACCATCTTCTTTGCTGAAATATGTTCCCACTTTTTTATAGGATTCTTTAGAAGTCATATCCACATCACCCGTATCTAAGGTGAAAAAAAGTCTATTCCCATCTGGGAGCCAGCCAATAGCGGAGGCGAAACAATCAAGAAATATTTTGCTCATATCAATTTTGTGCAAAAGTTTCCCGCCCCCAGTTTCATGGATAAAAATGAATGTCTTTTGGTTCAGGTAGTTGATATAGCCAATTTTAGTACCAGTGGAATTAACAAATATTTCTGATAGCGATTGTTCTCCTTCGACATTGAAGATCTTTCTAAAATTATTTGAACCATCCGAAGAAAGTTCATAAACAGAAGCCTTGGAAGGATACCAACGACCGGGATTAAGACTTTTTTCTACTGCATGAGCAAAAATCTTATTCTTGCTGGAGACCAATACTTCCCCAGGATATCCAAGCAGCCCCCGCATTGGTAAAAGCATAATTGGAGCATTTTCATCAGAAAAGGTCAGGCGGCTTTCCCGCCCGTCAGGGTTGTCGGAATGAATCTTGGTGTAAACAATATCAGGATATCGATTTAGGCTCTCAGAGCGGATTGCATACAACAATTTCTCAGCGGCCGAGAGATCAAATGGAGAAAGAATCAGGCAGAAAATTACCAATAATACCTTTTGCATTGCCTAAAATCTATGCTTTTTATTAAATTCTGTCAAATATTGATTGGAGGGAATATCTCAAGGATAACACCTACAAAGAGTGAGGATTAGGTTTCTGCAAACCCGTTGATTACAGATTGAAAGAGTGTAACGCTCGGGATCAGCTGCACAAAAAGCCAGCCAAAACAGGTCACTTGCAATAAAATCGCACTGACTTTTTGTGTCAGGCTGAATCCTGTTGTTGGCCTGCTTTTCCATTTCGACGGCTGCTGGCTGCCCAAATTCGCTTTCACTCTGGCGACGTTCTCCTCGATGACCTAAAATTTACCCTGGGCCTGCTCCCCAGATACTTGCGAGCGGGTGACTCAACGTAATGTTCGAGCAGAACGGCCAAGACGAAGCTCACCGGGATCACGACAAACGGTCCCCAGGTTGGCATCGGCGTGGGCAACCCCTTGATCCAGAGCTGATCGGGATGGGCGATCCAGGCCACGTACTGGATGATGGGTTCATGAACCAGGTACAATGGCATGGAAATCCTGCCGAGAAACAATATGGGTGGCCAATTCAGCAAGCGCCCAGTGACGGACACCGCACCCTCTTCGGCCATCGACAGGCCAACGATAATCTGAAGCAGCGTGAACGGAAACACCCCCTGCATCCACCAACTTCCGGCCAAATCGAACTTTGCCACTACACTAACGATAGACAAGACAACCATGAAAAGTGCGAAAATCCCCGCGCCCCATTCAACCGTGCGCGCCCACTGGTGGCCTTGAACATTTGACACGCCCATTATCTTGACGGACGTGTCGCGACCTGGACTTCCTTGACGGAGCACCAGCAGTCCGGCCACCAGCCCCATCTCAAACACGGCTATCCTGGAAATGGGCCAGGCGTGCGACATCCAAAAGCCCCCGTTAGGGTCGGAAATCTTCGAAATGCCAAAATAGAGACCAAAGAACACGACGGCTTGCACCACCATCAGAACAGTGATCGAGCGATTCAATTGCGAGTCCGTCCTGTTTTGGTACCGTTTGAGGAGCCAAGGGAAGATGAGATAGAAGAAGGCCAGGGTGGAAATGGTCCAGCCTGGGCCATCGATGTTTTTGCTGAAAATGGCAGGATGCGGCACCCACATTTGCACGGCGAACAGGTTGGTAGCAACCGCCCAACCAATCTCGCTCCGCTGCACCCAGCCATGCCCAAAGATGCACAGAGGGAGCGCAATCAGTATTCCCACATAGTAAACGGGAGCAATTCGTGCAAAGCGGTTTCGATAAAAGCTCTTTAAATCAAACCTGGGACGTCGGTCTTGCCGATCCTGGACATCGTCTTCGAGTCGGCTCTTATATTTATTCTTGCCGTAGCTGATAGCGAGTGAATAGCCCGACAGCAAGAAAAAGAGGGGCATGAGTGCCGAGCCGTGCAAGTTCCAGCCGACAGAATAGAACAGCGAGTGGAATATCACAATCCACAATGCCAAAAGCCCACGCATCCCCGTGTGCGCTGCGACGAGTCCTGGCGCCCGAGTCGTGACTTGTGGGGGCGGACGCGCGCCTTGCTCTTTGATTGGAATGTCTTCAAGCAAGTGCCAGTCCCCACTATTGACACAAAGACAACATCATTGGCTTGGCAGAAGGCCCAACGATATACAGAAAAAATTCTGTATAGCACTGGTTATAGTCGTTTTTTACAGAATTGCGATTCCGGAAGCTCCCCAGAAATGTTTTAGCACTTTCCAAAAGAAATCTACACTTTTCAGCCTCCCTTGTCAAATCACGATTTCAGGAAGCAACATTGCAATGTAGACCACTTGTTTGCCCAAAAAATAGGCAGGCAGACCCAACATGGATTAACAGAAAACCCCCAAAAATTGAAGATTTCTTTCAAAAAGTAGTGGGCTATAATCTTCTCCTTCCATGTAGATGCCCTGCTCAGAAGAACCCCTCTATAGACTTCACTCCATAATCAGCAGATGTTTCTCGAAAAATGGGAGGACTCCGATTTTGAAGAAAAAGCTCCTTAGACTAATTAAATGGCCGAAGGCAGGATTGGAGAACTTACTTGGAAGGGCCTGCATCAAAAGAAGAATCAGGAGGATTGCCATAAGGGACTATCGAATGGGTGAGTGCCAAAAACCTTCTTACTCGTTCAACGATGTCACCTAAAAATCCTCAGACGAAGGTTAACTGGTGAACTGAAGATTATCGATTGAAAGAGAGTATAACGTAAAAGCAAAAGAATTTTTTTGGTATGAAAATCATCCCTCTTTGGATTCCATGGTCTCAGCGACCACATTCAGAATTTGAGCCAAATCGA
>DASPPQ010000241.1:0-52406 GCA_035625415.1 Thermodesulfobacteriota bacterium
GTGGTAAAACCACATAGCATCGTGGGTCATCCAGCCTTTGATCAGAAGCTCCTTTACCTCATCTCTTTGAGGCAATTTCATATTCAGGATCCTCCCCGTGCGTTCTTAGGCCTAATGTGAAGCTCCCCTGCCATCCCTCCGTGATGGGACAGCGCACGTGCCTATCAAGGCCATGTATGGGAGCCAGCACTACTGGAGTGTCCAAGTGTGGCCTTTCGGGCAGCACTATCCTAATCAAGGAGTAGATTCGACGATGGCTTCGTCCATGTGCAAGATATTTGCACCCGAGATGGCAGAAGGGGTCTGCAGTGGGGCCATCCAGATTCTTGGTGGACAAGGGTATTCCCGCAAGTGGCCATTAGAGAAATATTTAAGGGAGGTAAAAGCCCTCCAGATCTATGAGAGGACCAATCAGATCCAAAGGATCGTCATCAGTTCCATGCTTTGAAATTAAATAAGCTTATTTAGCCTTGACATTTTCCGGGAGTCTGCGGGTCAAAATATCCACTGCCTCCTCCACCATCTCCTCGAGCACCTGGCGGGCGGGTTTGATCTCTTTGATCAGCCCTGAGACCTGACCGGCAAGGCCACCAACGTATTCGTCCTTATTCCCCTTGACGAAACTGCCCAGGAGAGCTGAAGAGATCAAAACCTGAGTCGGAAAGGGAAGCGGCTCCAATCCTGAATTATCCCAGAGGTCATGGAACTTGTTGTAGCTCGCCCGGAGAGTCTTGCCGGTGTACGCCTTACTCACCCGGGTATCTTCGTCCGTAGAATCGATGATATGTTTCTTGTTGACTGGGAGAGCTCCTCCTTCATTCGTGGCCAGGAAGCGGGTCCCAACCCAAACCCCGATGCAGCCCATTGCCAAGGCTGCAGCCAGTCCCCGGCCATCGCCGATACCGCCTGCTGCCAGAACAGGCACCGGGTACGCGGCATCGATGGCCTGGGGCAGTAAAGCCATCGTTCCAATGCGGCCTGTGTGTCCTCCTCCCTCGTGCCCCTGGGCGACCAGAAGATCGATCCCGGATTGAGCCATCCTTCGAGCATTTTTCGCATTGCCCGTGATCCCAAGAACTTTCATTCCCGCCGCGTGAGCTTCTGCCACCATGAATCCCGGATTACCCAGCCCCGCGCAAAAGAGCGGGACTTTTTCCTCGATGCAAACTTGCACAGATTCCTGAGGACGCACGGTTGTGGTATTCATCTTGACCATAAGCTCCACATCAGGAAGACCAAGTTCTTCCTTAATCTTCTTCACCCAGTCTTGGTGCGGCTTGGGCAGTGTCTGGAGGACCATGCTTAAGGGTAATTCCTTTATGCCCGCCATACTTACTCTGCCGCTTATATCAAGCTTCGAAGGCAAGAGGAGATCCACTCCAAAAGGTTTTTTTGTTTTGGATTTGATTTCCCGGATGGCTTCCCGCAATGCTTCCACGGTGAAGCCGCTCCCACCCAAGACTCCCATGCCCCCGGCTTCGGAGACCGCCACCACCAACTCCACCGGAGCCCCGGTGGTTTCGCCGATCAGAGTTGGCCCCATTCCAGCTGCTATGATGGGGTACTCAATCTCCAACATGTCGCAAAGTTTTGTCCGAAGAATCCTCTTCCCCATAAATTCCTCCCTAAAGTTTTAAATTTTGTACTGGTCCCAACTTGTGAACATCCCCGCCTATCCCGCTTTGGCAGGACAGGGCATTCCGGTCGAGAAAATAAGCGTATTAGATGTCGGGAACCATTTTTCAATCCCCCACCTAAAGTTAATGAACCCGGTTAATCCGGATTTCAGGTAGACTTATACTCTGGGGATACTCCTACCGTTGGAACCACGGCAGGCAGGTTCCTCATCTTACTCTTCTTGTTTTGAGCTACCGGGCGCTTAGCTGGCTGGGAAAAGCGTTGCCAGGCGCTGAGCCAGCATAATGTCGCCTGTGGTCTTGAGCTTTCCTGTCATGAAGGCGGTCATGCCGTTCAGTTGGCCATTGCAAATAGCAATCCAGTCCTTATCCGCCATCTTCATCGTAAGGGTCGGACTGGAATGGACACCCTGGGACACAGTGCATTTCTGATCTTTGATGACCACATACCAGTCTCCACCGTCCGCGCCCTCGATGTTATACTGGATCACCGCATTCAGCCCGGTGGCAGCATTGGGGTTAAAGGTTCCGGCCATCCCCGCGAAAATCTCTTTTACTGAATTAAATACCCGCGCCATCTTTTTTTCCTCCTTTCCTGACTGAACGAGTTTATTGGAAAAAAGCTCCTAAAAAGAAATGTCTTAAACTTACCGATAACGGTCACCGTTGGCCTTTCAACTTTCAATTAAATTTTGTAGAATGTTTTACCTTTGTCCGCCATTTCCTTAAGAAGGCTGCAAGGTCTCAATCTCACCCCAAGCTCTTTCTCAAGCTTTAATAGATGCTGATACACATTACTCACTCCCCAAGCGTCAGCATAGCGGAGAATCCCACCTCGGTACGGAGGAAATCCAGTCCCATAAATCATGGCCAGGTCCATATCCTGCGGCCGGTCGCAGATCCCATCCTGAATCATGTAGGCAGCTTCGTTGATGGCTCGAGCCAACATCCGGTCCATAATCTCCTTAGGCGTCATTGATTTAGGCTTAACCCCTTTTTCTTTTAGATAATTCTGGATGATTTCCATCACCTTTGGGTTCGGGATGGGTTTTTCTCCACTGTAGTCGAACCATCCAGATCCAGTTTTTCTTCCGTAGCATCCGGTTTGATAAATGCGTTCAAACAGGGGAGACATCTTCAATCGTTCTCCGAACGCCTTTTCAAAGTTCTTTCCCACGTGATAACTGATGTCGATTCCCGTGAGGTCGTTCAGGGTGGCAGGGCCCATGGGGAGTCCGAAATCGACCACGGCCTCCTCCACCTTGGCCAGATCAACCCCCTCCGAAAGCATGAAGGTGGATTCTCCCATGAGGCCGCCGAGCTGTCTGGAGACATAAAACCCCGGTCCATCGTTGACCACGATGGGGACCTTGCGAATGGCCCGTCCAAACGCGACGCTTGTCGAAAGCGTTTGATTAGAGGTCTTTTTCCCGCAGATGATCTCCAACAGTTGCATTCGCTCCGCAGGGTTGAAAAAGTGCAGTCCGATCATGCGGCCGGGGTCCGAAAGGACAGAGGCTATCTCCGTGATGGGCAGCGCCGAGGTGTTGGTTCCGAAAACCACGTCCGGCCGGCAGATCCCTTCGAGGCGCTTCCAGATATCCTGCTTGATCTTCAAATCCTCCAAAACGGCCTCGATCACCAGATCTATGTCCTTCAGAGTTTCCAGTGAGGTGGTGGTGATGAGACGCTCCTTTATCAATTTGTCCAGCCCTTCTTGAGTCATCTTTCCCTTCTTGATGGGGTAGGCAAAGGTTTTACGAAGGGCCTCGAGGCCCTTCCGAATGGCCTCATCATTGATGTCCCAGAGAATGGCATCAAACCCATTGTTCAAAAGCAGGTTGACAATCCCCGACCCCATCACGCCGCCGCCGAGCATGCCCACCTTTTTAATTTTTTTTGGCTCGATCTTTTCGATGCGGGGCAGCCTTCCCGCAGCCCGGGTATTCAGGAAGATGCCGATGAGGTTCTTGGCTACGTCCGAGACGGCACAATCGGCAAAAAGCTCTGCTTCGATTTTCAAGTCTGCTTCAAAATTATCCGTCAGTCCCCGCTCCATGGCCTCAATCGCCTTAAACGGAGCGATATATCCCTTGGCCTGTTTGGCAGCCATTCCTTTGGCAAAAGCGATGATCCCCGCCTTCTCTTCGGCCTTCGGCAGCTTATCCTTCTTATTCTTGGCAAGGCGGGCATTGTGATTTAGCTCTCCGGAGATAAAACGCCGGGCGACCTTCAAAGCCTGGTCCAGGAGCTGATTGGCCGGAACCACTTCATCGAGGGCACCTTTTTTCAGACCTTCTTCTGCTGAAATGGGGTTACCGGTCGTGATCATCTGCAAGGCATCGGCAAAACCAATCAGACGGGGAAGGCGCTGGGTCCCGCCGCCGCCGGGGATGAGGCCGATCTGCACTTCGGGTTGCCCGATTTGGACACCCTGGGCAGCAATCCTGTAGTGACAAGCCATGGCGATTTCCAGCCCACCTCCCAGGCAATTGCCGTTGACGGCGGCAATCACGGGCTTGGCACCTTCCTCGATAGAGTTGAGGAAGCCATTGTTTTTCATCACCCGGGGAACAAGATAGTCCCTGTCTTTGACTTTCTGAACTTCGGTAATGTCAGCCCCGGCGATGAAATTCTTTCCGGTTCCGGTAAGGATCACAGCCTTAATCGACTTGTCCGACCCGGCCTGGAGGAGCGCATCAGCCAGCTCCCGAACAAAATGTTCAGAAAGCTGGTTCACCGGAGGGTTATTCAAAGCCAGAATAGCGACGTCGCCTTTCACTTCCACTTTGACAGTCTTGTAATCCGCCTTCATGCCGTTACCTCCTGTTGAAATAAGCGCCAAGAGCGCTGGTCTTCACCCCGTTAGAAATAATGCCCTGGTGGAATTTCTAACGGGGTTCACTTCGGGGGATCGGGGAAACCTCACATTATTGCGATTTTGTGATAAATGATGGATAATAAATTTGAAACCTTTTGTCAAGAGAAAAATGGTAGGCATAAGATTTTTCTTGACTTTTATGCATAGCATTTAGTAATACTCTTTAAGAAGGGAATAGTCTGATTGCATAACGGTGCGGTCTTTCTCGCGAGACCGCCTCAAACCTTCCCAGGCCGGAGAGGGGAATCCTTGAAAATTCGAAATCTGGTTCAGCATACCGGAGTGTCTAAGGAAACCGTTCATTTTTACATCCGGGAGGGACTCCTTCCCAAGCCCCTCAAGAGGGGAAGGAACATTGCGGAATATGATGACAGCTATGTAGAACGCATCCGCTTCATCAAAGAACTTCAGGATCGCCACTTTCTCCCTCTTGCGGTGATCAAAAACATTCTGAAAAAGCAAAAAAATTCCTCCGAGTGGCAGTCTCTCCTCAATCTGCGAAAGGAGTATTTCAGGCCCATAGACCAGTTCCTGCCGAACGAGGTCGCAGGGGAAGAACTTTTCCTGAAGGCAACGGGTTTGGGAAAAAAATGGTTGGTTAAAATGGAGGAGTGGGAGATTATCACCCCAGAGGTTCGCAATGGCCAAAAGGTTTATTCTCAGGATGATATTACCCTTGGCAAATTGATCGTAGAAATGGACAGCATCGGCCTGGGTGCCGTAGAGGGGTTCGATCCCGAAGCCTTAAAGCGCTACCGGGATAAGTTCCGCGAGATCGTCATTGCGTCGCACAAACATTACATCGAAGTTGCCTTAGGAAAGCTTATTCCCGAGGAGTTCTCGAAAAGGGTTATCCGGGGAAGAGAGATCATGAGTATTTTTTTCTACCATCTTTACCGCAAACTCTCCCGGGAGGAATACAGGAAGATCCTGGCACTGCTGGAATCGGGTAAGAGGGAATTGCAGGAAGGGGACCTCGATTCAGGAGGCTTTCCTGATCGAGGATAGAGGCGACTACCGATAATTCATCTTAGCCCAGCAGCCCTTCGATGGATTCAAGCCAAGTCTCTGGCTCCGCATATAAGCTATAAAGAGTTCCATCAGCTAAGAATGAGCACGAAAAATAAATTTTAAATTCTCCATGAAAGAACACGATACGGTATATACAGAAGAGACTTTGGCTTGAAAACAAGCGAGATTCAGGTTAAACGATTTGTATGGGATTTTTTTATACTGGTCAGGGGATTTTCCCGATAATCGGTTCATCCGATCTGGCAAGATTTCCGTGAATCAAACGAAATTCAAAATAAGAAGAAGGAGGAAAGAAAGATGAGGACGAAACAGCAGTTTGTCGAGGGGTTACGCAAGATGCGCCGGAATATTTACGTCGACGGGGAGAAGATCGCCCGTGATGATGAATTGCAGATGACGACGATCAACACCATTGGGTTGACCTTCGACTACGCCGCGAACCCGCAATATCAGGACCTGTACACAGCAACCTCGCACCTAACCGGCGAGAAGATCAACCGCTTCTGTCATATTCACCACAGCAAGGAAGATTTGCACAAGAAGCAAGACATGACCCGGAACCTTTGCCAGGTGGCCGGGGGATGTATCCAGCGCTGCATGGGGATTGACGGGTCGAATGCCATCTATAACGTCTCTTACGAAGCGGACAAGCAGAATAACGGCGCTACGGAATACCACGAGAATTTCAAGAAGTGGTTGGAGCGGTTTCAGAAAGAGGATTTGGTGGGTTGTTGTGCGCAGACGGATGTGAAGGGTGACCGGATGAAGCGGCCTTCGCAGCAGAAGGACCCTGATCTTTATGTGCGTGTGGTGGAGCGGAAGAAAGATGGGATCGTCGTGCGGGGTTCCAAGGTACACAACTCGGAGGCTTCTGTGGCCGATGAGATTCTGGTGCTGCCGACTCGTGCGCTTTTACCGGAGGAAAAGGACTGGGCAGTGGCGTTTGCGGTTCCCGGGGATTGGGAAGGAGTCAAGCAGGTGGTGACGGTGCACAACCTGCGGGATCGGAAGCATTTCAAGAGGGGTTTTGCGCCTGGGGCGACCGATTCATACACGATTTTCGACAATGCATTTATTCCGTGGGAGAGAGTCTTCCTTTGCGGGGAAACGATTCACGGCGGTGTGTGTGCCCTTTTGTTTGCTCTTTTTCATCGCCACAGCTATTCGGGATGTAAGCCGGCGTTAGGGGATTTGATGCTGGGCACAGTGGCTCTGGCGGCGGAGTACAATGGGATTGGCAAGGCGTCGCATGTTCGGGACAAGTTGGCAGAGATTATTCGGGTATCGGAGTTAGGCTATGCAGCGGGATTCACGGCGTCGGAGTTGGGAAAGCCCGAGGTCTATATTCCTGGGATGGGGTTTAGTCCGTATGGCCCGGGGAGTTACATTCCTCACTCGATCTATGCGAATGTGGGGCGATGTTTGACCGGGGAGGCGGTCTTCCGGGAAGCCGAGATTCTCTGTGATGTTTCCGGAGGGATGCCGGCGACCTTTCCCTATGAGGGAGATTTCGTGAATCCTGAGACCAGGGATCTTCTGTACAAGTATATCACTCGGAATCCGGATATTCATCCCGAAGATGCGGCACAGTTGTGGCGGTATGTCGGGGATGTGATTTGTTCGGCGACCGGGGGAATTCATCTACTCGGGGCGTATCATGGAGGCGGCTCTCCGATTATGGAGGCGATCGCGATTACGACGCAGTACGACATTGAAGCCAGAAAGAACTTGGTGAAGAAGCTGGCTGGGATCCGGGATCGCAAGCAAGCCCCGGAGAAGACCAAGTGAAAGAAAGTTCGTGTGTCATGACTCATGGCTGATAGTGGATCGCTTATCGGCTGTTTTAAAAAAACCAACTAAACCCAGGAGGGCGGATACGATGAAGGGAAAACCAGTGAAGGCAAAAACAGCGAAAGAAAAAACAATGAGAGAAGTGGTGATTGCCGGATATCTCAGGACCGCTCTATCACGGTCCAGACCGAATGATCCGGCCCGGGACTGGTTCCATAAGTTTAGGTCGGATGAGCTTTTGGCTAAGCTTCTTCCCGAGGTGATTAAGAGGACGGGGATTAAGGCTGAAGAGATCGATGATTTCATCGTGGGATCGGCCATGGGAGTGAGTGAGCAGTGGACCTATGGCGGCCGTTACCCCATCCTTCTGGCCAATTTGCCTCAGACGATTGCCGCAAAGTTTGTCGACCAACAGTGTGGTTCCTCCATGGCCGGCATTCATATCGGGTTCATGGAAATTGCCACAGGTTTTGCCGACATTGCGATGGTGGGCGGCATGGAACACATGACTCGTGTCCCCATGGGTGCAGTCCTTTTGGAAAAAGGCGCCATCTCTCCCAACCCGCGTCTTTTTACGGAACCGGCCTACAAACACTGGGATATGATGACGACCACCAATATGGGGCTCACTGCCGAAAAACTTTTCACCCTAAGAGATTTTACCAAAGAAGATATGGATCGCTGGGGAACTCGCGCCCATCAACTGGCCTCCAAAGCTCAGAAGGAGGGGTTTTTCAAAGATGAAATCTTTCCTATCGAAGCCGAGCAGGCAGATGGAAAGATGCTGGTCGTTGATCGGGACCAGGCGGTCAGGGATGATGCCACGTTCGAGGGTATGAGAGACCTCAAGCCAGCCTTTAAACCCAATGGGGTCATTACGGCCGGGAATTCCTCGCCCTTGAACGCTGCGGCAACCTCCATGATCCTGATGTCCAAGGAGACTGCCAAGAAGAAGGGGATCCAGCCCATGGCGACCATCCGTTCTATAGGATTCGCCGGAGTGGACCCCACCATCATGGGGGTGGGTCCTGTGCCCGCCAGCCGCATGGCCTTGGAAAAGATCGGCTTGCAGGCGAAAGACATCGACTACTGGGAGATCAATGAGGCCTTTGCCATCGTCGCCATGAACTGCATCAAGGAGCTGGGTATCGATCCGGACCGGGTGAATGTGATGGGAGGAGGCACAGCCATCGGCCATCCTTTGGGAGCAACCGGAGTCCGTCTGGTAGGGACCCTTGCCCGGATCTTAAAAGCCAAGGGTGGACGCTATGGCTTGGCCAACGCCTGTGTCGGCGGCGGTCAGGGGATAGCCACCATCATCGAGAGAGAGCCGTAAGCTTCGGCCGTCCAAGCTGGCGAATCCGCAAAAAGATAGAATTTCCCTCCCTGCCCGATAGGACTCAGGGAGGAAAATTTGCTTAACAGAACGGAACGCTTGCCGGTCAAGAACGATTCAAGATAGGGACTGAGGGGAAAAATAAAGTTGGAAAACAGAGGACTTCAAGCGCTTGAATCTGGCGTCATCCAAAAGGATCTCTGCACCTCCTGCGGAGCCTGTCTGTCCCTGTGTCCTTATCTGCAATCGTGGCGAGGAAGGCTGGTAAAATTGGACAATTGCGACCTCACCGAGGGACGCTGCTTTGCTAATTGCCCCCGGACTCGGGTGAACCTGGAAGCTATCCATCAGGAGGTTTTCGGACAAAAGTATCTCGACATTGAGATAGGGCTGTTCAAACAGGTCAAGATGGCCCGTGCTTCATCTCCTGACCTGCGAAAGAAGGGCCAAACTTCTGGGGTTGTCTCCGCCCTGATGGAATTTGCTTTGAAAGAGAAAGTCATCCATGGGGCCGTGCTGACCCACCGGACTCCCGATCATCTTCCTCGCGGAAGGGTGATCCGCCGTCCTGACGAGATTCTTTCCTGTGCCGGCTCCAGCTATGTGGCTGGTCCGACCCTTCAGGCTCTGAATCAAGGCCCCTGGGACGACACGGACCGGATCGGTGTCGTCGGAACTCCTTGTCAAGTATTGGCCATGCGAAAGATGGGCGTTTCACCTCTCAAAAAAACCAACCTCGCGGATCGGGTGACGCTGATCATCGGGCTTTTCTGCACATGGGCCCTGACCTATGAACCTTTCATGAAATATCTGAAAACCCGGGTGAATGGTGCTTCGATTCGGAAGCTGGATATCACTCCGCCACCTGAGAGACACCTGAAGGTAATCACAGCCGATGATCATACGTGGGATGTCCCGATAGACGAGATTCGGCCCTTTATTCGGACGACATGCGGAATCTGCCTCGATATGACCTCCGAGTTGTCGGACCTGTCCGTGGGAACCGTAGAGGGGGTTCAGGAATGGAATACTGTGATCACCCGATCCGATTTGGGGGAGGAGATACTGAACCGGGCCGAGGCCGCGGGGATACTAGAGACTCAGCCTTTACCGGAAGAAAATTTCAAACATCTAAAAGAGGCCTCCCTGCTAAAGAAACGAAGGGCCATTTTAACACTGAAGCAACGTGGAGAATTAGAGGATGGCTACATCGTCCTCTCCCATGAATTGATCGGACAAATCCTTTCAGAGGCTAAAGAGGCTGAGTCATGAGCGTTCTCTCCAAAGATTCACCCGGAAAAAAGACGCTATTTATGGGGAACGAAGCCATCGCAAGAGGGGCCATTGAGGCAGGAGTTCGGGTGTGCGCAGCGTATCCTGGGAATCCTTCTTCTGAGATCATAGGCTCCCTGTCTCAAGTTGCAGAAGAATTGGGACTTTATGTGGAGTGGTCCGTCAATGAGAAAGTGGCCTTAGAGGTGGCGACTGCTGCCTCTTTTGCTGGACTTAGGGGCTTGACGGCAATGAAGCAGAACGGACTCAACGTGGCTTCAGACTTTCTCTTCAATCTCAACCTCTCGGGAACCAAAGGGGGACTGGTGGTAGTGGTTTGCGATGATCCCTCAGCCCTCTCATCCACCAATGAAGAAGATTCTCGGCTTTACGCCAAGATGTGCGACCTTCCTCTCTTGGAGCCCGCCACTGTTCAAGAAGCCAATGAGATGACCCGATGGGCCTTCGGTCTCTCCGAAGAGATGGGAGTTCCCTGTTTGATCCGAAGCGTCACGCGTCTTTCCCACGCAAGAGGCAACGCGGAGCTCGGTCGTCTTCCGAAGAATCTACCCATTCCCCACTTTGATACCTCTCGCCCAATCGTCCCGCAGCCTGTGATGGTGACCCACAAAGCCCTTCATGACAAAATGAAAAAATGCCAGGACCGCTTCGAAGAATCTGCTTTTAACCTCTATCGTGGCCCTGAGAAACCTGAACTCCTGGTGGTCACGTGTGGCCCAGGATGGATGTATGTCTTGGAGGCCCTCGCGAATCTGGGCGTGGAGGACCGGGCGGGGATTGTGAAGCTGGGGACCACGTGGCCACTCCCGAAATCTTTTCTTGCTCAGCACCTGAAGAAGGCGAACCGGGTCCTTTTTGTCGAAGAGGTAGATCCTTTTCTCGAAAATAACATCAAAGAGTTCTGTGCCGAGAGAGCTGCCGAGCTGGGAGCGAAGACCTTTTTAGGTAAGGCCTCGGAAGATCTTCCGAATGTCGGCGAGATCAATCCCGACATTGTCACAAGGGCGATCCAAAAGGTTCTCCGGGTGTCCTATGAGCCACGTTCCTCCCAATATGCCCAAGAAGCTGCGGAAGCTGCTTCTCTCTTCGCCCCTGCAAGGGAATTGGGCTTTTGTGCCGGTTGTCCCCACCGTGCAACCTACTGGTCTCTCAAAAACGCACTAGCAATGGACGGCCGGGATGGTATCGTGCTCGGAGATATCGGATGTTACACCTTGGGGGTCCGACCGGCAGGTTTCGAGCAGGTGAAGACATGTCACGCCATGGGATCTGGCGCCGGCCTGGCCAACGGGTTCGGCCAGTTTGAGAGATTTGGTCTCGATCAGCCTGTGTTAACGGTCTGCGGCGACTCTACCTTTTACCACGCAGCCATTCCAGCCCTTGTGAACGCTCGGTATAATCGTTCCAATTTTCTAATGCTCATCCTGGACAATAGCGCTACAGCGATGACAGGATTCCAGCCTCATCCGGGGACAGGCCGAACTGCCATGGGCCCCGAAGCCCCGGTCGTAGATATTGAAGCCCTTTGCAAATCTCTAGGAACAAAGCTACAGGTGAAGAATCCGTTTGATGTACAGGACACAATGGATGCCATATACCAGCTTCTTCAAGATCGAGAAGGGGTAAAAGTCCTCATCCTGAGACAAGAATGCGCCCTGGTGCGGGCTAAACGACAGAAGGCCCTATATAAGATCCTTGTGGACCAGGAGCGATGCATTGGTCAAGCGTGCGGTTGTAACCGGCGATGTACAAGGATATTCAAGTGCCCGGGGTTGGCCTGGGATCCGGCCACTGGAAAAGCACGAATCGATGAGGCCATCTGTACCGGGTGTGGTGTCTGCGCAGATATTTGCCCTCAATCAGCCATTTTAAAGGAGACCGTCTAAATGGCCTTTCATAAAGACCCGTGGAACATTATCATCACTGGAGTGGGCGGACAGGGCAATGTGCTAGCATCTCAGATTCTTGGCCAGATGCTTGTCCAGCAGGGCTATATCATCACCATCGGCGAAACTTACGGAGCTTCCCAAAGAGGAGGCTCGGTGATGAGTCATATACGGGTCTCCCGAAAAGGCCAATTTTCTCCACTCATTCCTGAAGGTAAGTGCGACTTTGTTCTAGGCTTGGAGCCGGTTGAGGCATTGAGGGTTCTGGCTAACTACGGAAACCCCGAAGTGATGATGCTCATCAATACCCGTCCCATTTATCCCATTGATGTGATCGCAGGCAATGCCGCTTACCCGGAATTGTCCGTTGTGCTCAAGAAGATTCAGAGATTGAGTCGTCGGGTCTGGACGCTCAATGCCACCGAGATCGGTCTGGAACTGGGCGATCCCATCTTCTCCAACATCGTGATGGTTGGAGCTCTTTCCGCCTTAGACCTTCTTCCCCTGCACCGGAAGGGATTCCAAGACATTATTCAGGAGATGCTCCCCCCCCATAAGTTGACTCTGAACATGAATGCCTTTGACAGAGGAAGAGAGGCAGTTCAGGAACTTCCTCTTTTACCTACTCCTCATGTTTAAGGGGGTGGCAGAATCCCGATGCACCGTTGTGATTAGCTGGATTCTCCACAATAAAAGCACCTGACCGACTCACCTCCAAACCGTTTCCCCTGATAAACCTTGAAAAAAATTGAATAAACTATTGACAAACCTTTCACAAAATAATAAAAAAGAGCCAAAAAAGAAGGGAGGTTTCTTAGATGGATAGGTTCAACAAAGCAATTTTCGTATTAGCAATGGCCTTTTCTTTCGCGGTCTTATCCTCAGCAACTGCCTTTGGACAGGAGATCAGGATCGGCGTGATCGGCCCAATGAAATTTGTTCAGGGCAAGAGCCACTGGACCGGGGCGGTCATGGCCGCTGAGGAGATTAACGCCAAAGGAGGCGTTCAGGTTGGCGACAAGAAGATGAAAATCACTCTTATTCAGGCAGACTCTAATGAATTCCTCAGTATCACGGACGCCACCAATGCCATGGAACGACTGATCACAAAGGACAAGGTCCACTTCGTTGTTGGCGGTTTCCGGACCGAGGCTGTCATGGCGATGCAGGACATTGCTATGGATCACAAAAAAATCTTTATCGGCTGCGGGGCGGCCCATAATGAGCTCTGCGAGCGGGTGGCCAAGAACTACAACACCTACAAGTATTGGTTCCGGATGACCCCTTTCAATTCCACATTCCTTGTCAAAGCAGCCTTCATCCATCTGGGCACTGTTGCAGCCGTAATGAAACAATCCTTAAACATTCCCACGGTAAAAGTGGCTATTGTTGCAGAAAAGGCCATGTGGGCAGATCCGCTGATCCCAGCGGCCGAGGGTGCCATCCCTAAGATGGACATGGAGGTGGCAGGCGTTTGGAGACCCTCTCCGGTCGCCACGGATGTCACAGCCGAGCTGTCGGCCATCCAGCGTTCAGGGGCCCATATCATTTTCATGTTCTTTTCCTCCTCGGTGGGGATTCCATTTGCCAGACAGGCGGGCGAGCTCAAGATCCCGGCTGTTCAGGTCGGCATCAATGTGGAGGCCCAGAAGGATGGCTTCTGGCAGGCCACCCAGGGGAAGGGCAACTATGTGATTACTTCGGGTACCTATGCCCGAGGGGTTGAGTTCAATGAACTCACAAAGCCTTTTGTTGAGAACTATATAAAAAGATTCGGCGAGACGCCGACCTACACCGCCGGGACTTACGAGGCTGTTCTCTGTGCGCTCGCGCAGACGATTGCGCAGGCCGGGACCCTCGATCCGGAGAAGCTGGTCCCTGTCCTGGAGGAGCGTGTCTACAAGACACCGCCCAGCGTAATAAAATATATGAAGGATGCCGAAGGCCGGCCCCTCCATGACATCACATTTGGACCGGGGTACGCAACCGGCCTTGCCATTCAATGGCAGGATGGGAAGTTAGTAGGTGTCTGGCCCAACAAGTGGAAGGCAACTCCAGAGGCACCAGAGGTCACGTACAAAGGTGTCGTTCCTATAAAATTACCCCCCTGGATGGTCGAGAAGCATAAGAAATAAGGGCCGTGGAACCCGTACGATGGTCAATCGGTAACGAACTGTTCATCGTTCATCGTTTAACGTCCATCGTGCCTAAATACTAAAGGCATCCTTTCCCCTGCCGCGAGACGAAGTTCTTATCCTTAATTAGGCAATGAGGTAATAATGGCTCTCGCGATAGACATCATCATAGGCGGCCTCATCAGTGGGAGTACATTTGCCCTTCTCGCTATTGGGTTTTCCCTTATCTTCGGCGTAGCCCGGATCGTAAACATCGCCCACACTGCCTTCTACATGTTGGCCGCCTACTGCATCTATGTCGTGACCCAATTGATGGGCCTTCACCCCGTTTGGGGCATGGTTGCGGCCATTATTCTGGTCGCCCTGCTGGGCATGGTTTCCTATAAGATCCTCATCAACCCAATCCGAGAGCATGAAGGTGCCGTACTGATAGCGACCATCGCCCTGGCTATGATCTTTCAGGAAATTATGTCTCTGATATTCACGGGCACCTATTTGAGTGTCCCCGCACTCATCGGCGGTTATTTCAAACTCTTGGGTGTGAAGGTCTTTTATCAACAGCTTCTGACCTTCTGCGCGGCCTTGTTCGTTATGGCGGTGCTTTGGGTTTTTCTGATGAGGACCAACCTGGGCCTGGCCATCCGTTCCACTGCTCAAGACAGGGAAGTGGCCAACCTGATGGGGATCAACGAGGCCCGAGTGGCCATGATCACCATGGGCCTCTCCGTTGGGTTAGCCGCTTTCACGGGAGCGATCGTTGTACCCCTTACCGTACTTGAACCAACGATGTGGATGGGTCCGCTGATCATGATGATGGCCGTCGTCGTGTTGGGCGGGCTTGGCAGTCTCAAGGGCAGCTTCATCGGTGCATACATCCTAGGCTTTGCGGAAGCATTGGTGGTCTTCCTTGCTCCCATGGGTGCCTATCTCAAGGGCCCAGTGGCCCTCTCCATCATGATCCTGGTATTGCTTATACGGCCGGAGGGCCTCTTTGGCGTATACTTCGAGGAAGAAAGGTAGCAGCGGGGTTTTCTAACGGGATAGACATGGGGCTGATTCTGTTTTATTTGAGAAAACTGTTTACCGTAGTCAGAAACGAAGTGCTTGTTCTCCCATCCCGTGTCGTCGTCGTGCTCTTTTTTCTCTTTCTGCTCCTCCTCCCACTGTTTACCAAAGATCCCTACCTCCTGCGCATTTTCATTCTCACCAGCATCTTTGCCATACTGGCTGCGAGCTGGGATCTGCTTTCCGGCTTTACCGGCCAAATGAATTTTGGACATGCCCTGTTCTTTGGCGTGGGGGCCTACAGCGCAGCGTTGCTTAACCTGCGCGCGAATATCCCTCCATGGGGCAGTATCCCTCTTGGCGCAATGGCTGCAGTGCTATCAGGCCTCATCATAGGGGTACCCTGCCTCAGGCTCAGAGGCACCTATCTGGCCCTGACCACCCTTGCCTTCCCCATCGTCCTCATGGGCCTCGTTTTTGCCTTCCCTGACTTCACCGGTGGAGAGTTGGGGATTTCAGGGATCGCTCGGCTGACCCAGTCTCGGGTCACCGATTACTACACCGTCATCGTGCTGATGCTTGGCCTGTGCACCATCATGTGGAAGATCACCGACTCCAATACCGGCATTATTTTCCATGCCATCCGGGAGGACGAAGTGGCTGTTAGGGCCGCTGGCGTCAACACGACACGTTATAAACTTTTAGCCTTTAGCCTGAGCGGTTTTTTTGCCGGGATATCCGGAGGGCTCTACGCACATTTTATGAGGATCGCAGGCCCTTCAACCCTCGAAGTGTCCTTGTCCTTTACGGTGGTCATCTGGGCTATCTTCGGTGGGATTGTGACCATCTATGGCCCGGTCGGGGCGGTATTCATCCTTTTTCCCCTGCTGGAGTTTCTCCGCATCGTGCAAGATTACCGAACATTGATGTTCGCAGGTGTGGTGCTGTTAATCCTTCTCTATATGCCTGATGGGCTTTTTCATTGGCTGCGGGACAAGATAGAAAAGGAGTGTCCCCGGTGCAAAATCAGAAATATCGCCACGCGTCATACATGCCGCGTGTGTACGGCACCGTTAGACTAAGATAAGAAAAAAGTGAGGAAAAGGAAATGAACGCAAAAGAAAGCTACGCTGTAAAACCCTGGTTGAAGCACTATCCCGAAGGTGTCCCCGAGACCGTGGACATACCCAACGTATCCGTTCCCGAGCTCTTTAATCGGGTAGCAGAAAAATACGGCAAGAAGACCGTATTAATCTTCTACGGGAAAGAGATCAGTTATACAAAACTGAAAGAACTGACCGACCGTTTTGCTACAGGCCTGGCCGATTTAGGAGTAAAGAAAGGGGACACGGTCGCCCTCTACCTGTTGAATTGTCCGCAGTATGTCATCGCCTACTTCGCGGCCTTGAGGATCGGGGCGAAAGTAACTCCCATCAGCCCCGTCTACACCAGTCATGAAATAAAACATCAGCTCCAGGATAGCGATGCGACGACGATCATCTGTCAGGACATTCTCTATGATAATGTGGAAAAAACCGGTATCGCCCTGAAGAATGTCATCCTTACCAGCATTCTTGAATATTTGCCCACGCTCAAGAAGGTTTTGGGTAAGGGGATGCTGGGAAAGGACTATGCAGAATTGAATGTTCCCACCCCCGAGCACAGAGCACAGGCCGGTCTCCTTGACTTCCAGGAGCTCACCAAGAAGTATCCGCCCAACCCTCCCCAGGTGACCATCGACCCGAAGAAGGACATTGCCATTCTTCCCTATACAGGCGGCACCACGGGTCTTCCTAAGGCGGCTGTCCTGAACCACTTCAATATGGTGGCCTTACAGGAGCAGGCAAGAGCGTTCTGGCCCATACTTGAAGAAGGCAAAGAATTGATCATGGCCTTTTTGCCCTTTTTCCATATCTACGGTCAGGTGGTGGTGATGCTCAACAGTCTTTGCCGGGGCTACACCATGGTTCTCTTTACCACGCCCGACATCGATGACATCCTATCAGCCATGGAAAGATATAAGGCATCCACGTTTAATGGTGTCCCCACCATGTTCGAATACCTCAAGGAATATGAAAAGACAGACAGGGTCAATTGGAAGAAGCTTAAGTTGATCGCCTGTGGGGCGGATACCCTTCATGATTCGACCGTTGAAGCATGGGAGAAAAGAACCGGCGCCCCGATCTATGAGGGGTATGGGATGACCGAGACCACTGGTTTTAGCCATGGCAATCCTCATCTCAGGCGCAAAAGGGGTTCTTTCGGAGTGCCCATACCCGGCATGAAGGCGGCGATTGTTGAATACGAAGGCACCAACTACCTACCTCCTGGAGAGGTAGGAGAAATGATTCTGACCGGGCCGAACATCATGCAAGCCTATTGGAAAAGGGAGGAGGAAACTCGCCAGTCGTTGATCGATATTGACGGAGAAAAATGGCTGAGAACCGGAGATATTGTCAGCATGGATGAGGAAGGTTATTTCCACTTCTTCGACCGGAAACGGGATCTCATTAAGTACAAGGGATATTCGGTCTTCGCCAGACATGTCGAAGAAGTCCTTTACCAGCATCCTCAGATCAAGGCCGCTGGCGTCGTGGGAGTGCCCGACCCAAAGGTAGGTCATCTGATCAAGGCCTATGTGGTTCTGGAAAGCGAAGCCAGGGGTAAGATTTCTGAAGAAGAGATTATTGAGTTTTGCAAAAAGAATCTCGCCCACTACAAAGTTCCCAAGATTATTGAATTCAGGGGTGAGCTCCCGAAGACGGATGTGGGAAAGGTTTCGCGCAGGGAGTTGAGAGAAGAGAATGAATGATGGCTGATAGGAACCAGTCTTTCCTCAAAATCCAAGGGCTAACTAAGACCTTCGGCGGTCTTCAGGCGGTCAACGACGTCAGCTTTTCCATGGAAAGGGATCAGATCCTGGGCCTGATCGGGCCGAACGGCGCCGGCAAGACCACACTCCTGCGGCTGATCACCGGCATTCTGAAGCCGGATACCGGAAGCGTCCGTTTCATGGGAAAGGAAATCGCAGGCCGCAAGACCTGGAGCATCGTCAATATGGGTATCGCCTGCACCTTCCAGAACATGAGACCCTTCCGGCGGCTCCCGATCATCGCCAACGTCATGGTTTCGTGCATGTGCCCACGTGCCATGAAGAGGGGAGAATGGGTCAAGCGGCTGGAGGCAAAGGCAATGGATGCCCTGGAATTCGCAGGTATTTCAGACATGGCGCGGGAAAAGGCGTCCACGCTTTCACAAGGTGACCTGAAAAGACTGGAAGTGGCGCGGGCTGTGGCTACGGAGCCCGAGTTGCTACTTTTGGATGAACCGTTCGGAGGGTTAAGTCCTGCTGAGACTGAGCTCATGGCCAAATCCATCAGGCGTCTGCATAAGGGTGGCCGTTTCGGTCGATTACACAGCGAAGGACCCGCCATGATCATCGTCGAACATCAGCTTCAATGGCTGATGAAGATCGTAGATCGTATTATCGTCTTAAATTTCGGAACCCTCATTGCCGACGGAACGCCCGATGAAATCGTCAAAAATCCTCAAGTGATTGAGGCCTACCTCGGCGGCGGAGGTATTTAGACGTGCTGCTTGAAGTCGCCAATCTATCGGTTTGGTACGACAAGGCCATGCTCATTAACAATTTGAGCATAGGGGTAGAAAAAGGCGAATTGGTCAGCCTCGTCGGTCCTAATGGGGCTGGCAAATCGACCCTGCTCAGAGCGATCACCGGATTGGTAGCCTGGGAGAGGGAACTCACTCGCAGATCAACGCATGGTGAAGTGAAACTGGAGGGTACGGTAACCTTTGATGGAGAGCGAATCGATCAGGTGCCTGCCCATGAAATCGTTAAGCGAGGTCTCATCCTTTGTCCGGAGAGACGAAGGCCGTTCCGAGAGATGACAGTGATCGATAATCTCATGGCTGGATCTTATCTCTTGAAGGACAAGGACGAAGCTCGGAATAACCTAAGTAAGGTCTATCAACTGTTTCCCGTGCTACAGAATCGAACAAAACAGATCTCCGGTACGCTCTCCGGCGGGGAGCAGCAAATGCTCGCCGTCGGCAGGGCATTGATGTCTAAGCCCAAACTGTTGTGCATTGATGAGCCCTCGACGGGACTTGCCCCCATTTTACGAGCAGAGGTATTTCAGAAGATCGGAGACATCAGTAAGTTAGGTATCACCGTTTTGCTTGTTGAGCAGGATGTGAGCACGGTCTTCAAAATGACTTCCCGCAACTATGTGCTGTCTTCCGGAAAAATTATCGCCCAAGGAACCGGCGAACAATTGCTTCAAGACGAGGTGGTTCGTAAGACATACCTAGGGCTCTAACAGGCCAGCTCGGTGCAATTAGAGCATAAATCCCAATCATCCAATAATCAAACTATATTCAACTCTCGACTATCCCCTCTCCCCTGGTGGGAGAGGGCGGGGGTGAGGGGGAACATACAATATCCGCCCCCACCTCGATCCTCCCCCATTAAGGGGGAGGATAATCCTAGTGTACTGCGTCAGAAGTCCCTTTAGTTTGAATGTCATTCCGGGCTTGACCAAGCTTGCCCCGTGCTTGACACGGGGGAATCCAATGATTTCAACTGGATTCCTGCTTTTGCAGGAATGACAGCTTCTGAACTTATGTAAAGAAGTGTTGGACGCACTACACTAGCTAATTTTCATGGTTCGCGGGCGACGAACCCGTCATGTAAAATTTATTTAATAATTGGTGCTTGCCCCGTACTTGATGCGGGACGGGAATGACAGCCCTACGAGTATTGTGTGTAAAAAAAGTGTTAAAGGCAGTGCACTAAGATATAAGTGGTTGGGTCTCTCGATCTTAGAGAAGTCCCCTGCTTCGCAGCGTCAGCATGGCCTGCCCCGTGATGGGCAGGCCATGCTGAATCACACTAAAATGGATACCTGCCAATCTTAATCACTGAATTTGCAACTTCCCGCCTTAAGGCAACTGTATTCACAGGGGTAAAATGAGAGAGTTTGTGGAGAGCCGCTAATTGCATTCTGAGAGTATCCCCCTCAGCAATGGCGGCAAGGGCCTGCGTTGCAAAACTCTGTACCCGATCAAAGGCATCGTTGACGTGGACCCTTACAATGGTTTTCTGGAGTTCGGATTTCTCGTCCGCAGACTTTTGCAATGACTTGAGTGCCCGAAGCAGGCCGCTTTCCATGGCGAAGACCTGAATCGCCATGTCGCTCATCAAGCCCATGATCTCCTGCTCCTCTGCCAGCTTCATCATATACTTTTGAACGGCCGCCCCTGTGACCAGGAGAGTAATCTTTTTCGCAATCTCCACCATTTCCTTTTGCATGGTGAGCTTCCCATCATCCGTTTCAACTTTCGGCTGGAGGGTGAGGAGCTCGTTGGCCACCTTCTGCGCCGCATCAAGCACGGGAAGACGATTCTTCATGGCCCGTTTCGTCAGCATGTCCACGATCGTCAGGCGATTGATCTCATTCGTGCCTTCCCATATCCTGTTAATTCGCTCGTCCCTATAGCCTCGCTCGACGGGATACTCATGAATGTATCCATACCCTCCGTGAATCTGAACGGCTTCATCCACAATATAGCCCGCACTCTCCGAACAATAGATCTTGTTGATCGAGTCTTCAATGCTATACTCCTCAATTCCCCTTGCCATCTGGAGTCCGACATCATCCGCCTGGCGGTCGATGCGGCGGAGAATCCGATCGGTCAAACCTCCCGTCCGATAAACCATGCTCTCCATGATGAAACATCGAATCGCCATCTCTCCAATTTTCTGCTTGATCAGACCAAACTCAGCAATCGGCGTGCCGAACTGAACCCTCTGTTTTGCATACGTGACCGCTTCTTGAAGGCCTGCCTTTGCTCCTCCCAGACAGCCCGCACCCAACTGGAAACGTGCCATGTTTAGAACGTTGAGAGCAACGATGTGGCCTCTTCCAACTTCGCCGATGAGATTCTCTGCAGGGACTTTGACATCGGAAAAGATAACGCTCCGTGTCGAGGACCCCTTCATCCCCATCTTATTCTCTTCCTCATCCACAGAGACCCCTTCATACTTGCGCTCGACGATGAAGGAGGTGAATTTCTGTCCATTCACCTTTGCATAGGTGACGTAGGTATCGGCAATTCCACCGTTGGTGATGAATTGCTTCTGGCCATTCAGAATGTAATATTTTCCGTCAGAGCTGAGGGTTGCCGTGGTCTTCGCGTTCAAAGCATCCGAGCCTGCCTCGGGCTCTGTCAAAGCATAGGCACCAATGTACTCTCCCGTAGCCAATTTGGGGAGGTAACGTCTCTTCTGGTCTTTGCTGCCAAAGAAGACGAGTGGAAGAGAACCAATTCCAGTGTGAGCCCCGCAGGAGGCCTGAAAAGAACCTCCTCCCATGGCCATCTTCTCCCAGACAAGGAGGGAACTGATCTTATCCAAATCCTGTCCCCCATATTCTTCCGGGATATCCGCGGAGAGAAACCCAAGCTCGCCCGCCTTCTTGAGAAGGCTTGAAAGGAGCCCTTCTTTCTTCGTCTCAATATCATCGGCCACGGGTAAAATTTCGCCTGTAACAAATTCGGTAACTGCCTTCGCGATCAACTTCTGCTCTTCATTAAAGTCCTCCGGGGTGAAAACCTCCTTAGGAGGAATTGATTCAAGCAGAAACGCACCCCCCTTTACGAATTCTTCCATAACACCCTCCTTTCAATAAGATGAACTATAAAAGTCAACATAGTCCATTCCATTGGTTTCCTGAACACACTGCCAGGCGCCACCTATCACAACCCCGGGTGTACCCATTATCAATAACCAAGGATCAATAGTCAATATTGATCCTTAACTTAAGTCCTGATTTACGAGATTTTCAAAAACGAAGCAGTCTTGTCTGACATTGTGAAAATGTACACATATTATACTTATAATATTTATTTTGTCAAGTGCGCTTTCCGCTCAATGTAAACATCCTTTTTATCCGTGACAAAGAACCGTTCCGATATCGGGTAGCCCTTTGGGACGGCGATAAAACCCGGCTTGTTAGCTTCTGTCAGCTTCCTGCAGGGTTCATCCCCTCGTCCCGGAATCGAGGATCTTTCCTTCTTAGGGGTTCCGAATGACTTTTTAACCCCCTAAATCTGAACGCCGAACTTCTGACTCATAGACCGAGGTAGCTTTGGCGGATATGCTGACTATCGAGGAGGTCCTGCCTGGTTCCGCTGAAAACAACGGAACCGTTTTCCAGGACATATCCCCGATGAGATAGGTTGAGGGAGTGGAGCACATTTTGCTCCACTAAAAGGATGGTGGTCCCCTGCTGATTGATCCTTCTGATAATATCAAAGATTACTCTGACTAAAATGGGCGAGAGACCTAAAGAGGGCTCATCGAGCATTAGGAGCGTGGGTCTGGACATTAATCCTCTCCCGATGGCAAGCATTTGTTGCTCCCCGCCGCTGAGGGTTCCTGCCAGCTGACTTTTCCTCTCCTCCAATCTGGGAAAAAGTTCGAACACCACTCCCATCGTCTCTTTCCTCAGCTTTTTGGCCTTCGAAAATTGAGCCCCCATCTCTAGGTTTTCGACGACGGTGAGGGAAGGGAAGAGCTGGCGACCTTCCGGAATTTGGACGATCCCCAGTTCAACGATCTTTGAGGAGGGATAGCGGTGTATCGGCGTCTCGTTGAAGTAAATTTCTCCTCCTCTGGGGTGTAAAATGCCGGAGAGGGTCATCAGCGTCGTAGACTTCCCTGCTCCATTCGAGCCGACCATGGAGATGACCTCTCTCTCGTTCACTTCGAGAGAGACGCTTCTCAGCGCCTGAAGATCACCGTAGAAGACATCAATCCCCTTAACGCTAAGCACCCTTCAGCTCCTCTCGTCCGAACTCTTCTCCCAAATAGGCTTCGATGACCCGTGAGTTCTTCACTACTTCCTTAGGAGTTCCCTCTGCTATCTTCACCCCGTAGTTCAGAACAACCACTCGTTTTGAGAGGGCCATCAAGCCTCTCATCACGTGTTCGATCAGAAGAATGGTGATACCCTTTTGGTTTACCTCCGTCAGCAGACGAATCAACGCATCCACTTCCGTTGGGGTCAGTCCTGCCATCACCTCATCTAACAGAAGAACTTTTGGTTCCGTGGCCAGGGCCCTTGCAAGCTCCAGCCTCTTCCGGCCAGGAAGGGTAAGACCGGTTGCCAGGTGATCCTTTTTCTCGCTCAATCCAACAAAATCGATTGTCTCCAGAGCCTTCTCATTGGCTTCTTGAACGATCTTCCTTCTGTTTAAAGCCGCTACGACCACATTATCCAAAACCGTCAGTTGAAGAAAGGGCTTGACCAGTTGAAATGTCCTTACCATCCCCCTCTGACAGATCTGGTGAGGCTTGAGGTTGACCAGGTTCTCTCCGCTAAACCAGATCTCACCCGCATCCGGTTTGAAAAAGCCTGTGATCGTGTTGAAAACGGTTGTCTTCCCAGCTCCATTCGGACCGATGATTCCTAAGATCTCCCCCTCTTCCAAATCCAAAGAAACTTGAGACACGGCCTTCAGGCCACCGAAATTTTTACAAACTCCTTTGAGTTCTAAGAGAGACAACTTTGAAACCTCCGGTTACAAATTCCAAATTACAAATCCCAAACAAGCTCCAAATTCCAATATCGAATGACTAAAACCACTCTTAGGGAATTGGAACTTATTTGGTATTGGGCGCGTGTCATTGCGTGCTTACTCAAATGAACTTCCAAATTCATTTCAAACTGCCCAATACTGGAGCTACGGCTTTTTTGATATACGAAATTACGCCTCTTGGGAAGAAGAGAACGACTGCAACTAATAAGAATCCATAGATCACAAGGTGCAGTCCTTCGTAACCTGCTCTGGCGAAATAGGATCGCGAAAGCTCAGCCAAGGGGGTGATCAGGAACGATCCGATAATCGGACCCAGCACCGTCCCCAGCCCACCGATGATAGGTCTTAGAATGATTTCAATCGAGAAGGCCATCGACATCAGTGTTCCGGGATGGAGATAATAAAGATAATTTGCATAGAAAGCGCCGGCCAAAGAGGTCATAAAGGCGCTGATGCCGATGGCGATCATCTTGTATTTGAATACATTCACGCCTAGGCTTTCTGCGGCATCTTCGTCCTCCCTCAAAGCGACCATATATCTGCCGATTTTCGATCTCTCGATCAGGCGGACAACGATCAGAGAGAAGATTACATAGCCAAGGCCAATGTAGTAATACGCATGATTGTCCTTGAATTGAAAGCTGAGAAAGGAATACTTGGGAGTAATGAACAGACCCTGGAATGAACCGAATACTTTTAAATGGAGAAGGATCAATCTCCCAATCTCGGCGAAGGCGATCGTCAGAAGGACAAAGTAGACACCTTTCAGACCGAAACGAAAGCCCAGGTACCCGATCACCAAGCCGATCAGTGCAGCACAGATTCCCCCAATCCACATTCCTACCCAGGGGCTCAAGCCGAAGGCCATGACAAGGTAGGTTGTCGCATAGGCGCCTATACCGACATAGAGGGAATGGCCCAGAGAGATGACCCCGGTATACCCTGTGAGGATGTTCCAAGACTGCCCAAGATAAGCGTAATAAAAGATGAGAACGAAGACGCCTAAGACATAGGAGCTCAAAAATTGTGGAAGGATAAGAAGGACGATCAGCCCGAGGAGGAGAGGAAAATAGATCTTCTTCATCATCTTCTCCCTCCCAAGAGTCCCTGGGGCTTTAAGAGCAGGATGGCGATGAGGATAAGAAAACTGACGACTTGCTTCATCGTATTGGGAAAATCGAGGCCTAGACTGATTCCATGGAATAGGCCTGTGATCAGCTCGGGTCCGATCGATTCTGCGATGCCCACGATAAACCCTCCGACCATCGCACCCGTTAAGCTTCCCATTCCACCTAAGATGACGATGATGAAGGAGATCATCGTAAAGGGGGCCCCAATATGGGGTGAAAGAGGCATGATCGGGACGAGGAGGCCTCCGGCCACACCCACACAGGCTGTTCCGACTCCGAAACAGACGGCGTAGATCCTGTTGATATCCTTGCCTACAAGAAGCGCACCGGTTCGGTTATCCGCGGCCGCTCGAATCGATTTTCCCGTATCGGTCTTTTTTAAGAAAAAGAGAACGATGATGGTAATGATAATCGCCAAAGAAAAGGCGAGGAGCCGGGGGACATCGATCATCAGGTTTCCAATAGACAGAGAGCTGAGAGAAAATCGGCTTTGAGGGCTGATATAATCCGGGCCCCAGATGATCCGGGCGCTATTTTCAAAGACCATGGCCATTCCTACCAGGGGAAGGACTTGCATAGCCTCCGGGGAGTCGAGGATGCGATTGACGATGGTACGTTGAAGGAGATAGCCCAGGATAAAAAGGACTGCGGCGCTGACAAGAAAGGAAAAAAATGGGTCGATCCCGGTCCAGAGGAAAACCGTATAGGTGACGTACATCCCCCACACCATCATCTCGCCATGGGCGAAATTGATGACCTTCATCACGCCAAAAATAAGGGAGAGGCCTAAAGCAATGAGGCTGTAGACCCCTCCCATAAGAAAGCCGCTCACGGCCAGTTGAAAAAGGAGGTTAAGATTCATATCCCCTTATATTTCAAGATCCGGGAGCTGCTACGGCATAGAGAAAATGTATCGGCCTCAGCTCCCTTTCCGGCTGGACTTTAACATAGGTGAAATTGATTTTCAATCTTTCCCAGGAAAGGACCGGTTGCCGAAGCCTACATTGACAAGGTCTGCAGTTTGGGTTACCTCGAATGGGATCATTTCGCGGTAGGATGAAACCATGACTTTTAAAGTGGTTCATACTTTTGCCCTGGAGGGAGTGGACTTGGGGGATAGTGAAGAACAAGTGGATGGAAAGATGGGGTAAGAAGGATGAAGGCCGGGAGGAAAAATGAGAATTGCTGAAAGGAGGACCTTCTATGAAAAAGAAGATAAATCGTCGGGATTTCTTAAAGGTTTCAGCATCCGTCGGTGCCACCGCCGCTCTTTCTGGTTTTCCTACCCTCTTGCGTTCGCAACCCAAAGAGATTCTAATCGGTTCAATCTACCCGGTCACAGGCGTCGTCTCGGATATCGGTATTGCGAAGCGAAGGGGGAACCAACTGGCGGTTGATGAGGTCAATACCAGGGGAGGTATTAAGTCACTGGGCGGAGCTAGACTGAGGCTTTTGCTGGCAGATAGCGAAGCGAAAGAGGAGATCGCCCGTTCAGAGGCAGAGCGTTTGATTAAGGACGGCGCCGTCTGTCTAACCGGTCCATTCCTCAGCGGTAATGCGATGACGATCGCCACCCTCTGTGAGCAGAGGGGGGTCCCCTTTGTGACAGATGTCGTCGCAGCGAATATCACCCAGCAGGGCTTCAAATATACTTTCAGAACCTATGCGACCCCCGTGAACATGGCCAATACCATGCTTCTGTATATGGAACAAATTATGAAGGAGAACAATATCAGCAAGATCAAGGGAGCGGTCACCAATACAGGAGATCTCTTCGGCCGGGATCAGGGAGCGACTTTCATCAAGGTTGTCAAAGAGAAGAAATTCCCCATTGAGATATTGACCCAGATTGAATATCCGCTCGGGGTACAGGACCTATCCACGGAGATTTCAAAAATCAAGTTTCTGAAGCCGGATGTTCTCTTTCCCGTTGCCAGGCCTGGGGATGCCAAGTTGATCATGCGGGAACTTTATAAGCAGAGGGTTCCGCTCATGGGTCTCATCAGCCCCGGCAGTCCAGGATGGTATGAGCCAGAATTCATTCAGGATATGAAAGCCCTCTCCGAATATGTGATGGTAAATAATCCTTGGTATAACCCCCAAGGAAAGATGTATAAAGAGGTCAACGCCAAGTTTTCGAAGTTATATCCCGGAAAATATATCGACACTAATTCAGGAAACTCCTATTTGTCAATTTTGGTCATCGCCGATGCTCTTGAAAGGGCCAAGTCATCGAGGCCGGAAGAGATCAAAGAGGCTTTGCGAAAGACTTACTTTAAACAGGATTTGATGATTGGAGGGGCAATGATCTTCGATGCAAAGGGCGACAATGTCAACGCCGATGTCGCTATGAACCAGATTCTCGGGGGTCAGGTCAAAGTGGTCCTACCTCAAAAGTTCGCTGAGGCAAAATGTGTGTTTCCCTGGCCGAAGCAACTCTGGGAACGGGGGGTATGAAGTTAAAGGTGAAAAATATGAAAACACCATGGAAGACGGATAACTGGTTTGTCAGTCCTTGGAATTACTCGGAGGAGGTGATGAAAGATTACCATCCGCCCAAAAAGGTCAAGATTCACGATGTGACTCTGCGGGATGGAGAGCAGCAACCTCATATCATTTTTACGAAAGACGATAAGATACGCATTGCCGAGATGCTTTCAGAGATAGGGGTACACCGAATTGAGGCAGGGATGCCGTTGATGTCACCCAACGATTTCGCTGCCATCAAGGAAATTGTAAAGCGCAACTTGAAGTCGGAGATTTTCTGCTTTTCGCGGTGTATGACACATGATGTCAAAGTGGCAAGAGACTGTGGCGTAGACGGCGTCATCATGGAAATACCGGGCAGCAAACAGTTCGTCGAGCTGGCGTATCAATGGCCCATGCAAAGGGCGATCGATCTCTCTATCGAGGCAACGGCCTTTGCTAAAGAGCAGGGGCTCTATGTTGTCTTTTTTACCGTCGATGCCACAAGGTCCGATTTCAACTGGTTGATGGACCTTGTGCAGCAGGTGGCCACTCATGGCCATATGGATGCTCTTGCTCTCGTAGACACCCTGGGTGTACTCTCTCCTCAGGCCGCTGCCTATTTTGCAAAGAAGGTTAAAGAAAGAGTGTCAAAACCGCTCGAGGCTCACTTTCACAACGATTTCGGTATGGGTGCAGCAAACACCGTCAGTGCCGTGATGGCCGGGGCCGAGGTGATCCATACCACGGTGCTGGGCATTGGTGATCGATGCGGCAATACCCCGATGGAAGAGACGGCTCTCGCGCTATTGACGATGTACGGGATCGATGTCGGCCTCGATTACCGGAGAATAAATAAACTATCTAAACTTATTGAAAAACTCTCAGGGTTTAAGATCCCGGCTAACAAACCTTTGATTGGCGACGATATCTATGATATCGAAGCTGGAATGGTCACCAGCTTTTACAGAAATGTTTTTGACAAAAATCCTTTAACGGTCTATCCCGTGCATCCTGATTTTGTGGGGCATCGAGAGCCAAAAATAGGAATGAGTAAGAAAAGTGGTCTTGTCAATGTGAACCTCTGGGCGGAAAAACTGAATATCGAACTTACCGACGAAGAAGCGCAGACGGTCCTTGATCGGGTGAAGCTGAAATCCCACGATTCGAAAAGGGTGCTTAGCGAGGACCAATTCAGGAAGATAGCCGACGAGGTAAAGGCTGGAAAATAGGGGAGAGGCCAAAGCGGTGAGGCTTTATCCCTCTCCCGTCAGAAATCCCTTGATCATCGATTGAGAAACAAACTGGGTTCATGTTCACCGCTTCCATAGGAGCGGCTGGGGAAAGACATAAGCCGTCTCGGCCACTTCCTTGGGAAGCACCACTTTCACTTCTCCTTTTAAAACCTGGAGCAATGCCGTCGCTGCATTGGCGTTGTCACCGTTTGGAGTAAATTGTACAGGACCTCCCACCATAATGTTCTGTTTATAATTGGTCTTTCTCAAGGCCTCCACGATGGCCTCGGGTTTTGTCGATTTTGCCCTTTCCAGGGCATCCGCAATGACCATCACCGCTAAATAGCCGTATCCCGAATTTCCGTCCAGATACTTCCCGGAATAGAGTTTGCCAAATCGCTCGTTGATCTCCTTATACTTAGGACTTTTCGGATTTGGCCATGGTGCATTGTCCATGATAAAATTAGCCAAGGGTCCCATGTCCTTGATAAATTCTGGCTCATACCATCCCGGGCTTCCCGGACCGATGATCCCTAAGAGTTCAACTCTCTGTTTGTAGAGTTCCCGGAGCAGCAATTTGGCATCCCCGGATCTGGCCACGGGGCAAAGAACATCCGGCTTGGCTGCCTTAATCTTTGCAACCTCAGCCGAGAGGTCTTGCACACCCAGCGGGTATTCGATATGCTCAACGATCTCTGCATCAAAGGAGAGTTTCTTAGCCTTGACGTAATCGACAAACCCTTGACCTTGAACGCGGCCAAAGAGATCTCCTGCATTGGTGACCGCGATCCTCTTGATGTTTACTCCCTTTTCTTTGACTATTTGGCCAAGATAGTCACCTATGTTCTTTATAAGAAGGGATTGATTCGGAAAGCAACGGAAGGTATATTTGAAACCTTTCTGCGTCACCGCATCTGCCGCAGCCACATCCATGACAAAAGGGATCCCTCTCTGTTCGCAGAGGGTGCCAATGGTCATCGCATTCCCACTTAGAAATGGACCGGTCAGGCAGACGGCTCCTTCGTTAATCACCCTCTCTGCCTCTGAACGGGCGACCTCTTCTTTTGCTTCCGTATCCGCCAGCAGGAGTTTCAATTTGGCGCCACCCATTGACTTGATACCACCCCCGGCATTGATGTCGTTGACGGCGAGCTGATTGGTTCGACGATCGGCGATCCCGAGATCAGCGATCACCCCTGTGACAGGCTGGATCGAAGCGATGATGATTTCTTTTGGCTGAGAGCGCAAAACAGCGGGAAAGCCTGAGACGGCTGTTGTCGCGACCACAGTTGCTGAATACTTAAGAAATGTCCTCCGGTTCATCTTTTTCTTCATACCGAACCCTCCTTTCAATGATTTGAGACCCCTGTATCCAACACAGAATGCACGAAACGAAACTATTTGTCAACCCCGATGATTCTTAACGATTCTTGACTAAAGTCTCCGGAATATCTTAGTAGTTACAAGAGAAAAGGCGGGGATGGCAGAGGCCGGGTCCATATAAGCGGTTTTTATTGACAAAAACAATGAACATGTTAGATTATCAACCTTTGGGGAGAACAACTATTTTACCGGCAGTCCATGGAAGATCCGTAGCCAAGTCAGACATGTTTAGTTTTTAATGGGAAGTTGGAGAGGGTAAGGGCGGGGGGACACCGTTTCGCAGGGGGAGTGAATAAGAAGGATCGGACTGATAAAAATTCTACGGAAAAGGAGGCTATTATGAAAAAAGGAACGATCGTAGGGATGAGTGTTATTTTGCTCGGGTTTTTGGCCGCGTCTTTCTCCTATGGAGCGGATCCGATCAAAGTAGGGATTGTAGACACCTACACGGGACCGGCATCGGTTTTTACTTTCGATGTCCTGGATGGGTTCAAAATGGCCATCAACAAGGTGAATGCCAAGGGAGGGGTCCTGGGGAAGAAAATCGAGTTTGTCACAAGAGACGAGAAGTTCAAACCGGATATCGGCCTTGCCATGGCCAAAGAGCTGGTTCTCAAGGAAGGCGTTGATCTTCTAATGGGTACCATTAATAGTGCGACATCCCTTGCTATATCCGACTTTGCGAAGAAGGAGAAAATTCCTTTTTTCGTCACCTTCGCCAAGAGCGATAAGATTACCGGAGAGAAAGGCCACCGTTACGTCTTCCAGGTTTCCGAAAACACCTTGATGGCTGGTAGGGCTGCGGCCTTTGCACTGGCAAAAAAGCCTTTCGTCAAGTATTGGATTGCGGGGGATGATTATGAATACGGCCACGCCATCGCAGACGGCGTGTGGAACCAGTTGAAGAAACTAAAGCCGGCAGTGCAGTTGCTCGGTCAGTCCTGGTGGAAGGTGGGGGAGACAGATTTTACGCCTTACATCACCCAAATTATTGCGGCGAAGCCGGATTTCATTATCTCTGCTACAGGCGGCACCGGAATGGTCAATTTCCAGAAAGCAGCAAAGGCTACCGGATTAGACAAAAAGATTCCCTTTTATCAACATACCGCCATCGAACTCTCCACGCTTGAACCCCAGGGCCAAGATGCCCCCGAAGGAGTTTACGGCACCGCCAACTACCTTTTCTATTATCCGGATACACCTGAAAACAAAACCTTCGTAGAGGAGTTTAGAAAGACCTATAGCCGCTATCCGAAGGTCGGCGCCCTGTACGGTTACGCGGCGGGTACGTTCCTCGAAAAAGGTTTTCTAAAGGCAGGAAAAGTAGATAAAGAAAAATTCATCAAAGCCCTGGAAGGTATTTCGATTGATAGTCCCGTGGGTAAGCTGGAACTTCGAGCCTGTGATCATCAAACGACGCTGCCCATGTTCTTCGGTGTGACCAAAAAGGATCCTCAGTATCCCTTCCTGATCGCTTCGGATATCGTGACCATCTCGGCGAAAGACTACCTGCCGACATGCGGGGAGATCAAAGGTCTGCGAAAATAACCTGGCGAGACCTTTCGGGGAGCTCCCGTCCTGAGGGCGGGAGCTCCTTTCAGGGAGAGTAGGACTTGGAATTCTTATTATCGATCTGCCCACCCGGAATTCTATGCCAGATCCTTGTAGGCTTGAGCCGGACGACCATTCTGTTTATCGTTGCATCCGGCTTGACCCTCATCCTCGGCGTGCTCCGGATCCCGAACATTGCGCACGGCTCTCTCTATATGATCGGCGCCTTCATCGCCTTTAGCATATCCAAATGGTTCGGAGGAGGCACAACGGGTTTCTGGATGGCGGTTGCCCTGGCTCCTTTTGCGGTAGCCCTTCTCAGCCTTGCCGTAGAGAGGGGGATCTTTGCCCACCTGTACGAAAGGGAGCACCTGATGCTTCTTCTTTTAACCTTCTCGTTTGCTCTCATCCTTGGCGACCTTGTTAAAATGGTATGGGGTGGAGAATATCGGACGGTCCAGTTGCCGGGCTCCTTCAAGGGGCCCATCCCAGTAGCGAGTCTGCCCATTCCCATTTACAACCTATTTCTGGTCATCATCGGTCCCGTTGTTGCATTGGGTCTCTGGCTGCTTGCGAACAAAACAAAGATAGGAAAAATCTCGCGGGCAGCGGCGGTCGACCGGGAGATGGTAGGTGCCGTGGGCGTGAATGTGAGCTGGGTTTTTGCTATCGTCTTTGTGATCGGCTGCTTTCTTGCAGGTTTGGGTGGCGCCCTTGTTTCACCGATTGTGAATGTCACCCTGGGAATGGATCACACGCTGATCATGGAAGCCTTTCTGATCGTGATCATAGGCGGCCTCGGTAACGTATGGGGAGCGCTATTAGGTGCTCTGATCTTCGGGTTAACCCAATCCCTCGGCATTTTAATTTGGCCCCAGTTTGGAATTGTTTTCCCGTATGCCGCGGTTGTCACGGTGTTGATTTTTAGGCCCACGGGACTGCTGAAATCGACCTGGTGAAAAGAGGTTTCTCTTGGCGACCAAGAATATTCATGGAAGAGAATCCTGGTTCGTACTGGTCCTCTTTATTCTTCTTCTTGTTTTTCCCCTCATCCTAGCCCGGTTCTACATTTATCTCTTGGCACTTATCTTGGTGAGTGGCCTTGCCGCCATGAGCCTCAACCTCGTTCTGGGCTATGGGGGCATTTATCAGTTTCACCACGCCGTCTTTTATGGTGTGGGAGCCTACGGAACCGCTCTCACGATCACAAAGCTTGGCTATTCTCCATGGATCGGCTTCCTGGTAGGCCCCCTGCTGGCAGCATTCGTCTCTCTTGTCATGGGCGCCATCTGTGTCCGTCTCTCCAAGCTATACTTTGGAATGCTACAGATATCCTTAGGATCATTGGTGTGGGCGATTGTCTATCGATGGTATTCCTTCACCGGTGGTGATGACGGGATTCATGGTGTTTCAATGCCAGCCCTCATTGGCTCCACGACGGGGTCTTACTATTTCGCTCTATTCGTAACAGCCGCCTGCCTGATGGCCATGTATTTGATCGTAAAGTCTCCCTTCGGGAGTGCCCTTCAGGGAATCCGGGACAATCCTGTGCGCAGTGAGGCCGTAGGCGTAAACGTAAAGCTCCATCAACTTGTTGCGCTTGTTATCGCCGGTTTCTTTGCCGGTGTGGCAGGGGTTCTTTTCGTCGTGGTTGATAATTCTGCTTTCCCCGACATGCTCTTTTGGACTCTCTCCCTTGAGATCCTCATCATGTGTCTCCTCGGCGGTTGGCTTACCTTTTTGGGGCCGATGCTGGGAGCGGCCATTATGGTCGCCCTTCGAACCTTTGCGAGTACCTTTACCGAATACTGGACGCTCATCCAAGGAGTCATTCTCATGCTCGTCATCATCTTCCTGCCGGAGGGAGTGCTTGGGTATGTGAATGCAAAATTCAAACAACTTGGAAATTTAGCCTTCGGAGGAAAGGCATAAATGCTGCGGATCGAGGGAATTCGGAAATCTTTTGGCGGTTTCATGGCAGTCAACGGGGCGAACCTGGAGGTGCGGAAAGGTGAGATTGTGGCTGTGATCGGCCCGAACGGTGCGGGGAAAACAACTCTTTTCAACCTGATCACGGGAATCCTTAAACCGGAGGGCGGCAGGGTCACTTTCAAGGAAGAAGAGATAACGGGTCTGCCCGCCTACCGGATCTGTAGGAAAGGGATGAGCCGATCCTTCCAGGTCGTGAACATATTTTCTCGGCTGACCGTTTTTGAGAATGCCCAAATTGCCGTGCTCTCAAGACATAGAAAGACATTTAACCTCTTCTCCCCTTCAAGAAAACTCCTGATTAAGGAGACATCGGATATCCTGGAAAGTGTCGGTCTTACGGACAAGCGGAATCATGTGAGTGGATCACTCTCCCACGGAGACCAGAAGGTGCTGGAGATCGCCATCGCTTTAGGCGGTCATCCAGAACTTTTAATTCTGGACGAGCCCACGGCGGGTATGTCTCCAGAAGAGACGAGTCGCTGCATCGACCTGATTAAACGGTTATCCGCCGATCTGGGCTTGACGATTCTCTTCTGCGAGCACGATATGGAATTGGTCTTTGCCATGGCCAATAGGATTATGGTCATGGTCCGTGGGAAATCCATCATCCAGGGGCTGCCGGCGGACGTCAGGTGCAACAGAGAGGTGCAGGACGCCTATCTCGGCGAGAGTGAGAGCGGAATATGCTTAGCGTAAACGGGATTCATACGTTTTATGGCCTGAGCCACATTCTGTTTGACGTCTCTCTCACGGTCTCCCAGGGTGAGATTGTCGGGTTACTCGGAAGGAATGGGGCGGGCAAAAGTACAACGATGCGGAGCATCATGGGACTGACGCCCCCGCGACAAGGGACGATCACATTCAAGGCAGAGCCGATTACGAGGGAGAAGGCCTTCTTGCTCGTTCGGCGCGGCATCGCCTATGTCCCCGACGACCGGCGCGTCTTTGCGGATCTCAGCGTCGATGATAATCTCGAAATCACCTTCAGAAGAAACGATGATTGGAATAAAAAGCGTGTTTATGATCTCTTCCCGGTCCTTGGAGAAATTAAATCCCGAAGAGGTGGAAACCTGAGTGGTGGGGAGCAGCAGATGCTTGCGGTTGGGAGGGCATTGATGAGCGGCCCTGAACTCCTCCTGCTGGATGAGCCGACAGAAGGTCTGGCGCCCCTGATCGTAAGAGATCTCGAAAAGCAGATTCTCAAGCTAAGAGAGGCCGGGATCAGCATCCTCCTCTCCGAGCAGAATGTGAAGTCCGCCCTGAAACTGATCAGCCGGGTCTACGTGATTGATAACGGGCGGATACGTTTTGAGGGGCCTCTGGCGGATTTTGAAGCGAACGAGGAAATCAAAAAGAAATACCTGATGGCCTAAACAAAATTCCCACTACACATCATCATAGATTTCTTTCCAATAACGGCCATGGTCTAAACCAAAGTTCTCGGACAATGGGTTTTCCCTGTCTAAATCCCATTTTAAAGGATTGTTTTGAGTGTACTCCCTGATAAGGCCAAGAGATTTTTCACTCCGTACAATATGGTCGTAGAATGATTTCTGCCAGGCGAATCTGTTCTTCCCTAAAATTCTTTCATTTATCCTTCGTGATGAGAATGTCTTGAATCCTCGTATCATCTCTGGCAACCCATGAGTAGGGAACGGTTTGAAACCGTTCCCACCAACATTTTCATTATCAATCGCGATAATTCCATGAATGTGATTTGGCATAATAACAAATGAATCTAACGAACAATTTGGGTAGTGCCTCGGCAGATCGTACCAACACTGATTGACAATTTCTCCATATCTGTTTAGTTCCATTCTGGCTTCTCTAATATCTCCGAAGAATTCCTTTCTGCCGATCGTGCAAATCGTTACAAAATAATATCCGCTTTGGGAGTAATCACAATTTCTCAACCTGTTTGGTTTTCTTTTGATCATCTTCTGAAGAATACCTTCACTCTCTCTTCAAACATTTGATTCAAATGTCTGCTGCTTCTGGGCGTCCAGCCAAAAACCCTTTCCCAAATTTCTTTGCTTTCCATGCAAAGGTAGACAAAAAGGTCCGGGTCGACTTCTTTCAACCACCCTGCCATTTTTCGATACATGTCCACGCGAATCTCTTTCAAATAGCGGAACTTGCCGTCCCTTCCCGGAAACAATTCTCCCAGAAAAACTTCGGTGCTCGGAAAACGTTCCTCTGCAATCGCCTTGAGGTGAGGCGGGTAACGAAACCCTCCCAGGCTGACCCAGACGACCCGCTTGGGATCGATCTGTTTAAAAAGTTGAACGACGGTTTCCTTATATTCTTTCTCCCAGCCTTCATGGTAGATGAGAGGGTCAAAATGAAATCCCAACGGATAGTCCTTTCCCTGACATTTTCTTGCTGCATCAATCCGGTCTTTCAATGGAGCAGTCCCCATTTCTTCCCGTTCAATCATTTCGGGAGGATTGAGCGACCAGGAAATAACTGTTTTTCCCCGATGATCCAAACCCAGGAGGGAATCGATATTCGAGGATTTGGTCTTCAGTTCGAGAATTGCCTTTCGGCGCTTTGAAAAAGAATCGATTAGAAATTCTGAGATCGGAAAGATAGACTCCAGAGCCAGGCTATCGGAGAGTTCTCCTGTCCCCAGCCGAAGAAGGGATGGCTGATTCCTTGAAAGAAAATCATTTATCTCTTCAAGCAGGTCATCCCAGTTGGTGTAAAGGGTCAGGAATGGATTGTTTAGGTATCCTTGAAGGACGCAGTAGGAACAATCCATCGGGCAATTGGTCAAAGCGTTGATCACGTAGTACCCGCAGCAGATATGATTGGACGTTCCGGGACAGGGCTTCAGACGCCTTCCATAAAAACGGGTAATGAGCAGATGTCTTTTCCCGATTCCGATAGGATCGGCCATGGAAGAAAACCGTTTGATGTGAGACCGCTTGTCTTGGATTGTTTCCACGGGAACATTGGGTAGGGCTTTAAGAATGGTTTCCGAGAACGGATCCTTTTGAGCCTTTTCGTCGAGATAGATTTTTTCAATCTGAAAGGGCAGCATCATCTAATTTCAGATTTTCGGTTTTCAGACCTTTCAATCCGTAATTTGCGATCCGGAATCTGCAATGCGTAGCCTCCGGCAAAGCCGGCAGCTTTACGATTACTGGCCCCTCAAAGGGGCCTGATCGCAATCGGTCAAAATCAAAACCGAGGACCATTCGTCGTTCGGTCTTCCGCAAAAGTTTTTGTGCCGTCATTCCTGCGAAAGCAGGAATCCAGCTTTTTTCTGGATTCCGGGTCGCGTTTCACTTGCCCGGAATGACGATCCTACATTCCCGGCACTGTCAAACGCTGCAAGTCCCCCGGCAAAGTCGGGGGTTTACCTAGGTGCTAATTACGTTCCGAACATCTCTCTAAATTCTTCCTTATCCATAAGCCCAGAAAGGGCAGCGAGGATACTCTGATATTCCTCCATGCTTTCAAACTGAAATTCGATCTTCAACCCCTTTCCCTCAAAAAAGGGGGGGTGGTGAAGCGAGATATTGGAGGGTAAATTTAAGTCTTTCCTTTTTTCCTCAAAAGCTTTCTCCAATTGATTCAACTTCGGATAACGGAGATCCGTGAGAACCTTCCTGACACGGTCAGTTTTCTGAGACGGCGTAAGTTCTTTTTGAGAAAGGACGGCCTGAAGCTCAGGCCGCCCGGCAATCTCTTTGACTCTCGCATGATTTCTCCGAGAGGTTTCCTCCAAAAGGGTGAGCAGCTCTCTTAGACGGTTCTCGCCCAATTTGAGCGGAGAGATCAGGGAAAACAGGGCCATTCGATCATCCGGAGTGAGAGCGGATAGTCTTCGAATGTTCCCGCGTGACACCTCCTCTTTCAATACATACGTTTTGATTTCATCTTCCATCCGTGCAAGGGAGAGGTAAGTATTCAAAATCTTTTCATTGGGCTCGAGAGAGAAAAAGGGAAGGAAGGTTTTGATGACCATAGCGGGATCAATTTCAAAACGATGGATCAATTTGTCCAGGGCGATGGCCTCTTCAACGGCATTGAATCCCCGGGTTGTCAGATTCTCATGCAGGGAGAGAGAAAAGAGCTGGAATTCATCCATCTCTTTCTCTTCAAACACGCTTGATTCGATCTCCGATTTCCCCAGCGCCTTCATCACCGAAATTCTTCTGAATCCGCAGATAATCTGGTATCCACCCAACTTCTTCCTTAAGTGCACGGGCTGGATTAATCCTGCTTCTTCAATGGAAGATCGAAGTTTTTGGAGATCGGGCAAATAGTTAACAGAAAAGGTTTCATCCAACACGTCGATTTCTTGAAGAGGTATGCTTTGGATTGGTTTCATATTGTATGGTCCCCCTCACCCCACCCTCTCCCACTAGGGGAGAGGGCGATAGTTGAGGATCTTTCTATGCAATGCCAAATGTCAAAATCGAAAACGTGATAGTTATTTGGATATTTGAGCTTCCTTTGACATTTGAGATTGAATCAAATCTCTATCCCATATCGCCTCATCATCTCCTGATACTGCCTTCCCTCCGTCTCGTTTCCTCTTTTTAGAAAACCTTTATAAAGGACGGAGCATTTCTTCTTCATCTCTTTAAGAATCATCTCCCTTTCTTCGGAGCCAATATAGGGTTCCGATAAGAGTTTCTCCAGAGCCATTACCCGGTAGCGGTCATTTCCCCAGGATCTCTGCGAGAGCTGGTCCGGATGGCCTCCCCGTTTGATGATCAGTTTACGATTAATAAAAAAGATGGGAAACCGGGCAGAGACCCTGAGCCAGAAGTCATAATCCTCGCATACCGGAAGGGCTTCGTCAAAAAGACCGACCTTTGAAAAAAGTGTTTTTCTCATCATCGTGGAGGAAGGGCTGATGATACAGAGAGGAAGGCATTTTTCAAATATCCAGCCGGAATATTTTGCATGCTTGACCATTGGGTTGACCCTTTTCCCCTTGCGAATCCAGATCTCGTCGGTGTAGCAAAGGGGATAATGGGGGTTGTCATCCAGGAAAGCCACTTGAATTTTCAGCTTCCCCTTGACCCAAAGATCATCCGAATCCAAAAAGGAGATATACTTGCCCCGGGCCTGAAGAATCCCTCTGTTTCTGGCCGCGCTCACCCCTTTGTTCACAGAATGTTGGAGTAGCTTGACTCTTCCCCCGTATCGTCTCATCTCCTCCCCAGTCCCATCGGTGGAGCCGTCATCGACGACGATCAGCTCCATATCCTCAAGATCTTGAGCAAGGACTGAATCCACTGCCTCTTTCAGAACGAGGAGACGATTATAGGTAGGAATGATGACGGAGACCTTAGGCATCTTCAACGATTGCGGATTGCAGAATGTGGATTGCGGCGTGACATCTCCAAAGAATAATATTCCAAAATCCGCATTCCGAATTCCGAAATGGATTAGGCCGCACGGCGCGTCTGCTTCTTCAGCCGGCTAATTCGTTTTCTCAGAATTTCAGCCATCTTCAGATTTTTCTCTTGGATGAGTTCCTGTCTTTTGGCCTTCAGTTCTTTCACCTTCTGCTTCAACTGGGCCACGGTTAAAACCACTTTCTCCTTCTTAGCAAAGGCCTTTTTCTCCTTCTTGGGTTCCGGCTCGGTAATCCCTTTGGCCGCACGAATGGCTGTGATCAACTCCTCTTTCTTCATCGCGTGGACGCCGTGGATCCCGGTCAAACCGAGAGCCATTTCCCTCAGTTCTTTAGCGGTCATCTTCTCTAAGGGCTTCTCTTTCTTTTCCATTCTTTTCTCCTCCTCATCACCCCTCACCCCGCCCTCTCCCCTGAGGGGAGAGGGAAGGGTGAGGGGAACATTTATTTTTCCAAAGAATAAATCCCTAACTCGACGCTGACCTGAAATTCCTTTCCCGGTTCTAAATCCAACGGCCAGTAAAGAAGCAGGCAGGAGCCTTGAAAGATCCTCTCGAATCCACTCTCCGAGAGCGACACGGTCTCAACGGGAAAACGCCAGAGATCACAGTTTCTGTCTATCTTCAGGATAACCTTCATCCCCACCCATTCGTCAACCAGTTGAATCTCTGAAACATCCCCCAATTCACCGATGCTGGCCAGCCTTCGATCTTCGAGCTGATGTCCTCGGATATCGTAATATCGATCCGGTGCATCCCCGGCCAAGAGATTGATGTTCAATTCAATACCGAAGTTTGTTTTCCTCTTTTCCCCTTCGTAACTAACCTGATAAGATGCTTTCGCCACCTTCCCCCGGGTTGGAATGGAGAAGCTTTTTTCTATCTTCATCGGGTCTTTTTTTCCGTTCTTTAAGAGGCTCCCCAACCGGGAAAAAAAGATTTCCTGATACTTTCCTTTTCTTCTCACCTCAATCGCGTAGGGCTCCTTGATAAAGTCCCCCTCTTCCTGATATTGGCACCTTCGAAATGATTCCAAATCCGTCGTTTCAGCAATGAAATGGTCCAAGAATGAGACTCTCCGATAGTCATCGAAATGGAGGTACTGATTCAAATCCTTCTCTCCTGAATCAAAAATCTCATGGATGGTTCTTGTCTTCGTTGCCGGTGCCTTGTCCGTCAACTCCTGTTGCAGGGATTCCAGCAATTTCAATCTCTCCTGATAGCCCTCCTTCCTCCGGGTCAGGGTCCCGAGGATATTGAAGGCCTTTGACCGATCATCCATTTCCAAAAGGGCTCCCCCACGGCTACTGAAAAGGAGAACAGTTTCTGGATTCTTCAGAATGACTTCCTCATCCCCATCCCCATTGAAATCCAATCTCTCCAGTTCAATCCATTCTTTCTCTCTGTGTATTTTTTGATCGTAAAGGGTTTCTGCCTTGATCAGATTTTCATAGATCGCATAGCGGAGATGTGGAAGATAAAGCCCCCCGAAAACGCCATGCCAGTATGCATCATTACACTCCGCTCGGTGAAGGTAGTAGAGAGAATCCTGGCTTTTGGGAACAGGCTTCCTTTTCTCATCCCCAATCTTCTCTCGCAAATAAAGGACCCTCTTATGCATATCGTTCGATTCGGGATACTTGGCGAAGAAGTTCCTCCAGAACCCACCTTTCAAAAATCTTCTGATCTGTTCCCCTTCGGGCATCTCCTTCAACCTCTCGACAACCTTTCCGTATTCCACCATCGCCTCCGTGGGAAGGCTCCATTCATCCATTTCCATATAAGAGGAACAGGAGAGATAGATCGTCCCAAGTGGTTTCTCGCGAATGGCATAGGCTCCAAGGGGCATGGGTTCAATCCAATCCAGATTTTTTCCAATCAATTCAAAGAAATGTTCTAACCAACCTTCTTCGTAGACCGAATGGTAGGTAAAAGGCCAGATTCCGAATTTCTCACCATCATCGGCAAAAATACCTGCACACGGGGCGCCTCGAAGCCGGGAGAGATATTCCAAGGTTTCTTCCGGAGGATGAAAGGGGATGATGTATCGCAAGGTTTCGCTTCCCGGAAATACCTTTACTACCTTCCCTCCCTCCTCTGTGAGATAGTAGCCGTATAAATCCTCTTCTCTTAATCCGGATTTCTTGAAGTGATAATCATCGATCGTAATATATTCTACACCGGCCTCCGCTAGATACTTTGGGAGATGGGGTTCCCAAACTCTTTCTGCCAGCCACATTCCACACGGGATTACTGCCATATCTTCCTTAATGGTTTGGGTGAGCCTTTTGATCTGCCCGACTTTATCTTCGTCCGGGATGACCGCCAGAATCGGTTCATAATACCCGCCGGTCATCATCTCTAACTGTCCTTTTTTGACCAACTCTTTTAGAGTTTCCAAGAATTCCGGGTGATGCTCTTTGAAAAAATCCCAGAGGATCCCGGTATAGTGAATCGAGATCTTCATGAATGGGTATTTCTTAAGGACTTCGATGAAGGGAAGATAAGCTTTCTCGTAAGCATTTTCTAAGACGTGAAGGAAATTTCCAACCGGCTGATGATTGTGGACACAAAAAAGGAAGGCAACTTTCTCCATGGATGGTAATTTATATGATTTTCTAAACCAAATCAACTCTAAATGGCCGTGTTAACGCCAAAGGCCAATGCTAAAAGAAAAGGAGGGGTTAGCCTAACTGGTTCGACTCGTTCTGATATTAACAGAGGAAATTGGGGGTTCGCGGTAAATACCACCCTTTCCATTTTAATTTCGGACAGTGTTGGTGACTTTTTCCTGAAACATTGATTGTTCAAAATCGTGCATCCATGCAACTTTTCAAGTAGTAATCGGTAAGATAAGGCCGTACATTCCCAGCGATTTACCACCATTGAATTCCGATCATTCCTTTGTTATGCTTTTTATGAAGAAACATGGGTTGAAAGCCTTCTCAATTTTTAGTCTCATAAAGCGAAAAGAAAAAAATAAAGAAGGAAGGATAAGAGAAGTGTCTACTAGGAAAGAAAAAATAATTCAAAATATTAGGAAAAAGGCCCTTGAATATGACAAGTTCTCGGGCTGTTCTCAAAGTGTTTTACTTAGTATTCAAGAAGAGTTCGGTATGAAAAATTTGACAGTCTTTAAATCGGCCACCGTATTTGGAGGAGGGGTGGCTCGAAGTGGTGAAACCTGCGGTGCCTTGATCGGGGCTCTGATGGCTTTAGGACTGGTCATTGGGAGAGAACAAATGGAAGAAACAGAAGCATACCGAAAATCAATGGGACCTGCCCGTGAATTGCAGAGAAAATTTAAGGAAGAACTTAAAAATCAACTTGGATTGAAAGAAGATCTGAAAACGACTCTTTGTAAAGAGATACAAGAGAAAATCTACGGCCGATCTTTTGATATGAACGATGAAAAAGATTATCAAGCGTTTCTTGATGCAGGCGGTCATGGTGATTTAGGTTGCCCAAGGGTCTGTGCCATCGCGGCGCAGGTTGCCGCAGAAAAAATTTTTGAAGTGAAGAGTTAGAGGAAGCCAAGCGCCTTGTGGAAAAATGGGTTGCTTTTCTTGAGGCGTTTTCGAGTTAATTAAAGTAAGAATTCGCAATGGAAGTGTAGACAATGTCCTATACTTACGAACTTAAGCAATTGACTAAACAAGTTGAATTGACCCGACCTGAGCGTTTGGATAAGAGACGTAAGGGTTTAGAATTTTCGAGGATGAGCCTTGCCGAGAAAGAGAATCGGCTGAGAAAATTCCATCCCTCCTATAAGGAGAGTTCATTACAGGAATTACACGTTGGGCCGAGCAGAGGGTACAGGGTACCACCAGAAATCTGCGAAATCTTAGAATCATGGAGTCGGATTGACCCGGACAGGGTAGATCTTTCACGGATTGCTTATGAAACGGATGTTCTTGTTATCGGGGCCGGAGGAGCCGGGACATCCGCGGCCTTACTTGCACAGGAGCATGGAGCCAGGGTGATCATTGCGACGAAACTGAGGCATGGGGATGCCAATACGATGATGGCCGAGGGAGGCATCCAGGCGGCTGATCAGCCCGGGAAGGACTCACCCTATTATCATTATCTTGATACGATTGGGGGAGGACATTTCGCGAATGTTCCGGAGTTGGTTTACACCCTTGTGACTCAGGCCCCCTCCGTTCTTCAGTGGCTCGAGAGTTTGGGGGCCATGTTTGATAAGAATCCGGATGGCAGTTTCAAAGTGTTTCATCTCGGGGGAACATGTAGGAAAAGAGTCCATGTCGCAGCAGATATTACGGGAGCAGAGATCATGCGCACGATTCGAGATGAAACCAGAAACAGAGAGGGGATAAACGTTCTTGAATTTGCTCCCGTCGTAGAACTGGTTCTCAATGAGCATGGTCATTGTGCGGGTGCGATTCTTTATAATTTGGAGACCGAGGAATACTTTTTAGTAAAGTCAAAAGCTGTGATTTTGGCAACGGGTGGCTCCGGCAGACTTCACATCGGCGGTTTTATGACGACCAACCATTATGGAGCAACAGGAGATGGCCTTGTCCTGGGCTACCGGGCCGGCTTGGAAGTCTGTTTGCTTCACACCACTCAATATCATCCGACCGGAGCGATTTTCCCGGAACAGGCTGAAGGGCTTCTTATCTCAGAGAAGTTTAGAGGGGCGGGTGCGCATCTCCTCAACATCGACGGGGAGCAGTTTGTCTTTGAGCGCGAGCCAAGGGATGCCTGTGCGGCCTCGATCATTCGGGAATGTATTCAGATGGGAAAGGGGGTACCCACACCTGCAGGAAAAGTGGGCGTTTGGCTCGATACTCCTATGGTTGACCTGATCCAGGGAGAAGGGGCTTTGATCAAGAACTTCGTTGGGAAGTATAAGATTTTTAAAAGGTATGGGATTGATATTACAAAGGAGCCGATTCTCATCTACCCAACACTCCACTATCAGAATGGCGGTTTGAGATTTAATGAAAAAGGGGAGACGAAGGTCTCTGGACTCTTTGCGGCTGGAGAAGTAACCGGCGGAGTTCAGGGTGAGAATCGTTTGGGAGGGAACTCTCTGTTAGATGTTCTTGTCTTTGGAAGAATTGCAGGGCGTAACGCTGCTCTCTATGCTAAAGAGGGAGCTAAGGATGGCCAACTCACCTTAGATCATGTACGAAAGTTCCATAAGGAATTGGAGGAGGGGAGGATTGACCGGAGAAAAATTTCTCCTGTTCTTCTTCCAGATTATTCAAATCCATTGGTGAGACAAAGACAGTTGACCACCACCTATGAGGGAACGATCAGGTAAAAAAAGAACAGAATAATAAGTACCAAACCATAAGTAATCCCCAATAAACAAAATTCAAAATTCTAAGCCATCGCTCTTTACGAATTTAAGTTATTTGAACATCGGGGATCAGAAATTAATTGTAATTTAGGATTTGCGAGTTGGAATTTTAGGAGAGATTTTATGGGCATGACCCAAGAGTTAGCAAAATATTGTCATGGATTAAAGTTCCGGCGACTTTCCGAGGAAGTGATTGATCGGGCCAAATACTTTTTTCTTGACTTCATTGGTGTGGCCTGTCGTGGTTCTCAAGAAGATTCTTCTCAGAGTATGTATCGATTCATTAGGGAGATGGGCCATCGGCAGCAGGGTGGAGTGATCATTGGGACGAAGGATAGAGCGTTTCATTTCTATTCAGCCCTGGCCAACGGTACCTCGGCTCATGCCATTGAGATGGATGATGTGAATAATGAAGCCTCTCTTCATCCGGGAGTGGTAGTCTTCCCTGCTGCTTTAGCCACGAGTGAGAGGGTTGACGGGGATGGGAAGAAATTTATCGAAGCAGTGGTTTTAGGTTACGAGGTGATGATCCGTTTGGGAAGGGCCCTTGGCCCAGAGAACAGCTATAAGAGGGGCTTTCACCCAACCGGCATCTGTGGTTCCTTTGGATCGAGCATCGTGGTCTCAAAGATCATGGGGCTTAAGCCAGAGGGGATGACGAGTGCCATGGGAATTGCAGGGAGTCAAGCCGCTGGTTCCATGGAGTATTTAGCCCAAGGGGCGTGGACGAAACGTTTTCATCCTGGATGGGCTGCACTGAGTGGGATGGTTGCAGCCCGGCTGGCGCAGAAGGGATTTCGAGGGCCCAGTTCGATTATTGAAGGAAGAGATGGATTTCTACATTCCTATTCAGATGGGGCAGATCAAAGCAAGGTTTTGGAAGGTATTGGTACTCAATATGAAATCCTTCGGACCTCTATAAAACCTCATGCTTGTTGCCGTTATATGCAGCCCCCGATTGATGCGGTCTTGAAAATTGTCAGGGAGAATGATCTCCCGGCTGAGAAGGTGGAAAAAGTCAGGGTGGGAATTTTACGTGCAGGGGCTCGTCTGATTGCAGAACCGTTGGAAGAGAAGTACACCCCACAATCGATCGTGGATGCTCAGTTCAGTATGCCCTTTGGTGCGGCGGTTGCAATCCTTTATAGAAGAGCGGGTCTGGACGAGTTCGATCTCTCCAAAATTCGGTCAAAGGAAGTGAAACGAATGATGAGGCGGGTTGAATGTGTCACAGACCCCGATTTGGAGAAGACCTTTCCGAAACAGTGGTGTGCCACCGCTGAAATCTTCACCAAGGATGGAAAGAGATATTTCACAAAAGTTGAATATTGCAAAGGCGATTCTGAAAACCCTCTTTCCTGGGATGAACTCATTGAGAAGTTTCATGATCTGACCAGTCGGTTCTGGACGAGAGACCGAAGATCAAAAATTGTGGATCAGGTTAAAGATTTTGAGAAGATTCAAGACCTCCAGAAGTGGTCTCCTCTTCTTTTGCGAAAGAGATGAAAAACACTGTATGTCACGTCAACTTTATCTTTGGAACAAGTTAATTCAGGGTTTGACGAACTGGACAGTGGTCAACAATTAAGGCAAATCATTCAAATGGCTTAATTGGAGCCCCTGATCAAAAATGGAGTGCAACCGTAAGGGTACCACTCAAATTCCAAGGTAGGCCTTTTTAACATGATTGTTGTTTAGAAGATCAACCCCTTTACCTTCCATAACGACCCTTCCGTTCTCTAAGACATAGGCATGGGTGGCGATGGTGAGGGTATGTTTCACGTTTTGCTCGACAAGCAAGATGGTCACGCCTTCTTCATTCACGCGTTCCAAGGATTTAAAAACTTCTTGAACCAGAATGGGGGCCAATCCCAGAGAGGGTTCATCCAACATGAGAAGCTTCGGTCGGGACATTAATCCTCGACCCACTGCGACCATCTGTTGCTCACCGCCACTCAGGGTGCCGGCGAGTTGGTTTCGTCGCTCCTTCAGACGAGGGAAAATGTTATAAACCCAGTCTATGGTTTCGTTCCGGCGCCTCTTTGCCTCAGCCATGAAAGAGCCCAATTCGAGGTTTTCCAGGACAGTCATCTCAGGGAACAGCCTCCGTCCCTCTGGGACCTGAGAAATCCCCAGCTCGACAACCTGGCTCGTCGGAGCACGGTCGATTCGCTCGCCGTTGAATTCGATCGTACCCGAACGGGGACGGAGAAGGGCTGAGATGGTATTCAGGGTGGTCGATTTCCCTGCTCCATTTGCTCCAACCATAGCCGCAAATTCTTTCGACTGCACCTTCATGGAGACATCCCAGAGGACCTGGACGTCGCTATAAGCGACTTGGATCTGATTCACACTAAGCATAAGCCTCTCCCAGATAAGCTTCAATGACCGCTTTGTTGTTGGCCACTTCCTGAGGTGTTCCCTCGGTAATTGTCTCCCCATAATTGATGGCGTGAATGCGGTCGGAGATGGACATGATGACTTTCATGATGTGCTCCACAATCAGGATGGTGATTCCCTGCTCCCGGATCTTTCTAATCAAAGCGATCGCTTGGTCAAGCTCAGTCGGGTTCAAACCCGCGGCCGTCTCGTCGAGCAAAATGACTTCTGGATGCGTGGCCATTGCCCGGGTGATTTCTAACCTTTTTCGATCCCCGATCGTTAGGCTCCTGGCCAAGTAATTTTTGCGGTGCATCAATCCGCAGAACTCTAGTGTTTTCAGCGCCTCTTCCTGAGCTTTCTTTATGCTATTCACCCGGCAGAAAGCCGAAGCCATAACGTTCTCTAAAACCGTCATACGGGACAGTGGCTTGACCAGCTGAAAAGTACGCGCAATCCCTTTTTTGCAGATGGCATTAGGTTTCAACCCTGTGATCGGTTCTCCCTTAAACAGGACTTCCCCAGAGGTAGGGAGGTAGAAACCATTGATCAGATTAAAAACGGTGGTTTTTCCAGCTCCATTGGGGCCGATCAGACCGAAGATCTGACCTTTCTCAACTTTGAAGGACAATTCTCTCACCGCTCCAAGGCCGCCAAAAAACTTGGTAAGGTTTTTCACCTCAAGCATATTTTGTCCTCTTTAAGTACCTTCGGATCTCGATTACACCATCGGGAATGAAGACGATGATCAGGACGATGAGAATTCCCAAGACCAATAGATTAGCACTGCCGAAGTAAGCGCGAAAAACCTCGCTGAGAATGACCATGATAACCGCTCCGATAGCCGGCCCGTAAAAGGTTCCTGCGCCGCCGAGCATCACGACAAGGATCATCATGATCGATACATCGGTCAAGGAGAAAACGACCATCGGGTCGATGAAAGCCATGTAGTTCATGTAAAAAGCGCCGGTGAGACCTGTGAAGAAGGCAGAGATAAGGAGAGAGAAAAGCTTATATTTGGTGGTGTCGATCCCCATCGACTCGGCAGCGTCCTGGTCTTCCCGGATGGCGACAAAGTAAAAACCCCACTTAGAATTGATCACTCGGCGGATGACATAAAATCCGAAGGCCGCCAGAACAAGAACAAGATAATAGTAAAAAACCTTGCCTGCAACGGGGACGATAAGGATACCTACGGACCCATTGGTGAAAGAGATCCAGTTGGTGGCGACCAATCGAAGGAGTTCAGCCAAGGCGAGCATGGCCAGGGCAAAGTAGGCTCCTCGGAGTCGAAAACAGATCAGCCCCATGGGCACCGCAATAACCATAGCCGTCAAGGGTCCCAGAATCATCCCGTACCAGGTAGAAATCTCTTTGTGGAAATAAAGGAGACCCGCCGAGTAAGCGCCCACTCCATAGAAAGCTGCATGGCCGAAGGAAACCTGGCCAGTAAACCCTCCCAAAAGATTCCAACTCTGCCCGAGGCAGATCCAGATCAAGACCATGATCATCATGTGGAGAATGTAAGGGTTTCTTTCGAAAGCGGGCACAAGAGCGAGGACCAAAAAGATGAGCAAGGGAAGAAGCTTCTTGAATTCCATTTTTCTTTCCATCTGTTTTCTTCCCTATACCCGCGTTAGCCTCTTTAATCCGCCTGGCAGAAAGAGCAAAACGAGGACGAAAATGACGAAGCCAACGGCTTCTTTATATCCCGGAGAGATATAAACAGCTCCCAGGGCTTCGGCAATGCCCAGGACAACGCCGCCTACCGTGGCGCCGATTGTACTTCCCATTCCACCGAGAACGATAACAATGAACGCCTTGGTCGTGAATGGTTTGCCGACATTGGGAAACAGGTAATAGATAGGGAGAAAGAGAGAGCCTGCTGCACCGGCCAGAGCTGCCCCGAGGCCATAAGTCAAGACCGTGATCCTCTCCGTCTTAATCCCCATGAGCTGTGCAGCATGGCGATCCTGCGCAGTGGCACGGATCGCCTTCCCAGTGTCCGTCTTCATCAAAAAAAGAAAAAGAAAAAAGGTGATGCCCGCAGCGATGACGAAGGCAATCGTCAGAGCAACATTAATGGACAGACCGCCCACGTACCAGACAGCACTGGTATAGTTCGTGCGCAACGTCCGGTAGTCGCCTGTGAACAACAGAAGGGCGATATTACTCAGGACCAGACCGATGGCAAAGGTGAGCAAGACCTGGGTATGGGCAAGGAGGGTTTGAACACGCATCACAGGGGTGATCGTATATTTCTGAATGAGGACTCCTATCACAAAGAGGACGGGCATGGAAAAGACCAGAGAAAGATAGGGATCCATACCCCAAAGGGTGAAAAGCCAAAAGGTCACGTACATCCCAACCATCATCAGGTCACCATGGGCTAAGTTGAGGATTGACATGACGCCAAAGATTAGAGTGAATCCAACCCCAATAAGAGCGTAGAGACCCCCTGTGAGGACGCCACTGATTAACGTCTGAAGAAACATCGCGAGAGCGGTCATAGGAGCCTTGTTATCCCTTGGGGTGAGACGCAATACAAAGCCACCCCCGGAGCTGCAAGGAGCCTCGAGGATGACTCTTTATTAATCCCTTGCCATTTATCTCTTGTCCTTCCACTTCGGTTGAGGATACAGATATTTTGTCGCGGCAGCTTCCGGTGGCCAGATGGTCTCATGTTTCATCTTAATCACTTGGACCACCAAGGATGGAACCTTGTTTTGATTGATGAACTTTTTATAGTTAACGAATTTCACCGGGCCGAAGATCGTCATCATGTTCGTCTCGGAGAGGGCCTTGATCAGGTCTTCTTTGGAAAGTGATTTTGTTCGTTCAAGCACATCTCGACACACGTAAGCTGCGGAGTAAGCCTCCGCGCCATGGTAGGTGGGAGCCAAATTATACTTTTTTAAGAAGGTCTCGTAAAACTTTTGCGCTCCGGGATATTTCACATCATGACTCCAGAGGACAGCAGTCATCACCCCTTCCCCCAACTTTCCTACTCCGTTTAGAAATTCTGGAAGAGCAAAACCGGCAGCACCGCCGCAAAACAGTTTGGAATCGATGTCTAATTCAGCGGTTTGGCGGGTCAGAAGAACTGCATCCATAATGTAGGAGACCATGAAGATCACATCGGCTTGGGCTGCCTTCGCAAGGGTCAATAGAGGCTTGAAATCTGGTGTTCCAGCCTCGTAAGGCTCAAACATCATGACCTTGATTTTGTTTTCTCCACACCATTCTTTCATCGCCTTGGCGGTACTCGTGCCGAAAAGGGTATTCTCAAAGAGGATAACCATCGAAGTGGGTTTCACAATCTTGAGCATGAAATCCTGAAGACCTGAGCAGTATTCACTTGCAGGTTGGTTCAGACGGAAAACGTTCTTCCATCCTTTTTGGGTGATTTCGTCCGCTGCCCCGCTTGGCGAAAGAAAGGGGATACTGTATTGTGCCGTTGTGCCGGCAATGGCGAAAACTTCGGAACTTGCGTATCCGCCCATAATCATGGGAAGATTGTCCCGGGTGATGAGCTTTTCCGTCACTGCTTTTGCCTTTTCCGGCTTCCCTTCATCATCCTCGAATAGAAATTCTAATTTCTTCCCCTTGAGGACTCCTTTTCGGATTCCTCCTTGGGTAAGAATCTCCTCTAAAGCAAGCTTATAGCCGTTATGATGTTGTTCGCCGAACTTGGCATGGATCCCCGTAATGGCCAAAGGGATCCCGACCGCCACTTTATCCTGGGCCCGGGCATAAGGAGTAGTTACCCAAAGAATAAAGAGCCCTAAAAACAACAAGCATAAAAATCGTTTCATGTCTCTTCCCTCCTTGATAAGAATTTGAAAATGCTTTATAGAAAGATAAAAAATTTAATTTGCCTTTAAGATGGAAAGGTACGATTCTTTTAAGTTACGCAGGAAACCGTGACACCCAATTATCATTTTATCTTTAATTTGTCAACTTATATCGATGGTCAGTGCCACGAGGACACCTCCTGTTTTTCGGGGTAATTTGAAGTTTGCTAACGCATAGTTGGGAAGAAACTGTTTGAAATAAACTTGACAAGAAGAACGGTTCTGGCGGCTTACGCGAACCGATGGAGATCCTCGAAAAAGAGAGCATTCCCTCGCTCGTCGGCATGGATGCCCTGGAACAGGAGAGGATTGACACGTTGCTGATCCAATTGGGCGGCACGCCTAATTTCGAAAACATCGGCGGGAACACATCGGCGGTGCTATTGACGGCGGTTGCCAAGGCAGCGGCCGATACGCTGAAGATCCCTATGTTTTGATTATTTTGCAAAGATGAGACATGGAGCCTTCCTTACCCGTTGGGAAATATGATCGGAGGGGGAGCCCACAGTCTCGGTCCTGCTCCCGATATGCAGGAACATTTGGCTGTCCCGGTTGGGGCACGCACGGTTGAAAGCTCTGGTTTGTCGGTTTGACCTGGAGGCCTGATCTTGTCTGAAATCATCACATTTTCTCCATCACCATCTATCTTTGGATTCGGGGCTTTGGTAAGACTACCAGAGTTATTGAAATCGAGGAATTTCAAGCGTATCCTAATCATTACCGATCCTCAGGTCGGCGCCAGTGGCATTCTCCAGAGAATCCTCGATTTGATGAAGGGATCATTCGATGTGAAGCTATTTAATGGTGCACCCAGCGAGCCCCGCAGCATCGATGTGGATCAGCAAAAAGGACATTTCGGGTCGGACTTCGATGTTCTTTTGGGCGTTGGAGGTGGCAGTGCCATGGACTTCGCCAAGGCGCTTTCTATTATTATGATGCACGGAGGTTCGCTTGAAGATTATGTGGGTGAAGGGACCGTTCCGGGACCAGTCACCCCGATCGTTTGTATCTCGACAACATCCGGGACAGGTTCGCAATGCACCCAGACAACAGTTTTTACCACAGGAGGTGTTAAGCTTGGATGTTCCTCTGAGTACATTCGCCCTGTTGCCTCTATTGTGGACCCCGAACTGACGATGGGGCTTTCCCCCATTGTGACCAGAAATGCGGGATATGATGCCCTGATGCACGCCGTCGAAAGCTTCCTCGCCCGTCCTCATGGTCAGGTTCCGGAGCGGCCGATTCTTTATCAGGGGAGCAACCCCTTCAGCCGGAGCTTGGCGTTGGAGGCCTTTGGTTCGATCTGGGCTTCCTACCGTCAAGCCGTATCACATGGTGAAAATCGCGAGGCCCGTATAGGAATGTCGATAGGGTCACATTTAGCAGGGATCGCTTTCAGCCACAGCGGGCTGGGTTTAGTCCATGCGCTTGCCTCTTCTCTGGGAGGGATGATTGCCGCCCCCCATGGCGTCTGTCTCGCAGCCTGTACGAACATCGGCCTGACCTACAATTTTAGGGCGTGTGAAAAGGATCTTGCTCTCCTATCTTCGATCCCGGAAAAGAATGATGGACTGAATTCTGGTCCGTTTTCTGCGGAGACCTTCCTCGCAAAAGTGCAGGCGCTGATCAAGGATTTAGACTTGCCTTCCAGACCTTCGCAACTGGGGATCAAGAAGGAGGATGCCCGGGAGATTTTAGACAAGACCCTCATTCAAACAAGACGTATCAGGACGAATCCGCGGCCTCTCGACGACGAACTGCTCCCATCTATTGAAAAGGGTATTTAGTTTTTATTCATAAATTTAAGACCCAGAGTTAGACTCTCACAGAGGCTGAGAGTGAAGAAAATAAGCTCAAAGCAGGAAAGTTGTGTCTCACTTCATTTTTGAGTCTAAGGTTATCCTTTTCAGGAAATTCATGAAAATTTTAGTTTCAATTTTTTGACGTATGAGCAGTGCATCGGCCCACATTCCGTTGTTCGTAATGATGCTGGGAGGAGTTGGATGGATGGCCGGACCTTCTTGTGTCATTCCTCGACAGAGTGTGAAGCTCTATGAGTTGGCCTGTGCTAAACGTTGGGATGAAGCAATTTT
>DASPPQ010000242.1:0-3349 GCA_035625415.1 Thermodesulfobacteriota bacterium
GCAAGCAATAGCTCACCAGCCGCTAAGGCCTCCTTGTAGCGTCCGGTCAAAAAGTAAGACATAGACTGGATGTCCAGATACATAGCAGGGTAGTAAGGGCATAAGCGCATCGCGTTCCTAATCAGCGCGGTCGACTCGTCGAATTTTCCACTAAAATGCATAATTACCGCCAAGACGAAAAGAAAATTGGGGTCGCCGGGATTGATCCTAACAGCCTTCTCTCCGTATTGTATGGCCTCATCAAACTTCCTCTGATCGAGGGTGATCTGGCCCATCAAGGCATAGGCGTTAGCACAGGAATCACTCAGACCGATGGCCTTTTGCGCGCATTCCAACGCTCTCTTCATGGACTGGGCAGGAGATATGTCCCAGCCGAAGTGTACATCAAAGGAATAAGTCCAACCCAAAATCGCCCATGCATCGGCAAATTTCGGATCTAACTCAACTCCTTTTTGCGCCCACTGCCTGGCCAAAACATTGTCCCCTTTCTCAAGGTGTTCAAAGTGCTCCCCAGCACGCCAAAAACACTCCAAGGCCTTGAGGTTGGAAGTGCCTCCGGCTATTCCACTTGCAAACTCCCCTTCCGTCAGTTTCACTTGAAGAGCCGTCATGATCTGCATTGCAATCTCATCTTGCAGGTCAAACCAGTCTTTCAGGTCCCTGTCGTATCCCTCCGACCAGAGATGAACCGCTTTGATCGCATCGATGAGCTGCACCAAGATCCGCACCCTGTCTTTTGTTCTCTGAACACTTCCTTCCAGCACATACCGTACCCCCATGTCCTCGGCAACTTTTTGGACTTTAACGGCCTTCCCCTTGTAAACGAACACAGACTCCCTGGCAATCACAAATAGCCTTGGAACCTTGGAAAGAGTAGTGATGATTTCCTCCGTGATCCCGTCACAGAGGAACTCCTGCTTTGGGTCCCCGGTCAAGTTTACAAACGGCAACACAGCAATAGAGGGTTTATCCGGTAGTGGGAAGGCCATCTTCTCAATAGAAGCAACATCGCCCATACCAGGTTTTAAATAAGTTTTCCAGATCACTAATGCGATCGTTCCCAGAACGACCACGATCGCGGCCATCAGGGCCACCCAGCGATACCTACCCAGCAATAATGGTCTTCTTCTATCCGATGGAGGAGCTGCAACCTCAGATTTTTCTAAAACACGTTTATCAGGTTCTGCCTTCTTCTCTTTGAGACTTGATATGAACCTTTCCCACGCATCTGCGTTCAAAGAATCCTCGTAGACGATCACAACATCATCTAAGGTTGCTCCTATTTTATCTATGGCGAACTTCAGCCTGACATTCTCATGGCTCCCTTTGTACTCAAAAAGATTTGCCCATTTATCTTTTTCAGCCTCGCTAAAGTGATAGCTTTTGCCAATCCCTTCCTCATATCCCCTTTTTCTTCCGAGGACCATGAAAAGCGGGGCTTCTTCCAGGTTGGGCAGGGCGTATTTCCATTTCTTGTAGATCCTTGACAGCAAATTCTCTTCCTCTGACGATCCGGCAGAACCCCCAACCGTGTCGTTGAGCAAAGCAAGGAGATCACGATGTCCTTCCAGGAGGATAGATGTGATTTTCCCATGTCTTTTCATCTCGTTAACGACAAGGGCAATCACGGAGAGGTAAAACCTTCGGGAAGGCGAGTTGAAATGGAGGGTCAGTTCAATTCGATTCTTGAGAGCAATATGAAGCTCGAACTGACTCAGGTCAATTGTTATGGGGCAAGTTTTGGTATTTTCCCCCATCTCTTTGTGTTCCCAAAATCTTATTGAAATGACAGGAGATTTTATCAGGAGTGAAAGTCACTAAAAAAATGTCACCGTACCCCACCGTGACAGAACTTATCATATGCTAAAAATGGTGTCAATCTAAAAATGGAACTCTAAAGGAGCAGACCGTTACGTCAGCCTGAGAGGAGGTGATGTCCTATGAGCTGATCGAATCGGAAAGAAAGAGGATTATTATTCAGAAGGGTGAACCAACATTTATTGAAGCGCTCTCGATAAGCAGATGAAAGGAGGATCTACGATGAAGGAGAATATCAAAAGACTGGCTGTATTTGTGATGATAGCTGCGATTGCGATGTTTGTAACGACCATGGCATCAGCCGATGACGACAAGACCATCCAGGGGGATTATGCCATTGTGGGATCTGCCGCAAGTCTTGTAGCCATATTGGGCTTCAACGCTTCCCTTCAACCCAATGGTGGAGCATTGGGACCGTGGTTCGAAGGCCCTAATACGTGGAGTGGAGTTCTCACATTCAACAAGGACGGCACGGGATCGTTCACAGGTATTTTCCGTGTGTTCGAGGTTTATAGCTCAGCTATCGGTGCTCCACCCGATGGAGGATCAGGAAATTTAAGTTGGGGTTTTACTTATACCATAAACAGGGGTAACATAACCTTCACGTATGTTAAAGGATCGTTTGAGTTAGATTGGACGTCTGGTCCGAATGCGCCCGGCAAGGTGTACTCAATTATAACTCAGCCGTGGGATGGTATAATCTCCTCGGATGGAAAAATCATAGCTCTGGTTTGGGGTCCATTGATACTCGACCTCACATCCGATAAAGCGAATACGACCCCAATAGGTGTGCAGAGCATGACTCAGGCAGCCCTGCTAGGATTTAAGATTGAGTAACGCTGTCGGTCGGACCAATTTGGGATAGCGCTGCATGCACCATTTTGGATAACGTCCCACAGCACCGCATTAGCCTCATTTGAACGGGGTGTTCTGCCACTATATAACCCACCTGATCTGTCGCTACACGTACTTTCCAAGCCGGAGGGGGCAAACGCCTCCTCCGGCTCTTGCTCAGAAAGCTGGATTGTACGTGCAACGAACCACTCAATAGTTTTGTGGCCACTCCAAGTCTTTCTGGACTAAAAGTGATCGGTGATTTCAATCCATAATCACCAAGGCTCACAGTACGACTGAGCTGGTGAGTTGTAGGTGTTATCGCCAACCAAAAGATGATCGAGTCTATCCTCATTACGCAGTCACACCGGGCAACGAATCTTGCCCAAGGGACTCGGAGTATGCTAACTGCATAGATAGCGGTTCAATGAAGAATGAATGACCGAAAGATAACCCATCCTCTGAATAATTGTAAGTAAACAGGGATCGAGGTAGGACGGGGAGATGAGTCAGATAATGAATCCTGGGTCCAAAAATAGGAGCCACCGCAGAATTTCATTTGGTTGACATACAATTCCCTTTCTCGTATTATATGGCCATCCAAAAGGAAATGTTCTTATTCTGTAATGGGTGATAAATCAATGGCTGGGAAAAACAGGGTTGGAAGAGTCGAAGGTCTCTCTGCTATTGTGACGGG
>DASPPQ010000243.1:0-6758 GCA_035625415.1 Thermodesulfobacteriota bacterium
ATAGAGCAGAGGGGGGGCTAACATGATCAAATTTAGATTCCAGGACTTAAGAATTTGGCGGTTAGCGATTGAGATTGCTGATGAACTATTTGATATTGCCGATGGCTTAGAGCAAAAAAGATTATATCGTTTTGCCGAGCAGCTTAGAGGATCGGGAATGTCCATGTCAAATAATATAGCAGAAGGATCTGGGTCTTCTTTTAAAAAGGAATTCAAGCAATTCCTGAATACTGCCAGAAGATCTACTTTTGAGAACGCTAACATTTTGATCTTATTAGATAGGAGAAAACTCATCAGCCAGGATTCTTTAGACCTGCTCCTGAATAAACTTGATTCTCTTTGTAGGCAAATTACAAGTTTCCAAAATCCTCTCAAATGAAGAACCCTATGCCCTATGCTCTTTGCTCCATGCGTCTTTCTGCTTTCGCGCGCTTTGCTCTATGCTCTATGCGGGTTAAGCTTATAGCGCTGTGCGCATTCCTCTTTCTGATGCTGATGCCGGGTTTCGCCATGGGTCAGGGTCTCATCAATGGCATCAGTGGCTATTTAGAATTCGATTACAGTTTCCTCTCTACCAAGACCAAGGATGCGACCGGCGCTGTTACAAAAACGGTGACGAATACCTATGATCCCCGATTTAGCCTTAACATAGACACATCGATATTTCCCAACTTGAGACTGACTGCCGGCGGTTACTTCGAGGACGATATATCCAATTCGAAAACCAATGGTACCAAATCGAATACAACAACCACTGATATCAGGCCGTTCTTTAGCCTTACGCTGAGCGATCCCCTCTACACTGCGGGAATCGGCTATATCAGGAGACAGGAAACGGTGACGACCTCGGGCTCGCCCGGCATCACCACAGTGGATGAGGATTATAATGCGATTTTGGGATGGAGGCCCGACGGATTTCCGTCTATTGATTTGCTGTTCGATAGAACGAATATCTTTGACACAAAGCATGTTGTTGAAAATACGACCACGGATCTCTTCACACTGAATTCAAGATATACCTATCAGGGCCTCGACGTCAGATATCAAGGCAGTTACACGGATACCGAAGACAAGCTGAACCATTTCGAGACGACGGATTTGTTTCAGAACGGAAGAATAACTTATACCAATTCTTTTTTTGACAGGCGTGTTTCTTTAAATTCAACTTATAACATTATCTACGATATAACAAAAAGCCAAGCCACGGGTGCCGCAGTAGGCGGAACCATAAGCTCTCCGCTGTTTCCTTTCGCCGGGCTTTTTTTGCTTACGGACATGCCCTTGACGGGCGCCTTGTCTCCCGATCCGGCCCTGATCGATGGCAACTTAACTGTAAGCGCTGGAATTAACATTGGACTTTCTGGTTCTGGTCCACCTGTCATACCAAGAAATATCGGCCTCGATCTTCTAAATGCAACCGAGGTAAACGAGTTCTATGTATGGGTGGACATTGATCTTTCTTCTGCTCCCGCCATTTCCAATTCCTTTTCATGGGATATCTATACAAGCTCAGACAATCTCAACTGGACCTTTTCCACCACCGTTCCCTTTGCCCCTTTCGGACCGTTCCAGAACCGCTTTGATATAACCTTCCCGAATGTTACGACGAGATACATAAAGTTAGTGGTCAAACCTCTTTTGTCAATTGTCCCGGGAGCTTCGGCATTTCCGAACATCAATGTTACAGAACTTCAGGCTTTCCTTAAGCAACCAGCATCACAAGTAGTGACAGGGCCGAGTGCAAAGCTAACAACGATTTCTCAAATCTCAAATACGGATGTCCGAGCCAGGATCTTGAATATTCCAGCCCTTTATTATGACGCCTCTTTTTTCTTTAACAGGTCGGATCCTTCGGGAGTAGAGACGTACACGCTCTCCAACGGATTAGACGTGAATCACAGGTTCAGCGACATTTTCTCGGGCAATGCAAGAGTTGCAATACAGAATGGCACACAGGAAAATCAGAGTATGATTGCATACCTCTATAATGCATCGATCATCGCCACCCCTTTAAGGACACTCAGGGACATCCTCGTTTTCAGCGGCCAAAATGAGAGAATCGGGGGAAAACCGAACGATAATACTTCTGTGTTCCTGAACAACACGGCTACCTTGTATAAGGGCATCGATCTCAATCTTAATGGAGGCGTAAACTTTTCAACTGCGGAAACGGGTGTAAAATCAACGAACACTCTCTTCCTTGTTGGCGTTACTATTGTTCCCCATAGAACCATGAATCTGAGCCTCGACTTTGTAAATAATGCAACAAACCAATCAGGCGGCGGCATCCCGGCCACTTCCACTTATCAAAGGAGGGAAGATGTCAGCATATCTTACACTCCCTTTCCCACATTACACCTTTTTGCCTCAGTGCAGATCTTGGCTCAAAATGGCCAGAAGCTACAGATAAATCAAAATTATGCGGTTAATTGGTCCCCTTTTCCTGACGGTGCGCTGCAGTTTAATATTACCTATAACGACACCCATAATTCATTAGAAGATACTGAAAACAGGACCTTTATTCCGAGTGTGAGGTGGTACATCACCACTCGTTCCTATTTAGATTTGTCTTACCAGCTGATTAAAAGTTCTTCAACGTCACAGGCATCAAATTCAAATGGTGTGTTTGCGACTTTGAGAATACCTTTCTGAGTGATATTGACAACCTAGGGGTTGGGATGATAAATAAATAATGTCGAATTTTTTATTGGCTATGAAGTGTTCGATTCACGGGGGGCGGATAAAAAAAATGGTTAAAGGGCTGAGAATTTTACTCTGCTGCGTGCTGATTGTTCTGGGAGGCTGCGCCACTACGGGGGACGTTTACCGTGATCCAAACATGGATTTTGGAGCCATCCAAACCGTGGCGGTGTTGCCTTTTTCAAACCTCGCGCGAGATAATCTTGCCGCGGACAGGGTGAGAGATGTTTTTGTTAACAAGCTTTTGTCTACGGGCGCAGTATACGTGCTCCCCGCGGGCGAGGTGGCACGAGGGATTGCGACGGTAGACATTCAAAACCCATCTTCACCCTCTCCGGGAGAGATCGTAAAATTAGGGCCGATCATCAAATGCCAGGCGGTCATCACCGGAGTTGTGAAAGAATACGGAGAGGTGAGGTCCGGCACGACCACTGCCAATTTGATATCCGTGAGTCTTCAGATGATCGAGACACAAACGGGGAAGATCGTATGGACTGCTTCTTCGACAAAAGGTGGAATCAGTATATGGGATAGGCTTTTTGGTGGAGGGGGCCAGGCCATGAATGATGTCACGGATAAGGCTGTCAATGATCTCATCAACAAACTTTTTAAATAAGGCCGCGGTTGTTTTAATCATAGGTCTTCTTTGCCTTTCAGGCTGCGCTTATCAAAAGGGTACGGTAAGAGGAGACGTACAGGCTGGTGCAAAGAAATTTCAAATCGCCATACTCCCCGTTGAGAACCTCAGCGGAACTCTTTCGCCCCTCAAAGAGATAAGGCAATCGGCTATTGACAGATTACGGGCGGAAGGCTTTCCTGTCCTTGAGGAGGGGACCCTCGAAAAATTTATGGCAAGGCACCGCGTCCGTTATACGGGCGGAATCGATCAGGGAACGGCGAAGGCATTTAAGGAAGAGACAGGGGCTGGAGCTGTTCTGATCACCTCCCAGGAGCTCTATAGCGATAAGATACCCCCCAAAATCGCTCTCATGGCAAGACTCGTTTCAACCGGGGATAAGCCGGTCATTCTGTGGATGGATGGTGTCGGACTGGCGGGCGATCAGTCGCCGGGCCTTCTCGGACTGGGGCTGATCGAAGATCCGCGGGTGCTTCGCGAAAAGGCCCTGTCGACTCTCTGGGATTCTCTTTCGGAATACCTGTCGGGAGAAAAGGGCGAGATGGGAATCCAACGTGCGAAGAGAAAATTCTCGCCGAAGATCGTGTATCGTTCTTTTGAGATAAGCCCTGGCAAAAAATATACCGTGGCGGTCGTTCCCTTCTTCAACAGAAGCGACAGGAAAAATGCAGAGGAGATCATGGCGCTTCACTTTGTCATGGAGCTGACGAAAATCGGAGCGTTCGATGTCGTTGAACCGGGCGTCGTCAGGCAGGGGCTTCTAAATTTGAGGGTCATCATGGAGGAAGGGGTTTCTCTTGCCAATGCGGATATCATCTTTGGTGTCCTGAATGTGGACCTGATTCTGTCGGGGGAGGTTCTCGATTATCAGGATTACCAAGGAACCTTGGGTACGCCTAAAGTCAATTTTTCTGTACTGCTCATCGACAGGAAAAGCCGTCGGGTCGTATGGGGCTCGGATAGCTATAATCGGGGAGATGACGGGGTTTTCTTCTTCGACTGCGGGAAAGTTAACACCGCCTATACGATGACCTCTCAAATGGCCCAAGCCATCGGGAGAAGCATCGTTAAATAACGGAAAACAAAGCGCCTGTCTACCGCAGGCGAGAGCGGAACCTATGGCGTATGGAAAAAGGAGTAACATGAAATATTTTTTTTTCGGTACCCCAATCGCCCTATCTATTCTCTTGCTTGTCGGAGCGATGGGGTTTGCATCGGAACAGAATTTGCCCATGGCGGAGGGGAAGAGAATCGTTGCCACTGTGAATGACGAGCCAATTACCTTAGAAGAGTTCAATCAAGAGCTGGCGTCATTGCATGCAGGGGTGACTGAAGAAAAGAAGGTGGGCAAGACGAAAGAATCAGCGCTGCTCCGGCGTCTGATCAATATGCGTCTGATCCTTCAAGAGGCAAAACGGATAGGACTTGACGAGTTGCCTGAAGTAAAGAACATGGTGGATGTCTATTCAAAGGCGACGCTCAGGGAGCTGCTGATAGAGAGGCATCTCAAGGATGCGAAGCCCGATGAGAAGGATGTGGAGAGACTTTACAAAGATTTGACTAAGGAATGGAAGATAAAATCGGTTATTTTCGAAAAAGAAGATGCTGCGAAGAAGATGGAGGAAAAGATCAAAGCGGGCGGCCACTTTGATGAGTTAGCGAAACAAGTGGTTGCCGATGGGACAGCAAAAGGAGGTGAAGAAGGAAAATACGTAAAGGGCAAGGACCTCCTCCCGCAGATTGCTCAGACTGTTTCCAAAATGGAGGTTGGCTCAATAAGCCCTATCATCCAGGTCGGAACTGGGTTTGTGATTTTGAGAGTGGAAGACATTCGTTTCCCTGAGGACCCGGAGGCGAAGAAGCTGGCAGTGAAGCAAGCGCTCTATCTGCAGAAAGAGAAGCTTTTCAAGGAGTACAACGATGCCCTGATGAAAAAATACGTGAAAGTGCACAAGGAGACCCTCGACGGTCTGGACTATGAGTCCAAGGAGCCGGGATTTCAAAAACTCCTGGAGGACCAAAGGGTCGTTGCGGAGATCGAGGGAGAGAGGCCTATTACCGTGGCTGAGTTGACGGAGGCTCTCGGGCAGCAATTTTACCATGGGATAGAAAGAGCCATTGAGAGTAAAAGACTGAATGAGAAAAAGATGCTGGTTCTGGAGGAAATCCTGTACAAAAGGATTCTTAGGAAAGAGGCGCTGAGACTGGGCATCGACAAGACCGAGGCCTATAAGAGCAAGGTGAAGGAATACGAGAATTCGGTCATTTTCGGGGCCTTTGTTCAAAAGGCCATCGTTCCGGACGTGAAGGTAACGGAGGAAGAGAGCAAGGCGTATTATAACAAACACATCGGGGAGTACACTTTCCCTGAGATGATGAAGATCCGTAGCCTTGTCTTTGTAAAGAGGAATGCTGCCGAGAGAGCGATCGAAAAACTTCGAAACGGAACGGAGCTCCAGTGGCTCATGGAAAATGCAGAAGGCCAGGTGGATAAGAATACCCCGGACCTTCTCACCTTTGACGGTAAATCACTGACGGTGAGAGATCTCCCCGAAGGAGTGCGCAAGGTATTATCAGGGGCAAAACCCGGAGATTTCAGACTTTACGCAAGCCCGGAGGGCTATTTCTACATTTTATCCATAGAAGATGTGGTTCCCGCCAAGCCGCAGTCTTTTGAAGAAGCAAAGAAAGCGGTTGCAAACAAGGTTTTTAGTGAGAAGCTTAATAAGGCGGTGGAAGCCTGGGCAGATAAACTGAGAGCGGCCTCGGATGTGAAAGTTTACATGAAGGATCATTAAACATACTGCGGATACCGATTGAGTAGATTCCATAACCAAATCAAAGCTGAGGTGCATACCTCAATTCCGAACAACCTAACCGTTTTGTTTGCATATTGAATTGTAACTCCCTTGGAGGTTGTTTGTTATTCGGTACTTCCCATTTTAGGTATTGACGTTGCACACTTCCTTTTGGTTTAATAATAGTAGGGAGAAATGATGTCTTTCTCAGGAATGAGACAAAAAGCCATCCTCTTGGGGATACTCCTTCTGTTCTGCGGGATCCTGTTGTACGCCTGTGCGGAGACGCCGCAGAAGAGGACGCTGGGAGGTGCGGGGGCGGCCGGAGGGAAAGCCGGGTTTGCGCGCAAAGAATGCCTCGACTGCCACAAGAAGTTTGCAGAAAAATATCTGGCGATGAAAGATGTGCATTCCGTCGTTAAAGAGAAGAAATGCGAGGAATGCCATCTCCGGCATGGTTTGGTGCCGAAGCTTCTCCTGAAGAAAGAAGGCAACCAGATCTGCTACCCCTGCCATAGCAAAGAAAAGATCGGGATGAACAAACCGAATGTGCATACGGTACTGAAGAAAGGCAAATGCGTCCAATGCCACAACCCACATGCCTCTCAAGCAAGTTACCTGTT
>DASPPQ010000244.1:0-3678 GCA_035625415.1 Thermodesulfobacteriota bacterium
CACAACGATTATTCCTGGCCGGACATTAGCGAGCTCTTCGGGAGAGAATCCGAACTGCGCCATCTTTCGGCTGCGGTAGCTGTCAACGAATACGTCTGCAGTCCGAGCCAGCTCCTTGCAAACCTCATTCTGTCTTGAATCCTTCAAATTGAGAAATGTAGATCGTTCTCCAACATTGGCGTCGTAGTAGACCCAGTCGTGCTCAAAGTCGTCAAAATGATTTACACAGAGCACATCTGCTCCTTGTTCGGCTAGGGTACGTCCCACTACCGGCCCTGCAATCGCGTGAGTGAGGCTTAGCACCCTTATTCCCTCAAGAGGTCTATTCGCTGGCGTGAACGGCTCCGGTTGGCTTTCTCCTATTTTCTTTACCGCGATCACTGGTTCCTGCGACAAGTAACTCCCCTGTGGATGGGCTAACCATTCTTCAGGCGATCTCGCTATACAAAGCGTAAGACCTTTCGAGTTTGCGCTTTCTTCCAATTCTGCGGCGTTCCAACGAGAAATCGCCGCCGCAATGTTCGCGTGACTAATGCCACAGTTAAAGAAATTGCTCCATGCAACATGTTGATGCGGATAGACACCAGAAGGATAAACCCAGCGGCCGTCCTTTGTTTTGAAGGGGAATACGCCAAACGGGTGGAAGTTCCCTACCCAGTTCGGGTATGGATGCCCATTGATCGAAGGATGAAATGTGAAATCCGGGTTTATGCCGTGCGCAGCCTTCCTAATATCGATGCGCAGATCTTGACCGGTCCCGGTCACTTCCTTCCAAATTGCGGCTGCCCCCACTGCCGCAGCCATCGCTGCGATTGAAAATGCCTCCCCCATTCGAACCGAACTCGGAAAAACTGGATCGTACCCATAAATATCCACGCTGCCACCGACATCGTCGAGTGTCAGTCCCAAGGGCTCTATAAGCCTGCCGAGGGCGTTGGCCGCGCCAACATTAGGCTGCTCTCTCTCCATAAACCTCTCCTTTTTGGGAACCGAAGAGGAAGCTGAATGGCGCTACCTCCGCGCTGATTCCGTAATCGGCACGCCGATTCGGCAGATCACGGCACCGTAACGGATCTGGATTCGTGATCGGAGTAAATCTCCCAGAACTTGTCGGCAAAGGGGCGTGGCTCGATGGTCGCGCTGCCCGTGTCGAAGGCGCCGCCCTTCACGATCCCGAGGACGACAACCTCGCCAACGCTGATCCCGTCCGCACGGAGCTTCTCCCTGAGCAGGCCGACGAGCTTGTGCTTCGCCGCCACGCCATCATGCTGCGATGTGCCCCCAAAACGCCAATAGCACCAACGACTTTGCCGTCCATCAATAGTTTGGTGTAATAACGAGAGAAGCTGAGTTAACTAAGATATTCTAATATTCTTACTCTCATTGGTTGTCAAGAGGAAAGTTGCCTTCGTGAACTGCCCCATTTTCCCAGCGAAAATTGATGATTTCCACTTGAAGTATTGGATTCTGAGAGAAAATGCCAAAAACATGACTTCAGGAAGAAAGGGGTAAGTAAGCGGGTTATTGACTCCACCTACAAGGAGTGAGAATGAGACCATATCAGAGGTTGATAATTACGCTTAGAAAGCAGCAATAAAAAAAGCAGGGCCATTGCTGACCCTGCCGTTGCTCTTTACCAAGTTAACTTTGATAGGATTCAGGAAGCTTATATTGATCTTTTACTCTGTTGTAGCCCTGCAAGGTTCCCCTTGCGACGGGGCGCACATTGATCCTTGTAAGTTCGCCACTACCCTGTATACCAGTAAATTTCCCCGTGCCGCCTATGTATGTAACCGTCCTCTTATACGCCTTCAACCGAAGCAGGCCAGTCCCTCATCATTGGATTACTTCTTCCCCCCTATTGCGCCAGTTGCTTTTGCCTGCTTCTGATCCATGACCAATTTGGCTCTCCATTCCTGGGCATCTTTGGGTGGGTCCTGGATCTCCCCACGAGGTTGAAGGGATAGTGATTGGGTTGGACATTTGTAGACACACACCCCGCAGCCTAAGCAATGGTCGGGATTGATAATCTTTGCCGCCTTACACTGCTTGTTCCTGGCTACAGGAGAATCCTCCAGCGCAAGAGCCTGGACCGGACAGCGTTGCACGCACAGGCCGCATGCCTTGCAGGTCTCCGAGTTGATCCTTAACCGATAGTTCGAAAAATCATGGCTCTTGTCGTGCTTGAGGACGTGGTAGGCCTCGAAGAAAATACAGGAACACTTGCAGCAATTACAGATGGTGTCTGCATCTTTTTGCCGGTTCGAAATCCCATGGACCAGCCCCGCCTCTGCCGAGGATTTAAGGATATCTTTTGCTTCTTCTTTTGAGATCTGTCGGCTTAGACCATTGTCCACAAGGTAATGAGCCAAATCCCCGAAGTGTAAACAGACCTCTTCCGGGTGCTGGCACGGGGCAGAATTGGAGTCCGCTCGTTTCCTCTGCCTGCAGGCACAATTGCTCACGGCGATAAAATTCTGGGATTCAACAATGCTCATTACATCTTCGTAAGGTGCGATCCTGCGCGGATCTTCAATCGTCCCACCTATGGGGATGGTTCTTAAAGGCTTGGTACCGACCGGAGCGAGTTGATCCATTAATCCGTCACGCACGTAGCGGTTCAGGGAGGGGGCCATAGCCGCGGCAGCTTGATCTATATGAAAGGCAGAGAAGGGGCCTCTGAAGAAGATAAAGAATGCATCGTTCAAGTTGTAAAAAATGCTGCCGTCTCTTTCCGCTCGCCAGACCGCACCTTTCCTGGCAAGGGAATCCAGTCTTACCACCAGATCTTCAGATCGGATGCCCTTGAGATTGGCAAGTTCTTTCAGCTCTGTCGGTTTGAAAGGAATGCCCGTGAGCAATGCAGCCTCTTCCGGGGTAAAGAAAGCCTTAATGGATTGCAGGAGGTATTCCGACGCAGGCAAATGCCACCAGCCCTTGTCCAGCCAGTCTATAAACCGGGAATAAATCTCCTCCTCAGACATCAAGGATGCCTCCTTTCTGTCAAATTTTCGCACCTTAGTGGTGGGGAGAGCAGGTGGTGGGAAGATGGATGTATTTTACAATAAAAAATAATTGATAGAAAGGCTCTTTGTCAATGAAAATTCGAGGTTGAGGATTTCTACTTGAAACATTGCATGGATAAAGTCTATACGGATCTGCAGACTTCAGGAAGCAATGTTGCATTGCTACCCCTTGTTTGCCCATGAAATAGGCAGACAGACTCACTGTCGATTAATAGGAGAACCGCCAAAGAGTGAAGATTTCTTTTGAAAGTCATTGGATCATTTTCCCATCCTTCCATTATAGTCGCCCTCCTAATAAGATGCCTCCCGAAGACTTTACTCTATAATCAGCAGAAGATTCTACAAAAAGAGGGGATCTCGATTTTGCAGAACACGCCTATCGAGTTATTCAAAAAAGCAAAATGATGGTTTGGGAAACTTATCGGTAAGTCCCTGCTCGAAGAACAGAAATGGAGGGAGAGTTATTTGGGAGCATCGGAGAGGGGTAGCATAAAAACCCTCTGTACTCATTGAGCATTGCACCTGCTATGTAGATTGTCAACCCAAGGAACAGTTATTCTGTCCCGTTTTTATGAATCTATAAGAACTATTTCCCCAGCCTGCTATTCGTGGTCAAAAGCCACAGGATTCTTATCCGATTATAGACTTAGCG
>DASPPQ010000245.1:0-11292 GCA_035625415.1 Thermodesulfobacteriota bacterium
TCTGAGATCGAAGATGCGGTCCATTTTGCAAAATCGAGCGCTGGGTGGAGCACATATATTAACGGACTTCAGATTGACTTTGAACAGTTTAAAGAGGAGATTCGACAGGCATCTGAGTATATTCGTTCAAAGAAAGGTATGGAGTTGCAGTTTGGATGCCGGGACGTTGGGGTCGATTGCGACTATGTGGCCCATGGTCGGACGGAAGAAGAGCTGTTTAGAGATGCTGCAAAGCATGGAAAAACTGCTCATAAAATGGACCAGATTCCTCCTGAGGTTATGGAGAAAGCACGGTCTGCTATTCACTATGCGGCTAGGGTCTAGGGATCTAGATTTTTTACCAAAGGTCAGCCGGTTGGCATCAGACTAAGAAGTCGGTTTTTTCTCAGCAGGAAGGCAGGGTTGTAAGTAACTCTGCCTTTTTGTTTGCTTCCTTCGATAATCATCAACTTCACGGCGAACCTCCCACTGTAGAGTAGGGGGGTGCACTAACCAACCCACTTTCTCCACTCTTCCTTGCTGAAATCCTCAAGGACAGATTTCGATTCTATTATGAGGATAGCAACTGATAATCAACATCATCCTAAGATAAAAATCAAGGCCATGTTCGATGACAAACCTAAACGGGCATAAAACTCAAAACGGTAGATGCAGCCAACTGGATGCCTACGGTAACTTGCCATTCCTTTGCCCGATGGTTGCATTGAGTGGTAAAAAAGCGCCATAGATCTTTATTGCTGTGAGATTATTTTTTTAAAAAGCTGTTAAATATCGAAGCGTTTTATGAATTAATTGTTCTTGGTATTGAAATTGCTTATGTTAGATCAACAAAATAAATTCTGAATCATATTTAGTGATAAAGCCAAACCACGGGTAATCGTGAGACGGAAAGCCACGGGTCCCACATTCCATAGGATCACCGGGTTGATTGGTATCAAAGGATTTCCATTATGAAAATGTCATTAATCCATTGATAAGGAGGCCCTATGGTAAAGCACAAGATCATCCATGAAGCTGGAGTATCTCTGGGGTTGACTTTTCGCCCCAATGAAGAGACTGTTATGGGGATGAAAGAGGGATTTCCGACGCAGGTATTGATCCGCAAAAAGGGCAATAACGAGGTTCTGAGCGGTGTTGTGAGATATGACGATAAATCCATGGACCAGGTGCTCAAAGACTCTTTAGCCGCGATGCCAGAACTTGCGCAAGCTGGGGTGAAGAAGAAGGCCCTTGAGATTAGCGATGGCATGCTGATATTCAACGCTACGAGGGGAATAACCGGATTTCCAAAGGCGGATGATTTCGCCAGGAAGATGGAACTTCTTGTAGGGACCATGAAGAACATCGTCTCCGCCCCTGGGCTGAAGTGCCGCAAATGCGGGTGGACAACGGTGGATCAGCCGGTACTTATCAACGGCCTCGTGGATCGCGCCTGTCCGGGTTGTATAGAGAAGCTTGATGCAGAGACAAGAGAACAGCAAGCTTCCTACGAGGCGCTCCCCATGAATATCCCCTTGGCGATCCTGGTGGCGGCTGTGCTGTGCATTGTGGGAGCTGTTGTTTATGGAGGGATCATTATCGCGACAAATAGGATGTACTGGGTCATTGCCATAGGAATTGGGATTCTGATCGGAAAGGGAGCAGGGAAGGCTGCTAGGCGGTTAGGATGGGAAGTCCAAGTCCTTAGCGGGCTTTTTACTATTATTTCAGTTCTGCTCGGATTGCTCTTCTACGCGGGATATGGGCTCCATGCTCACGCACTTAAACAGGGTCTCACAGTGAATTGGACCTTTTTCTTGAAAAACACTGTTGGAATATTTGTTTTGATGAAGAGTAATGCGCTGTTTTCCTTGGGGGGGGGCCTCGTTGGCGCATATTACGCTACCCGCTACACCAGGAAGCCAAAGATAGAAATGAAGGTCGAAAGGTAATCTTGGGCTGGCTGGAATAGTTAAAACGCATTATACATAAAGCTGCTAGAAGGGATTAAAACTACAAAATGATGCTAATCATTTTCGCGATTATTGCTACCGTCCTGGCTTTTGTTCAGAACTCAATAATGTTCGCTTTTGGTTTTAAGGAAGGGGCTATTTTTGCATTCCCTCTTTCGTTTATTGGAATTTTCATTGCTGAAATTATCTTGATCTGGGCTGGCGCCTTTTTCATTCGCCGTTTTATCAAGACTAAAAGAGAAGCGTTGTTTATCGTTTATTCACTTATTATTCTAGGCATCGCTGAGTTGACACTGCCTGTGAGTTATGGTTCCATTTATTTTAAACACGTACAGCGAAAAAGCGTGTTAAATAGAATAGAACTTACCGGAAAATCAGTTGAAATACTTGCATCAGAGCATGAAATCGGAAGTCGCTTTGCACTGAAGTATAGTTTGCAATTCCCTAAGGCAGGCCACTACCTTACCTTTCCAGCTTATATTGAGTTAAATGATAAGTCTCAGGTGTTTGGACATTACTTTCGAAAACTACACACCGAGTATTATGACGAACGTTTTATGTTTGAGCCCTCCAAATCCTATGATTTCATAGCAGTATTTGATTCAGGTTCTAAAAGGTTTGATATGGCTCAAGAAAATGCCAATGTACAAATTTGTGACGAAAAAAGTTATTTCATGACCTGTCGGACTATAAAAATAGAGGTCGGGGCTCTGCTAAAACATGCGGTTGCTTCCAACCCTGCTCCTGCAGCTCATGAACCCGTCGTATCAGTTGATAATTTCTGGGATATTGCCGAAAAAAGTATTCGTTTGGCAGACTTAAAAATTGCCTCAAAGCAAACCAAAACAGAATCGCCATTGGAATTTTCTTTCGCAATTACCAATAGGGGCAACAAGAATATTAAAATCCCGGACGAGCGATTTAGTTCACTTATACAAATCAATTATGCCTGGGAGGCAATTGATGAAGCAGCGAAAAAGACCCAAGTTACGCCAGGTATTTACCGCTTTGGAAATTCTGTTTCGGCAGGAGGGACTCAATTTACTTTTCACAAAAAAGATGTAATATCTCCTGGAGAAAAGGTGCTCATTCAGGATAAAATCGATTTCGTCCGAGCCTTCCGGCCTTTGGCCCCTGGAGATGAGGAAAGGGGAACTTTTTGGCCTCAAATGGGAACAGGTAAACTTTGAGCAAGGGATAATCACCCTCCTCGACACAAAAAATAGCGAAAGAAGGGATATTCCAATGGATGACACGGTTAAAACGATCTTAAAAGGAATGGAGAGAAAAGGAAATTACGTTTTTTGCAATGAGGAGGGTGAAACTTTTGTTAGATTGCAGAGGTCATTTGAAGTGGCGTTAAAAAAGTCTGGAATAGAAGATTTCAGATTCCATGACCTTCGCCATACCTTCGCTTCAAATCTGGTCATGGCAGGCGAAGATTTGAACACCGTAAGGGAATTATTGGGTCACAAAGACTTGACCATGACCCTGAGGTATGCCCACCTTTCTCCAAACCACAAAACGAAAGCAATAAACGTTTTGGATCGGGTCATGTCACAGAATCCCCCACAAACAGAAAAGGCCTCAAAGGTGGTTTCTCTAAGGCCTTGAAATTATTTGGCTGGGGGAAAGGGAGTCGAACCCCTATTCACGGAGTCAGAGTCCGTTGTCCTACCATTGAACGATCCCCCAATGTCGAAATATCTAAATCCGAATTTCGAAGCACGAAACGAGTTTCAATTCCCAAATTTCCAAAAGTCACTCCGGAGGGTTCAAAAATTCGGAAAGATTTGTTTTAAACATTTGAGATTCGTATTTCGGTATTGTTTCGGATTTCGTGCTTCGGATTTAGTGCTTTACCGTGATGATACCACTAATCGAAACCGATATCAATCACTGATGATCCGCTTTCTCCTTGAGAATGCTCAAGAGATTCTCTAACGGGATCTCTTCCTGGGACTTCGTCTCCATGTTTCTCAACACGGCTTTCCCCCGCTTTAACTCGTCTTCTCCCAGAATGAGGACATGTCGGGCCTTGAGTTTATCCGCTCTTCGCATCTGACTTTTCAGACTCTTTCCCTCATAGTCTAACTCCGCTCGAATTCCTTCGAGGCGGAGTTGATTGACGATTCGGTAAGCCTCTTTAGAAGGCTCTTGTCCCAGAGCGGCAACGAAAAGATGCGGGTACGAGATAAACTCTTTATCCCCCGGCAATAGGGAGACAAGCCTCTCCATCCCGATAGCAAAACCGATCCCTGGAATCTCGAGGCCTCCAATCTCCTGAAAGAGATTGTCATACCGCCCGCCCCCTGCCACGGCATTCTGAGAACCAAGCTGATAGGAAACGACCTCAAAAGCAGTGCGGGTATAATAATCCAACCCTCTCACCATTCTGGGATTCAGGATATATTGGAGACCGGCCACCTCGAGGTATTTCTTGACCCGATCAAAATGTTTCTGACATTCCGGGCAGATAAAATCGCTCACCTTGGGTGCGTCGGCGATCGCCTCCTGGCAGGTTTCGACCTTGCAGTCAAAGATGCGCAGAGGATTGGTCTGAAGCCTCCTTTGACAGTCTTCACAGAGTTGAAAAGATTTGCTTGTCAGAAATCGCTTCAGCTCTTGTCGATATCTCGGCCGGCAGGTTCGATCGCCCAACGTATTGATCTGAAGCTCAAGCTTCTCGAGCCCTACCCTTTTTAGAAAACGGATGAGCATGACAATGACTTCGGCATCCACCATGGGGTTCTCCACACCAAAGACCTCTGCGTCGATCTGATAGAACTGCCGGTAGCGGCCTTTTTGAGGTCTTTCATACCTGAACATGGGCCCGATGCAATAGAGTTTTGCCACGGAATCAAAGGTGTAGAGTTTATGCTCTAAATAGGCTCGTGCGACGGAGGCCGTGGCCTCAGGCCGAAGGGTGAGAGAATTGCCGCTCCGGTCGGCGAAGGTATACATTTCCTTTTCAACGATGTCGGTTGCTTCTCCGATACCCCGGGAGAAAAGCTCTGTCCGTTCGAGGATGGGAATGCGAATCTCCGAAAAACCAAACCCCTCAAAGACTTCCTGAGCTGTCTCTTCCACAAACTGCCACTTTCCAACCTCGTCTGGCAGGATATCGTTAAAACCACGAATCCCTTTGATTTCCACGCTGAGTTCCCTCACTTTTCGTCTTAGTAATTTATCCCATTGACTACCAAAAGTAAAGCTCCCTGCGCCCCTAAGAGACTGTGCCGTAATCGAAAACCAAGGGGGAGAGGCAGTCGGGTTCCAAAGCTTTAGAATGCGGGTCTTTTAGGTTATGAGAAATCGTCTCTTGCACAAAATCGAATGTATTGATACCCTTGACAAGCCGGAATCCGAACGGTTAAAGGTTACCGCTCTAAATCTTTTCCACCCAACCACCTCTTCTCCTCTTCGAGAAAGTTGGTTTTTTCACATTGTGACACAGTCTCCTAAAGGGCGGGGGCTTGCGGGGCACGTTCCGGCCAAAATAGAAATAGTTTGATTATCGCACTGATCTATGTTTATGATAATGCGATAAAAGGAATTAAAGAATATCTGAAATATTCGCTGTCGTCCTATTCGGAGGTTTTCGTGCAGATCAACCCTCAGATTTTCAGGGAGTATGACATTCGTGGAGTCGTCAATAAGGATCTGACCCCTGATATCGTCAGAAGCTTAGGTCAGGGGTTCGGAACCCACATGGCTCAATCGGATCGAAGAGAATTGGTCGTGGGGAGAGATGGAAGGCTCAGCTCAGAGGCTTTTGAGGAGGCCCTAATCGAAGGTCTCATCTCCACGGGATGCAATGTCGTCAATATTGGTCTCTGTCCAACACCCATTTATTATTTCTCTCTTTTCCACCTTGATAAAGACGGGGGAATGGTGGTCACTGGAAGCCATAACCCACCGGAGTTCAATGGATTTAAGGTTTCCGTAGGGAAAAGCACTATCTTTGGAGAAGAGATTCAGAATTTGAGGCGGTTGATCGAAAAAGGCGAATTTGCGGCGGGCAAGGGAAACCTTTCTAAAGCAGAAATCATCCGACCCTACCAGGACCACCTCAAAAAGAATATTCACATCGAAAAGAAGTTGAAGGTGGTGATCGATGCAGGGAATGGGACGGCTGGGGTGGTAGCAGGACCGCTCCTTAGAGATTTGGGTTGTGAGTTAGAAGAGCTTTACTGTGAGGTGGATGGCCGATTCCCAAATCACTTCCCGGATCCGACCATCCCAGAGAATCTAAGGGTTCTAATGGATCGCGTGAAGAAGACTCGGGCGGACGTCGGAATTGGATATGACGGAGATGCGGATCGGATTGGAGTGGTGGACGATCGAGGAAACATCATCTGGGGCGATCAATTGATGATCCTCTTCTCCAGGGAAATATTAAAGGGGAAAAAGGGAGCCACCTTTGTGGCAGAGGTAAAATGTTCTCAGAACCTATTTGATGATATTCAAAAACACGGCGGAAAGGCAATGATGTGGAAAACGGGTCACTCCCTGATCAAGGAGAAGATGAGGAAAGAAAAGGCTGCCCTTGGCGGCGAGATGAGCGGACACATCTTTTTTGCAGACCGCTATTTCGGTTATGATGACGCGATCTATGCGTCGTGCCGCCTCATGGAGCTCCTTTCCAAGACAGACAAGAAATTATCCCAGCTCCTCAGTGACGTCCCGAAGACATTTATCACGCCTGAAATTCGGGTCGATTGCTCCGATGAGATCAAATTTAAGGTGGTTGAATCGGTAAAGGAAGCCCTGAGAAGAGACTACCCGGTCATCGCCGTGGATGGGGTGAGGGTAAAATTGGAGGATGGATGGGGACTGGTGAGGGCTTCAAACACTCAACCAGCGCTCGTCCTTCGGTTTGAGGCCGTGACTCAGGATCGACTCAACGAGATCAAAGATCTTGTTGAAAAGAAGGTTCACGAAACCGTTTCCGCTTTGGAAGGACATTAGTTCGGAACTCCTGAATCCTTCAACAGCCTGTAAACCCCGTTATTAGAAATTCCATCGGGACATTAAACCAGGCTGGAGTTATTCAAAATTTGACTCCACTACAGACTAGCGGGGTATCCTTTCTAACGGGGTAAAGATTCGAGTGCAGTGCTATTTTAACTAGAAATCTCTGTGTTCTGCCTTACATTTTGATTGACAAGATACGCCTATCGTTCTAAAATCTTCTCGAAATACGACTTACAGTCCAGTCGTTGTCACAAGAAGAAAAGGAAACGGAGAGAGAATAATGGAGAGAATTAAGGTAGGGGTGATCGGTGGAACCGGTATGGTAGGCCAGAACTATGTCAGATTGCTCAAGAATCATCCCTGGTTTGAAGTCACGTATGTTGCAGCCTCCCCTCGCTCTGCCGGCAAGACATACGAACAGGCCGTTTCGGGACGTTGGCTCATGCCTGAACCGGCTCCGGAGCAGATCAAGGCTCTTGTGGTCCAAGACGCAAATCTTGTGGAATGCGCGAAAGGGAAATGCGAACTGGTATTCTCGGCCATTGAAGCGGACAAGGAGACAGTGCGAAAACTTGAGGAGGAATATGCCAAGACCGGTATTCCGGTGGTATCAAACAACTCGGCACATCGGAGTACGCCAGACGTGCCTATGATGGTGCCCGAAGTAAATCCGGGCCATGCTGATCTGATCCGATTCCAGCGTGCACAGAGGGGCTGGCAAAAAGGGCTCATCGCCGTCAAGCCGAACTGCAGTATCCAGAGCTATGTCACTCCGCTCTTTGCCTTGATCGAGGCGGGCTATAGGCTCGAGGCCGTCATCGTGACGACACTTCAGGCGGTCTCCGGAGCTGGATTTCCGGGTCCTGCCTCCTTGCAGATGATAGATAATGTCATTCCCTTTATTAAGGGCGAAGAGGAAAAATCAGAATTGGAGCCCATGCGGATTCTGGGGCAGCTTCGCGAGGGGAGAATCATACCGGACAGCTCGTTCAGGATTTCAGCTCACTGCAACCGCGTTCCCGTCCTCGACGGGCACATGGCATGTGTGAGCGTGAAATTCAACGGTGGAAAGCCGTCAGAAGAGGAGGTCGTGAGGATCTGGAAAAGCTTTGCCGCCGAGCCTCAGAGACTGGAACTTCCCTCGGCTCCCCCGAAGGCCGTCATCTACCGGGAAGAACTCGACAGACCTCAGCCACGGATGGACAGAGATGCGGGGGGGGGAATGGCCGTGACAGTTGGACGGCTGAGGAGATGCGAGGTTTTCGACTACCGGTTTGTAGGCCTTTCGCATAATACCATCCGAGGTGCGGCCGGAGGCGCTATTCTCACCGCAGAATTGCTAAAAGCAAGGGGGTTTTTCTGAAGTAGACAACCCTTTCAATCCATTTGCCGGCAATGGAATCCAGACAAGCCCTTTAACTGTCGGTCATCCGAACTACCAACCTCTGGTTTCAACGGATGTGAGAAACCGCGCGCCTCGACGCATTCGTCAGACAATATATTTGGTGACAACAGCCTGCCCGCTCCCCTCGATTAGGGGAGGAGAATATAGGAATCGGAATTTTGGCCTTGACTCCCTTAGTGAGAATTACTAAGATGATAAAAATGTCTAATTTTCCTGATTTTTATTGCGGAGTGGGGTGTTGATGATTATATTAACAAGGAAAAAGGAAGGAGGAGGGACAAAAAATGAGAATCAGGGACGTAATGACAAGAAATCCGATCACAGTGGACAGTGAAACATTGGTTTTGGATGCCCAAAGGATGATGAAAGAGAACAATATTCGCAGAATTCCTGTCGTCGATAAGGGTAAACTGGTAGGCATCGTCACGAAACACGATCTTCTTGAGGCCTCTCCATCACCGGCCACTTCGCTGAGTGTGTTCGAATTGAATTATCTACTTGCAAAAATGAAGGTGAAGGAGATTATGAAGAAGAACCCCTTGACTCTCGGTCCGGATACCCCTTTCGAGGAGGCTTTGAGACTCGGTCAGGAGAAGAAGATCGGCTCATTCCCCGTAGTGGAAAACGGGAAACTGGTTGGCATTACAACCGAGTCGGATATCATCAGGTTCGTGACGCGTGTCTTAGGCCTGAAGGAAGAAGGGTCGAGGATCACCATCGAGGGACTAGGCGCGAAGTTAGGCGATCTCGAGAAGATCGTTTCAGTCGCAAACCAACACCACACGGTTATCCTGAGCATGATGTCGATGCCCAGGCCTGAAAAGAAGGACTGGATGATCGTGCTCCGACTAAAAACGAATGAACCCGATCCGATTGTCAAAGATTTCAAAAAGGCCGGCTTCAACGTCACCTTTTCATCCTGGTTCCGTTGTGAAGCGGGGCGGGCCTAACTCATTAGATCACTCTTATTGTTGTCATTCCTGCCCCGTATTAGGTACGGGGCGAACTCCAGCAGGAATCCAGGAAAGGAGAAACAGGATGCCGCATCAGGTGCGGCACGACATACTAGCGTGGCGCATTGCAACAACAAAAGGGGCACTGAGAGTATCCCTTTTTTTCTTTGATAAGAATTTATCCGTCCCCGCTGTGGTAAAACCGATAAACCTCTTGGGCTAACTTTCGATTCATCTTTGGAGCTTTGGCCAATTCTTCTTCGGTAGCCTTTTTGATCTCCTCGACCGTCCCGAAAAATTTCAATAGTTCCTTTTGTCTGACCGGACCGATCCCGGGAATCTCTCCGAGCTCCGATTTGACGGTCTCCCTGCTTCTCACCTTTTTGTGGTAGGTGACGGCAAAACGATGGGCCTCATCGCGGATTCGGTCAAGAAGATGAAGGATGGGCGAATGTCTCCCCAAAATCATAGGTTCCTTGAATTGAGGATGGAAGACCTTTTCCTCGGTCTTTCTCAGCCCTGAGTGGCCAGGCTTTTCAATCGTCCTTTCCTTGGCCAGGCTGATGAGATCAACTCCCTTTATCTCAAGCTCTTTGAGTACTTCTTGGGCCACATTCAATTGACCTCTTCCGCCGTCTAACAAAACCAGGTCCGGAAGATCATTTTCTTCAGCAGCCTTTTGATACCGGCGGAGAAGGACTTCGTACATCATGCCATAATCGTCCGCCCCTTCTATCGTCTTAATCTTAAAATGACGGTATCGTTCCTTATCGGGTTTCCCGTCTTCAAAAAAAACCATGGATCCTACAGCGTTTCCTCCTTGGAGGTTCGAGATATCAAAAGCCTCAATCCTCCGGGGCACTCTTCTCAGACGAAGCCTCTCCTTTAGGGCATCCAAGAGTTTTTCTTCATCCTGATCCAGTTCATCCTTTGCAAGAAGAAACTTTTCAGCATTTTCACAAGCCAACTCAAGAATACGCTTTTTGTCCCCTTTGGCGGGAACAAAGATCCGAACCCTCTTCCCCTTCAACTCCGTCAACCACTGCTCTACAAAGTCCTGGTCGGGAATAAGCTTCGGGACTAGAATCTGTCCGGGAATGAATTTGCCTTCCCGGTAATATTGAAACAGAAAGGATGAGAGGACCTCTTCGTCGAGGAGTCCGGTGGAAGGGAAGACAAAGCCTCTCCCTTCCATGAGCCTTCCTGCCCTGACGAAGAACGGATAGACGACGAGGCGATGGTCCCGGCGATGGAACCCGATCACGTCTTGATCGAGGAAATCCTGTGAGACGATCTTCTGTTTTTCGATCACCTGTTCGATGGAGGCGATCTGGTCTCTGATTCTGGCAGCCGTTTCAAAGTGGAGTTTTTCGGATTCTTCTTCCATCCTTCTTTTCAGGCGCTCCAATAATTCCGTATTCCTTCCGGAAAGGAACATCCTCACCTGTTGAACGACCTCCCGGTATTTCGTCGGATCGACCCCTTCGCAACAAGGGCCGGGACACCGATCCATCTCATAATTGATGCAGGGCCTCAACCGATGGGTGAACTTGGTATCTGTGCAGGTCCGGATAGGAAAAAGCCTGCGGATGACCCTCAGGGTCTCTCTGAGGGAGGTAGCAGAAGGATAAGGACCGAAGTAGAGTGAGCCGTCTTTCTTGATCCGCCTCACAATACATAACGTTGGATATTCTTCGTCTAGTGAGAGTCTGAGACAGGGATAATTCTTATCGTCCCTGAGCTTCACGTTATAGCGGGGGCGGTGCGTTTTGATGAGGGTGTCTTCCAGGATGAAGGCCTCTTTCTCCGTGTCGGTGACCATGGTATCGATGTCGGCCACCTTTCCCAACATCGTCAACGTTTTCAAATCCTTCCCAGCCGGATTCTGAAAATAAGAGTTGACCCGGTGTCGGATGTTCCCCGCCTTTCCCACATAAAGAATAGCCCCCTTTTTATCCTTAAAAAGATAAACGCCGGGCGCGGCGGGCAGATGGTCGATTTTTTG
>DASPPQ010000246.1:0-6163 GCA_035625415.1 Thermodesulfobacteriota bacterium
AAATTGTCCGGTATAGGAGGCTGGATTTTGCGTCAATGCCTCCGGCGTTCCCGATCCAATCACTTCCCCCCCGTTCTCTCCTCCCTCTGGCCCAAGGTCAATAATGTAATCCGCTGATTTGATGACTTCCATATTGTGTTCGATGACGACGACGGTATTCCCTCGATCGGTCAGACGATTGAGGACATCGAGCAATCTCTGAATATCCGCAAAATGGAGACCTGTCGTGGGTTCATCTAAAATGTAGACGCTCCTCCCCGTCTCCCTCTTACTCAACTCCCTCGCCAGCTTAATCCGCTGCGCCTCTCCTCCGGAAAGCGTGGTGGCGGGCTGGCCCAGCTTGAGGTAGCCCAGACCGACATCGCAGAGAGTCCGAAGTTTCTGACGGATCACCGGAATCGCCTGGAAGAATTCGTCAGCCTCTTCGGCGGTCATCTCCAAGACATCGGAGATGGTCCTCCCTTTATATTGGACGGCAAGCGTCTCCCGGTTATAGCGCTTCCCGTGGCACTCCTCACAGGTCACATAAACATCGGGAAGAAATTGCATCTCAACTTTCAAGACTCCGTCCCCATGGCACGTTTCGCAGCGCCCTCCTGTTACATTAAAACTGAACCGGCCCGGCATAAACCCTCTCATCCTCGACTCCGGAAGTTGGGCAAAGAGGTCACGAATGGGCTGGAACACACCTGTATAGGTGGCCGGGTTGGACCGGGGTGTCCTTCCGATCGGCATCTGATCCACATGGACGACTTTATCTACGTATTCCAACCCTTCAATGCCTCGGACAGAGACACAACGCCGGGGAAGCCGATAAAGTTGCTGGGCTAACAGGCAATAAAGGGTATCAATGATTAATGTGGATTTTCCCGACCCCGAAACACCTGTGATACAGGTGAACACCCCAAGCGGAATCTTTACATCAATACCCTTCAGATTGTTTGCCGAGGCGCCCCGAACAACGAGGAACTTCCCTTCGACCGGCCTTCTCTGCCTTGGAAGAGGGATGAGTTTTTTTCCGGAGAGATATTGTCCCGTCAACGAATGCTCTGCCTTTACCAATGCCCCGGGAGGTCCGCTGAAGACCACCTCCCCGCCTCTTTCTCCAGGCCCGGGTCCCATATCGATGATGTAATCGGCCGAACGGATCGTCTCCTCGTCATGTTCCACGACGATGACAGTATTTCCCAGATCTCTCAGCCGCTTCAATGTTCCCAAAAGGCGCAGGTGGTCCCTTTGATGAAGTCCGATGCTGGGCTCATCCAAAATATAGAGCACCCCGACTAAGCTTGAGCCAATCTGCGTCGCCAGACGGATGCGCTGGGATTCTCCTCCGGAAAGGGTGGCAGCCGTTCGATCCAGCGTAAGATAGTCCAGACCGACCTCTACCATAAACTTCAGTCGCTCTTCAATCTCTTTGAGAACGCCTTGTGCAATTTTTTGAGATCTTGGAGGCAGGTCCAGATGCTTCAGAAAATCCAATGCCTCTTTGACATAAAGATGGGTCACTTCAGCAATCGATCTTCCACCCACCTTGATTGAAAGCACTTCCTTCTTCAGCCGTGTCCCGCCGCAATCCGGACACGGGGCCACATTCATAAATTCCCCTAACCCCTCATCCTCTTCCCCATCGTCTTTCCATCTCCTCTCCATCTCAGGGATCACCCCTTCAAATTCCTGACGAAAGAGATGGGACCCACCCTTTCCTTTCACATTGAACGCGACTTTCTCTCCTCCCGATCCGTAGAAAAGAAGATGCTGAACCGATTTGGACAGCCGATTGAACGGAATATCGAGGTCGAAACGATAATGTCTCGCCAGCCCTTTTAGAATGGGTCTTAGAAAAGCCTCTTCCTTCTCCGTCCATGGAAGCAGAGCGCCTTCGTTCAGCGAGAGGGAGGGGTTCGGAACGATGAGATCAGGATCGACATAGCGCTTTGTTCCCAATCCACCGCAGCCAGCACAGGCGCCCTGGGGGCTGTTGAAAGAAAACATCCGTGGGGTGATCTCCGGAAAGCTGAATCCGCACTGGATACAGGAGAACTTCTGGCTGAAAACCGTGGGAGCCGAACCCTCTCTTTCCACCTTCACAATTCCCTCGGAAAGGTGTGAAGCGATTTCAAGCGAATCGTTGATTCTCTTTTCGGCTCCGTCTTTAACGATCAGACGATCCACCACCACATCGATCTCATGCCGCTTATTCTTGTCCAGCCGGATCTCTTGGCTGAGATCTTTCATCTGCCCGTCCACTCTTACCCTCACAAACCCATCCCTGCGAAGTTCCTCCAGCTCTTTTCGATATTCTCCCTTTTTCCCCCTGACGATGGGAGAAAGGACGCTGAGGGGTGTTCCTTTAGGGAGCCTGAGGAGTGTCTCTGTCATCTGTTGGAGGGACTGTGAGGAAATGGGAGAGCCGCATTGAGGGCAGAACGCCTCTCCGACCCTGGCAAAAAGAAGCCGGAGGTAATCATAGATCTCTGTCACGGTGCCCACCGTGGAACGCGGGTTTCGTGATATCCCCCTCTGGTCGATGGCGATGGCAGGAGAGAGACCCTCGATCGATTCTACGTTGGCCCTCTCCATTTGCTCCAAGAACTGCCGTGCATAGGCTGACAGGGACTCCACGTACCGCCTTTGCCCTTCGGCATAGAGTGTGTCGAAAGCGAGCGTCGACTTCCCCGAGCCGCTCAAACCGGTAATCACTACCAGACAATTCCGGGGAATCTCGACGTCGATATTCTTCAAATTGTGGACCTTCGCTCCCCGGATGATGATCTTTTCCATTTGTCTCTCCCAAGAAAAATTAACAGAAAATCCCCAAGGTGTCTACCCCTGCCTTCGGCCTTGATTACACAGATTTAAATCTGTGTAATCTTTTTTGGAAATCCGTGTAATCCTTTTTAGGAATCCGTGTAATCAGAGATTTCCGAACTTTTTCAGAAATCTCATAAAAAATACTTGACAAATCAAAAAAGAAAGCTATAATTTTTTTAGGTTTATTTTATTAAACTTCTTTCTTCTTATAATGTCTTACAAATTACTAAACAAAATTCTTTTTATAGTATTCTTATAGAGGGCCAGGGAATTCACGAATCATAAATCTTTAGATTCTTAGAATTCGATTTCTTAGACTTTTATTTGCTTGGAACATTTAATATTTGGTCATTTGAGATTGTTTCGAATTTTGAGTTTCGTGCTTCGGATTTTGAAACCTTTGGCCGAGAATGACTTTGTGGCTCGCCCGGGGCGAATCTTATGCATAGGAGAGTTAAGTAGGGAGGTGGTGTTGAACCATGTCTAAAGTACTGATCATCGGGGCAGGCGGTGTAGGGACGGTAGTTGTTCATAAAGTGGCAAAGGTCCCAGGGGTGTTTACGGATATCATGCTGGCCAGCCGTACAAAATCGAAGTGTGATGCGATTGCTCAAGCAATTGGGACCGATAGAATTAAGACGGCTCAGGTGGATGCCTTCGACGTACGCCAGTTGGTTAAACTGTTCAGAAGCTTTAAGCCTGAAATCGTCATCAACGTAGCGCTGCCTTATCAAGATCTGACGATCATGGATGCCTGCCTTGAAACCGGGGTCAATTATCTCGATACCGCAAATTATGAACCGCCCGAGGTCGCCAAATTCGAGTACAAATGGCAGTGGGCGTACCACGATAGGTTCAAAAAAGCGGGACTGACAGCCATTTTAGGCTGTGGTTTTGATCCGGGCGTGACGGGAGTTTTCACCGCTTACGCTTCGAAGCACCATTTCGACGAAATTCACTATCTCGATATCGTCGACTGCAATGCGGGCGATCACGGAAGACCCTTCGCCACCAATTTCAATCCGGAGATTAATATTCGTGAAGTGACACAAAGAGGGAAATACTGGGAAAGGGGAGAATGGATTGAGACAGAGCCCCACGGGATTCACAAACCGCTGAATTATCCAAATATCGGACCCCGCGAATCTTATCTGATTTTCCATGAAGAATTGGAATCATTGGTCAAGCATTACCCCACTATAAAACGAGCCAGGTTCTGGATGACGTTTGGGCAAGAGTATTTGACCCATTTGCGAGTGATTCAAAATATCGGCATGGCCAGCATCACACCTATCCTGTATGAAGGCAAACAGATCGTGCCGATCCAATTTCTTAAAGCAGTGCTGCCTAATCCTGGTGAGCTCGGCGAAAATTATACAGGCGAGACCTCCATCGGCTGCCGGATTAGGGGAGTGAAGAACCATAAGGAGAAGACCTACTACATCTATAATAATTGCAAGCACCAGGATGCCTATCAGGAAACGGGGACCCAGGGCGTGAGTTATACGACCGGCGTGCCTGCCATGATCGGCGCGATGATGTTTTTGACCGGGAAATGGAAAAAGGCAGGCGTTTATAACGTTGAAGAATTCGACCCGGATCCTTTCATGGAGCAGTTGAAGGTCCACGGACTCCCCTGGCACGAACTACATGATGTCAATTTAGAGTTATAGGCGTCCTTCTACCATGGTTAAGATTTTGGAATTCTCTGTGGCGATATACCCTAACAATTGCCATCATGAAAATTCGAAATTCGAAGCACGAAATCCGAAACAAGCACGAATGCCAAAATATAAATGGCTCAAATAGGAGTTTAGAATTTGGAAAATTTGAATTTGTTTCGAGTTCCGAAATTCGGATTTCGGATTTAAAGAGACAAACATCCCATGTCGATCAACTTCAACAACGTCCCTTCCCCTTGTTATGTGATTGACGAGCTTTTACTGCGGAATAACCTAAAATTAATAAAGCAGGTTCAAGAGGCTGCCAGGGTTGACATCCTCGTTGCATTTAAAGCCTTTTCGAATTGGGGTGTATTTCCAATCTTCAAAGAATACGGTTTCGGCGCTTCGGCAAGCTCACTAAACGAAGCGCGATTGGCATTTGAGGAGCTCGGAGTAAAAGCCCACACCTATTCGCCTGCCTATGAAGAAAAGGCGATCAACGACATCTTAAGATATAGCAGTCATATCTCTTTCAATTCCATAAACCAATTGCGAAAGTATTCTAAGCTCGCAAGTCAACAAGGTGTCTCGATTGGCTTGCGTGTTAATCCCGAGAGCTCAAATTCCTCGCATGATATCTATAACCCCTGTCAACCCGGCTGTCGATTCGGCATCGCTGCTGAACAGATTGGTAATCGCGTGCCAAAGGGAGTTGAAGGGTTTCATTTTCATACATTATTCGAGGCAGATTCCTTCGCATTTGAAAAAGTTTTGGCCGCCTTCATAAAGAAATTTGGAAAGTTCTTACCCAAGCTCAAATGGGTGAACATGGGCGGCGGTCATCTCATCACGAAAAAGGGTTACGATATAGATCACTTAGTTAGACTCCTAATCGATTTTAAGAATAGGTATGGTGTCAAAATCATATTGGAACCCGGCAGCGCTTTTACTTTTCAAACAGGCTACCTTGTTTCTACGGTGTTAGACATCGTTGAAAACAACGGGATAAAAACTGCTATTCTCGATGTTTCGTTTACCTGCCATATGCCAGATTGTCTTGAAATGCCCTATAAACCCGTTATTCTGGGCGCCACCAATGAAGTGTCAGGAAAATCCACTTACCGAATGGGAGGAAATAGTTGTTTAGCGGGCGACTTCATTGGTAACTGGTCATTTGATAAAGAACTAAAGCCAGGTGACAAAATAATATTTGACGATATGATTCATTACACCACCGTAAAAACCACCATGTTTAATGGTGTGAATCATCCCTCCATCGGAATATGGAGCGAAAATTCAGGATTTCGATTAATTAGAGAATTTAATTATCAGGACTATAAAGATAGATTATGACCATGTCTTTCTGAGTCGCTCTAAGAGGTTAAGTAACAAACCCATTGAACGACGATATTGAAATAGAAACAAGTTTGTGGTATTGAAAAAGGCACGAGAAAGGTTGAGTGTATCATCAAATGTGAAGAATACGATTAGTTTAGGCAAAAAAGAGATTTACATATGATGCAATACTGGTTGGTTGTAGGATCAGAAAAGAATTGGCATGTTGCTTTTGAAAACAACAATATCTGGGGATTGAAGCCAATTCAGCAACTACAGGCTTTGTGGAATATGCTACAAGAGGGGGATGGCCTACTTTTCTATGTGTCCAAACCAGTCCATGGTATTGT
>DASPPQ010000247.1:0-3325 GCA_035625415.1 Thermodesulfobacteriota bacterium
GGCTAACTCTTCTCCCATTCGTTTACTCTGACCGTAAGCTGAGACGGGTTCACATCGATCAGACTCTCTCTTTTTGTCCCCATTCCGGCACGGCCCTGCGGCGGCCTGGCTTGAAACATAGACGAACTTCTGGATGCGAGGGTTATGCTCGAGACAGGCGCGGATCAAATTCTCTGTCCCGGAGGCATTGATTTCAAAGTAGCTTTTCTCCTTGACGGCCTTGGTGACGCCCGCAAGATGAAAGACGTGATCGGTATCCTTCACGGCCTCTGCCAAGGAGGTTTTGTCGCAACAATCCCCGGGAGCGATCTCGATGGGGAGGCCTTTAAGCCACTTCAAATCGCTCCCCTTTCGCACGAGGCAGCGGACCTGGACTCCTCGATCAAGAAGCGCCTCGGCGAGATGGCTTCCAATAAATCCTGTCCCTCCTGTCACTAAAGCCTTCAAATTGTTTTTATCCTGTTCAACCTCTTTAAATTCCGCATCGTTTCAGAGAGATACCGCCCTCGATTCAACTTAAAAGGTTGATCCGATCATACGGATATCGGTGATGCGATCCAACAACGATCGGTTGAGCCCTTTTTCCCCGAGGCTTAGGTCAGAAACGACAGTCCTTCCAATCTTTTCTAACGTTGGGCCAGCCTTTTCTGATTCCTGGACTCCCCAGATACTGTGAATGACATAGTGCTTCCCCTTATCTTTCCCAAGATAGAGCATGATGTGACCGGGCAGTCGAAGGGTGGTCGCCAGAGGAATAGCTTGATCTAAGAGCCTTTCTTTTTCGTTGGTAGGTTTCCCCTCTGCTGAACCCAGATCCTTACCAACCATTGCCTGTTCTTTCGAGTTTCGGGGCATCAGAATACCGAAGGTCCTGAAGAGGTCCATGATGAACCGGGAACAGTCCCTGCCACCGAGCCTATCTCCCCAACCGTAAGGGTGGCTGAGCATTTTGAAGGCTTGGCGGGCAACGTTTTCTTGAGTATAGGGCAGGAAACCTTGACGGACATCCTCCTCCGACCGGATGTATCCTTTCCGAAAACTGAGTTCCCCGTTGTCCTCTCTCCATGGGATATGGATGACGTAGAACGGCTGAGGTTCTTTGGTTCGGCCAGGACTATAGAGGAGAGGGAAAGAATCTCCCATCTGGGCAGTAAAGGCCGGCTGTCGAAAAGAGGAATCACCGAAGACAGTGATGGCATTTCCCGTGATGATCAATCGGTCCCCGGCTTCTCCATAATCCACGACGTCCTTTCTCTCTTTTGCGATGGCCAGGGCATGCGTCCGTATCCATCCGCGGATAAATTGGGTCTGGACATAGCCCCACTTTTTATCTTGACTGAAACGATAGATACCCACCGGAGACCCAGGGGAGATGGAGGAATGCTGAAATCGATCGAACTCGTATTGGTTCGGTCCACTCAAGGAAGGTTCGTCCGTGGGGAAGACACGGATATCTGTCCGTTTGACGATGAGAGCAAAAAGCATCCGGCTGGTCTCTTGGATGGGCTCCTGCCTCAGGTCGTTTTTTAGTTTATTCCAGAAAAATTCTCCAGGGGGGATTCCGTTCTTGCCATATCGCACCTCTTCGGTCCTTCCAAAATTTTCCCAATCCTCTCTTAGGAAAGAGAGAATTTCCTCCCTTCGCCAATCTTCTTTAAGATCTCTTATTCGACAGAGACGAAGCTCCTGTCTTTTTAGATTTTCTTCGTTCATCTCTTGAATCTTCTCAGGCGTTAGTAATAGATTCGTCGGATGTTTGATCTTTTTAATCCAAAATTCGGGGCTCTCCATCTCTGGGGTGACACCGGGAAGTCGAGGTGAAGCAAAGAGGAGTTGAGGAATACCTGCAAAGGTAGCTAAGAGATGAATAATCATGATGGTTATAGTCAGCTTAGGGAGAGTAGATGAATGATGAAAGAGCATACGAACCTTAAATTCTTAGATTGCTTAGAAAATAAGTTAATTATCCCCCTCTCCCCTGGCGGAAGAGGAGGAAATCCAGGAACAAGGAAAATGAATTATGGCGTCTGGATTAGTTGACGAATAACCAAGTTTATAAATCGTGTCAAGATTTTTTCTTGACAAAATAGAAGAAATATATTAAAAAGAATATGTCTCGTTTGGTTGGAGACCAAATCGAGTTACCGAAAGTTGGTAGCTCTTTTTTTTGTGCTTATTTGTGAAACAACCAAACCTCAGTAATTTCAGCTACTTTGAAAAAATAAATTCAATGAGAAGGGAGGGAGATCGCCATGGTTTGTCAAACCGTCAAAGTGGGAGCAGAATGCATCTTCATGAAGAAGACAGGCTGTTCCTACAACGGTGGGAGGTGTTATCCCGTCGTGGAGTCCTGCAAGGGATGTGACCGAGTGGTCACTTACGAAGTAGGTTCCTATTGCAAGACCTATTGTGAGCCCACCGTTAAATGGGCAAAAGGACCCTGCAATTTTGCCACTCATGTCAAGAAGGAAGTTAAAGAAGATAATTTCAAATTGAACCCTTTAAAGGCCTCGAAGCGAAACGTGAGCCAGAGAGCTTAACGAGAATCGTCAACCGCTGATAATCGTTTAAACTAGAACCCTTCTCCTTACTGTCTTTTATGGAATAGTGGGAGAAGGGTTTTTTTGTTCGATTTGACGCTCACTCTGAAAAATGATAAAGAGTATCATCATGTGGGCCGGCGTAGCTCAGTGGTAGAGCAACTGATTCGTAATTGCTTTTGGCATGTTTTTCTAACCCCTTGATATTTGGTCCGGTTTCCCGTAAGTTGTTGTAGATATTAGGCTAAAAGCTTTTCTGTCTTTCCCAGTCTATTCTATCTATTTCAGTCTTTTTGAGTTAATTCAGTCACAATTTAGTCACAGTGATTCTCAATTAACACTTACCACAGCTCCCCTCTCGCACGTCCCGCCACGCTTCCCACCTCACCTCTGCGGTGCCCGGTGGCCGGTGCCGGTGCCGGTGCCTGGTACCTGGGCTGAGCGTCAATGACTCAGTAGGATTTATTCAAGATGGTTTTCATTTGAGGAGAGTGGAGGTGGATTCTGCAGAGGGAGATATACCTGAACTCTCCAAAAGAGCATTGAAAGAAGAAAGCTTTTTTCACCGTAAGAATGTCTATCCTTATTTAAAAAGACAAGGAGTCTGAAAAGTTTAACAACGCCTCTTGTTAAAAGGAGGTCCCCAACCAAATCTCAAATTCTTATGGAACTCTGTTATTGATTTACGCTCGAAATGTTGCATTGCTGTACAAAAATCTAACACAAGATTTCAGCAAGTTATCCCCACGCCTGCCAAGGAGAAGAAGCAACGTTCCCCATATCTC
>DASPPQ010000248.1:0-45886 GCA_035625415.1 Thermodesulfobacteriota bacterium
AACTCTCTCTGTCCCGAGACGAACAATACGCACTGCCATGATTACCTCCTTAACAATCTTTGTTGACGGGCCCGGCACCTCTGCCTACCGTCACCACTTTCTTTCCCATTTCTTGTTTACCTCTCAACGATCTGGGTCTCCTTATCTGTTAGACCATACAACTCATAAACCAATTGGTCGATCTGTTGGTCGGTGGCGTCAATCTGGCGTTGGATTCGGGTCTTATCGTCGAAAGTTCTTGCTGCCGCCAACTGCTTTGGTATTTCCTATACTGCCAGGTCAAAAGGAAGATCGCTGATATCGCGGAGGCGTCGGCCATTGATCATTCCTACTAACATCTCTACTTGATCGTCGCCCCCTACCTCTTCGACTGATTTTCTCAGCTCGGGAAGGGCGAAGTGATACACACAGTCGAGATCTCCCGTCCCTAAAGCTAAAGATGCTATTCTTGTTGGCAAAGGTTCCGCAGTAACCGCCACAATATGAGGCGTATTGCCTTTGCGGTTTCGGATGAGATTCAATGCCTCCGTCCTGATGTTCTGAGCTCTATCGCTGCGCATGGTCCATTTGCAAGAAATAGAAGAGTGTAAGATCAAATTTGAATCAGAGCGGTTTGAAGATCGTAGCGGAGTGTATTGACAGACAGGTTCACCGACGCCGAGGACACTAGTCTCCTGATTAATCTCTCTGTCTGAAATTGAGTATCTTCCGACCGTAATGTCGGGGGTGACCAGATAATCTCCCCCTAAAGCTGCGGCGAATTCCGGTTTCTGTTGAAGCATCCGATGAAGATTGGCGACGTGCTCATACTGTTCAAAGCAGGAAATGTTTTGGTTAAGAGCAAACAGCCATTTACCAGGACGAAGATGGTTAAGGAGTCTAAATGCGTCTCTAAGGAAATCTTTTGTAATTTGCTCAAAGAGAACACCGGCAGTCTGTCCTGGGGGTGCCTGCTTAGCAAGAGGATAATTGAGACGAGTGATGATCTTCAGTGCGACAGCGACACTCGTTTTGCTGCTTCCATCTGCAAAATTCGGGATTCCTTTTTTTATAAATAGAATTTTCTTGCAAAGATTTCGGTGGTAATTATCGCGGAGCTTGGAAATACCCATAAGAATCCTCTTTTGCTGGAATCACAGCTAATGTCGTAGAGGCAGCGCTGGTTTTAAGAGACCGATGATATACTCTTCATGCATACGGTCTTCAATCATCGAAGTCTTCGCCCCAAAGCGAGCAGGCATCATTCTCTTGTTCCTGTCCATGGTCCGCCGGGGGACCCCCACTACATCGAAGCCTGTTCTTGCAGCGATGTCAGCAAGACAATGATGCGTCTGGGTATCTATGCCTCGCATGGTGGATGTGCCCACGACAACAATAGCAGGAGAGCCCTCGCGCAGAACACGAAACATTTCAGAAAAGATTGCCTTCATCTCGGCAAAGTATTTTCTCAAGATCATTCCCTTTTTCTGATCAAGCTGCTGTAATTCGTTCACGACTCTTTGCGGAAACTTAGGTAACACATCATTTACCATGGATCCAATGCGCTCGGAGCCGACGTATGTCGCCCGCAGCCTGGACAACTCTGTGACGGAACCGCCGAACCACACAAGAGAGAATTTGTGCGCCCGCATATAATCAATTGCGTTTGCATAGGGAGGCGAAGTCACGATTAGATTGACAACTCCATCGGCAATGGGCATGGACCGGGCGTCAGCCTTAATTACGAGTCTCTCGATCCCATCCGCGGTGGATTCTTCGATGCCACTAAGATTCTTCTTCAGCCGAAAAGAGAACTGGTCTAATGCGTCCTTTGGAATCTTTGTCTCATCGAGATGAGGACGGCTGTGCGCTAAATCGCGTGCTCTGGACACTCCTCCGGATTTCGTAACAATAATTGACGAAAGTGTTAACTCAAGAAACTGACGGGCTATTTTATCTGTAACATCCTGGATAGCCAGCACTAAAGCCATGAGTTCACGTTGTGTGTTTGGCAAAAACCAGTAATCGATAAACCTCTTGGTTTTCTCGTCAAAAAAGTGAGAAAGGCTTCTCTGCACCTTTTCTCTGTCCGATAGATAATGATAAGCCTTCCTAAGAACTTTATTTCCGAACTCCCGCAGTTTATTGCGATCTACGGTGATGGTTTTCGCATACCCTAAACGGAGAGCTAAAGGATCGATATCGAGGCCGATACCTTTCCTTCTTTCCAGCAATGCTTCTACAAGAGTGGTTCCTGAGCCCATCATTGGGTCAAGGACTGTATCGCCAGGATTGGTTAGGCTATGTATGAAAAGACGAGGCAATTGGGGTGGAAATTTTGCCGCAAAGGAGTGGAAATTATGTGAAGCATAGATACTATCCTCGCCGTGGAAATCTAAATCACTCTCCAGAAGCGCTTTCAATTTTTCTCTTGTACTGGAGATTTGCCCAAGACGGATCAAGAAATCGGAAGCAGATGATTCCGAGCTATCGGAGGCAAACAACGGAAGTTGTCGTTTGAAGGCACGGAGTGATTCGCGTTTTGCGTGCTCGGAGGCCAAAATATCTCCCTTTTAAGATTAAGTCTTTGATTCGACAATATTTTATGGCCTTAAGCCAAAAGATTCAAGCGCTTTTCTTGCGAGCCTCTACTCAGCGATTCTCTTTTCCCCGATTACGGCTTATCCAAGAATGCTAACAGCATACGACCGAACAGGTCGGATATCTATCTAAAGCATTTTCCATCGTTTCCAATCTCAAGGTTGAAGAAAGGGTAGGGCTGAAGAGTCAAAAAAGGTTTTCACCTTTTAGACTGTTTCCTTTCCTTAAGGATTTCCCTGCTAAGGGAGACATCCCGGATGGACAATTTCAAGCCCGGATTCCGGAACTTCTCTCTGATTCTCTTTGCCTTTGGGGACATGGCCTTATGAAAGAATTCCATTTGAGACTCAAGCCAGCGAAGCCTCAGCTCCACCGGCTTCTTACGATAGGCTTCAATCTCTTCTCTCGTCTTGTAATAAAGGAGAGGCAACTCCTCTCGTTTACTCAACCCTTCTTTTTTCATCCATCCACTCGCGCATGATCTTCTTGAGGTAAAACACATCGGCCCTGTCCTGTGGCCGATTCGACGCTTCTTTCATCGCTATGAGCTCCTTTATTGGAACAACCGGTATGAAGATATTTTCAAACTTTATTCTTTTCCTCTGTTTATACACCTCATCAAATTCGAAAGGGATGTCCGTGAAAATATCGATTAGAAAGAAGAGGTTCTTCGGGTCATAAAGGCTGAAGACCAGCATGCCCTTTTCCGTTCTCCAGCGCTTTCTATTCTCCGGATCAATAAAGTCTCCAAGCTTAACAGGAATCTTTGGTTTCAATCCAAGTCTTTCGACAACCTTGATAAATTTAAGTGAGTTCCCTTTTTTGAGGTCCAAAACAATGTCAACGTCAGCCGTTGCCCTCTCAATTCCGTAAAGATTTACAGCAATCCCGCCAGCTACCATATATTTTATAGATGCCCGATTTAAGGATGAGAATAGTTTCTTAAAAAGTTCCATTCATCCTTTCCTGGAAAGGAGAATCGCTATTAGAATAGCTTGCCGTAGAGAATGAGCCTATTATAGTTATTCTGAAAAAGGGTGTAAAGATTAAACTTCTTAGGATTTTCGCCGCCAGTAAATGACGGCGCTACAACCCTTTTCCCCTCATCCCAGCCTTCCCCCCGCAAGTGGGGAAGGAGATTAAAGGATTGGGAGCGTACCTGAAGCGATTTGACAAACTGAATCAAAAGGGGATAATTTGGGGAGGATGAAAGAATTTGTTGAGGTGGCGGTCGGTCTTCCTGTTTTCAAGACATTCCACTATCGCATTCCAGAAAAAATGATCGGCTCTCTCCAGATCGGAATGAGGGTGTTCGTTCCTTTCAAAGGGAGAAGAGTCACCGGGTTTTCAATCGATCTTGTGGACAAACCTCCTAAAGGCGTGGAAGAGAAGTTACGGGAGGTTGAGAATCTCCTTGATGAAGCTCCTCTGATCGACCCTCAGATGCTCCGTTTTTGTCGCTGGATCTCCGATTACTACTTTTATCCGTTAGGGGAGGTGATCAAGGCTGGTCTTCCGCCAGGGCTTCAGTTGAAGAGCGAATTGATTCTGACACTCACTCAGGACGGGATGGAATCTCTTGGGCGAGGAGGGCTGGACCCAATTCAGGAGAAGGTCTTTAAGGAAATTGCAAGGTGTGGGAAGGCCTCTTTAAGAAAGACGTTAAAACATTTTCCCGGCGAGGTATCAAGGCCTCAAGTTTTTTCCTGGAAGAGAAGAGGACTTCTCAATATTGAAGCTGGGGTAGAAGGAAAAGAGGTCAAGCCGAAATTTGAGAAGGTAGTCCAGTATCAAGGGGCTGAGCCGACTCAGCCGATTTCAAAGAAGCAAGCGGAGATTCTGAATTGGCTAAAAGGAAAAGGAGACATTTCCTATTCCGAATTGAGTGAGCGATTTAAATCTCCTTCCAAATCCATCCAATCCCTTCAAGCCCAAGGGCTTCTCTCGCTCTCCGGGAGAGAGGTATGCCGTGATCTCTCTGTTCGATCGGAACTAAAGCCTTATCCAAAACCAGAGCTCACTCCCGATCAAAAAGCCGTTCTCGACGAGATCCTGAAAGGAATCCGTTCAAAACGATTTTCTCCGTTCCTGATTCACGGTGTCACGGGGAGCGGGAAGACGGAGGTTTATCTTCGAGCCATTGAAGAGGTGTTGGTCAAAGGCCAGGAGGCAATTGTCCTTGTTCCGGAGATATCTTTGACCCCGCAGCTCCTTTCCAGGTTCAAGGACCGATTCGGGGAGAACCTTGCGCTCCTTCACAGCGGGCTTGGAAGAGGAGAACGTTATGATCAATGGAGGAGAGTCTGGAGGGCGGAGGTGAAGATCGCCATGGGGGCTCGGTCTGCCATCTTCGCCCCCTTTAAGAACGTAGGAATCATTATCGTGGATGAAGAGCATGATCCTTCTTATAAACAGGAGGAGAAACTGAAATATCATGCCAGGGACGCGGCAGTGGTCCGGGCAAAACAGGTCGAGGCAACCCTCCTTCTGGGATCGGCCACCCCTTCATTGGAATCGTTTTATAACACCGAGAAAGGAAAGTTTCGTCTCCTCAATCTTCCGGAGAGGATCGAAGGGAAACCCCTTCCAAGGATAGAAGTGGTGGATGTGAAGAAGGAAGGCTCTCTCCTCTCGGAAAAATTAAGGGTAGCACTCCAGAGAAATATCGAAGATAAGAAACAAAGTTTGCTTTTTCTCAATCGAAGGGGGTTTGCCAATTTTATCCTCTGCCCGGAATGCGGCCACACCTTCAAATGCCCGAATTGCAGCGTGACACTCACGTATCATCTCCGCGATCGCTCTCTCCAGTGTCACTACTGTGATTACCGAATCCAGGCACCGGGAGACTGTCCGAAATGCCAAGGCCATCGACTTCAAGGAATGGGGATCGGGACCGAGCGTCTGGAGCAAGAGATCAAAGTATTATTCCCGGAGACGCAAGTGGGAAGGATGGATCGGGATACCACCTCGCGACGAAGATCTCATCTGAAGATTCTGAAAGGACTCGAATCCGGGAGTATTGACATCTTAGTAGGAACGCAGATGATTGTTAAAGGCCATGACTTTCCCAATGTGACCTTTGTCGGTGTGGTCTCTGCCGATACGTCCCTTCACTTTCCCGACTTTCGATCGAGCGAGAGAACCTTTCAACTTCTTACCCAGGTAGCGGGAAGGGCGGGAAGGGGTGAGTTTCTTGGGGAAGTGGTGATCCAAACCTTTAACCCGGACCATTATAGTATTCTCAGGGCAAAAGATCATGACTATATCGGATTCTATCAGGAAGAGATTCAATTCCGAAAGGCCCTGGAGTACCCCCCCTTCTCACGGTTCATTAATTTTAGACTAGTTGGAAACAGTGAAAAAAGGACGAAAGGGATGGCAGAAGAGATGGGGAGGATTGGACAATCCCTATTGAAAAAGGGATATGGAAAAGGAATTGAACTCTTAGGGCCGAGCACTGCGCCTTTCGCCAAAATAAGAGGAAAATTTCGGTGGCAGATGATGGCGAAGGGGAAAAGCCATCATCTGCTCCACCAATTTGCCAAGGGATTAGCGTCCAGAATGGAGGGGGAGGTAAAGGGAACAGGAGTCAATCTCGACATTGATGTGGATCCGGTATTCGTCCTATAATGGGACATCCTCCGGGGCTTCGGCCAGGTGGAATATTGGAAGAATGGAATATTGGAATGATGGGTCAAATTGTTTAGAAGATAATTTTCATTTTTTGAAAAAGAGGTTGACTATGATCGATCGGTCGCATGGCTATTTTCAGAGAGAAAAGGAGACGATGTCGAAGAAAAAACGAGAGGCCTACCTCAAGGAAAACCTCTCTGAGATTCTTCGCTACGGGTATCGTTATTCCAAGCCAATTCAGTCGAGGTTTGATGCCTTGGGGATCAAGCCTGAGAAGGTAAAAGATTTTAGGGATCTGGAGAAATTGCCTGTTACCAAAAAAACAGATTTGGTCGCTTTCCAAAAACAGACTCCTCCCTTTGGAGGATTTGGGATCATCCCTAAAAAGGGACCGAGAAGAATTTATATCTCACCCGGACCGGTGTTTGAACCCGGGGAGTGGGATTACAGGGATGTCCGATGGGCTCAAGCGCTTTTCGCCTGCGGGTTAAGAAGAGGGGATGTTGTTCTCAATACCTTTAACTATCATCTCACTCCGTTGGCCCTCATGCTCGATGAATCACTCAAGATGCTGGGTGCGTCTGTCATCCCTGTTGGTCCGGGAAATCTTTCGATGCAGATTCAACTTCTGCGACAACTCCATGTGACAGGATTCCTGGGAACACCGAGTTTCCTGATGTCCCTTTTGGAGGCCGCCGAAGGAATGTCTCTTGACTTGAAAAAGGATCTTTCCCTGAGGGCCGCCTTTGTCGGTGCAGAAATGTTCCCGGAGTCGCTCCGCCAAAAGATGGAAGGGAAACTTGAAATCTTCGTCCGGCAGGCTTATGGCACGGTGGATGTGGGTTGCCTTGGATACGAATGCCGGGAAAAGAAGGGGATGCATATTCCCGAAGACGTGATCGTGGAGATCATTGACACGGAGACAGGAAGGCAATTAGAGATCGGTGCCACGGGAGAGATCGTGGCGACTACCTTCAGCAAGATCTTTCCGATGATTCGTTTCGCAACAGGAGACCTCTCCTATCTGATTGAAGATCCATGTCCCTGTGGCCGAACTTCGCCTCGCTTGGGAAAGATACTGGGGCGCACAGATCAGGTGACCAAAGTTTGGGGGATTTTCATCCATCCCTGGCAGGTGGACGATGTGATGGCGAGATTCCCGTGGGTAGCGAATTACCAAATCGTCATCACCAGAAAAGAATATCGTGACCAGATGACGATTTATATCGAATTGAAAGAGGAAGGCGCTGACCAGGGCAGCTTGAAAAGAAGAGTAGAGAAGGAGATGGAGGAAGTTCTCAAAGTGAGAGGTGAGGTGGTGTTTACCGCAAAAGGGGGCATTCCGGACCGAGCCAAAAAGATCGACGATCGGAGGATCTGGGAGTAGACCCCGTTAGAAGACCTTCGCCCTTTTAAAAGGGGTCAGGCGGGGCTTTAAAAACCCTAAGAAAATCTTATTTTGATCTGCGGTGCAAACAAAGGGACTTTCTAACGGGGTAGAAAGAATGGGCAGCGAGGCAAAGGTCAAGGTGGGGGGTATCATGGCGAGTTCGGGGCTGGCGACAGTGAGTATCCTTTCGTTGCCGAATCGTCCTGATGTGGCCGGGACAGTCCTCCAGGCGCTGGGGAGACGGAATATCAATATCGAATTTGTTGTCCACAACCTCGACCTGGAAGGTAACGGGAACATGACTTTTTGCATCGACCAAAAGGATCTGGAAGCCGCCCTGGGGGCGCTGGAAGGAGTTAAACCTCTAATTGAGGCGAAGGGAATCTCTTATCATCCCAGTGTGGCGGTGATCAGTGTCTTCGGCCCTCACTTCAGAGAAAGGCCAATGATCTCCGGTTTAATGTTCAATGCTCTGGGAACGGCAGGCATCAATGTATTGGCGATTAGTACCTCGATTTCAAGCTGTTCCTGCCTCATCCAAGCAGATCAGACCGACGATGCCATGAGGGCTCTTCACGAAACCTTTGAGGCCCCCCATCAGGTTACGAAGTTTGCACCTTAAATATTTTGGAGGGTTCAAAGGGTCAAAAAAAATATTTTTGGACTTGAAATCATTGAGTCATTTGGCGTCCACTTGGCATTTTCCTGCCTGCCGGTAGGTAGGGTAGACCGGGTAGCCTGGGATTTTGACATTTCGATCTTTAACTGGAGTTTTTATGGAAAAAGCTCTTGAGAGAGTGGCTGAACAGATTCTTTCCTTCGACGAAGCATCCCTGTCCAACCTGAGGGAGAAGTACCGTCTGAAAATTGAACATTTTGATGGAACGAAGGACTGGGAGAAGTCAGTGGTCATCTACTGCATCATCAATGCTGTCAGCTTGAAGAATACCCTCTTCAATGAGAATTTGCTCAAGCGGGAGGGGAAAAGGGAGCGAAAACCCCCAGGGGACTATCCCGTTCTAAAGCGGGTGAAGTAATTTTTGTCATCCTTGTGATGCAACCCCCCCACCTAGTGTAGTGCGTCCAACACTTCTTTACATAAGTTCAGAAGCTGTCATTCCTGCAAAAGCTCGCCTCCGCGAAGCCTGGGCAGGAATCCAGTTGAAATCATTGGATTCCCTCGTGTCAAGCACGGGGCAAGCTCGGTCAAGCCCGGAATGACATTCAAAGTAAAGGGACTTCTGACGCACTACACTAGCTCTAATTCCTTCTTTCCCATGACGCGGCATAAGGCAATATGCAACCCCGCACGAGGAACGAGCAATAGCCATCGGAGTGAGTCTCGGACTGGTAGGCTTGTCTGAATCTACTACAGCTAGCCTATGCTCCAAAATCACCTACTACAGCTTGTGGCATAGATGGAAAGAAAAAAATTAAAGCTTGACAAAGGCATATCGCCGTGCTAGCGTTGTGAAAGAATGTCACAAGGAGGTTGGCGTGGAGATTAGAAAATCAATAATAAGGATAGAACACCCTCCTCACAGCTTTTCGGACAAAGGAAGCGACCGCTTGAAGCCGCCGGGTTGGATAAAGATTGAAACAATATCCGAAACCGTCACCTGTAATAAGGCAAATCTTCCTGGTCCCTGTAGTTCTCTCAAGTTCCTTCTCTTGGCAGTGGTTTTTATTCTCTCATTTAGCCTCCCTTTCCCCCCCGTAATCAAGTATGTGCCTCATGGGTCGGGATTCCTTTCACCTGAAGTCCGCGGAAGGGATCAAGCAATCCGGGAGATCTTGGGGGTGCTGGAGAGATACCCGACAGATCTTTCCAACGTGACGAAGGAAGAACTTGCTGAGGTAATCTACGAAGAGGCCAATCGTCACCATCAGGACCCCAAATTCATCCTGGCTCTCATCGCGACAGAGAGCGAGTTCTACAACTGGTCTGTGTCTGAAAGGGGGGCCAAGGGGCTGATGCAGATAATGCCGTATGTGGCCCGATCTCTTGCTCAGGAACTGGGAATTGAATGGAGTGGAGACCGGACCCTTTTTAATCCGTACCTCAACATAAGAATGGGAATTTATTACCTTTCCCAGCTCATCCTTGACTTCAAGGATGTCGAGGTTGCTCTGACGGCCTATAACTATGGTCCCACGTATGTGAAGAGCCTCATTGATAAAAAAGAGAGAATCCCACGCGACTATTACCAAAGATTCCTAAGTATCTACCAAGCCATTTGATTTTTGAATTGAAAGGATAATTCCTTCTGGTATTGCATGGAGGTTGGAATCCCATTCTTAATGGAGTCCTATGGGAAGGTCCATAGTATCGGTCCAAATACCCCTTCGGAATCGATATCCTCCACTCATAGAGGTGATAAACCCACAGTAAATCTTATGCTCTTCCTGGTGCCGGGATAGAATTCCTCAGTATTTTGTGGTACTCTATTAATAGAAGTAAGAGTTTTCTCAAGGAGTTACATTGGAGTGACTTTCATTCCTTCCTATGTTGGTCTGTACGAAAAGGGAGAACTCATCCGGCGAATCCAGCTCCTGAAGGAATTCCTTAGTGAGTGCCGGCTTTGTCCGAGGGAGTGCAGAGTCGATCGTTTGAATGGGGAGAAGGGGATCTGCCAGGCCGGGTCAGAGCCCACGATCTCAAGTGCCTTTCCCCATTTTGGCGAAGAGCCGCCTCTGGTTGGATATCAGGGTTCAGGGACCATCTTCCTCACCCACTGTAATCTTCGGTGTGTTTTTTGCCAAAATTACGACATCAGCCATCTGGGAAATGGTGAACGGATCACCTCCCGAGAGATGGCCCAGGCCATGGTGAGGCTCCAGGAAATGGGTTGCCACAACATCAACTTTGTCACTCCCACCCACTATACCCCTCAGATCGTAGCTTCTCTTTCTGAAGCGATAGAGAGGGGTCTTCGGCTTCCCATTGTTTATAACTGCTCCGGATATGAGTCCATAGAGGTAATTCGGCTCCTGGAAGGGGTGGTGGACATCTACATGCCCGACGTAAAATTTATGGATGAAAAACATTCAAAGCAATTCTCGAACGCCCCGGACTATCCTGAGGTGATCAAGAAGGTTCTCAGAGAGATGCACCGCCAGGTGGGAGACCTGACCATCGATTCCAGAGGCATTGCCGAGAAAGGGCTCTTGATCAGACACCTGGTAATGCCTAATGGGGTGGCTTCTTCGGAAACCGTTCTCAGGTTTATCGCCGAGGAGATCTCCGTTCATTCTTACGTCAACATCATGGACCAATACCGGCCAGAGTACCGAGCCCATGAATACCCTGAGATCAACCGCCGAGCCACCCACAAGGAATACATGGAAGCCGTTCAATGGGCTAAGCGCTACCAACTCCATCGAGGTTTCTAAGTGAAGTTACAGGAAGCTCTCCGGGAGATCCGGTCCCTGAAGAAGAAGGTTCGGTCCTTCACCAAAGAGATCGATTCCATCAAAGCGGCTTCTACGGAAGATCCTTCCCCAGTGGAGAGGATGCTCAAGATGAGGGGGATCAAGGTATTCCGAAAGAATCCCACCGACCGCCTATTCTTCCCTGCGGATCTTTCTCTTTTTCACAAGACTCGGTTTTACGAGATGATGAAGAAATACTCTTTTCGTCTGGTTCTGAGGGACATGATCAAATACCAGGATGGGTTTCGTATCCAAGATCTGATCCGCTACTGTTCTCCGAAGGTGGTCCAAGGATATTGTAACGTGCTTTGTGAAATGGGGGCTGTCATGAAAATCGGAAGGGGAAGATATCGGACGCGCGTCTCCCCCCTCTACAGTTTCGGATCCACGTTGGAATGGTTCATTGCGACGGTGTTTCAAAGAGAATTTGCCTCTCCCGCGATCTATGGAGTCCGCGTGAAGAACACGCCGTCCGGCGGCGACTATGATGTCATCGCTTCCTGGAACCAGAGGCTTGTCTATGTGGAAGTGAAATCCTCTCCTCCCAAAGGGGTTGAGCAAAACGAGATTTCAACTTTCTTTTCCAGAATGGAGGATATCCTGCCGGAAGTGGCCTTCCTCTTCGATGATACACAGTTAAGGATGAAGGACAAGCTGGTCGTGATGTTCGAGGAAGAATTGGAAAGAAGATATGGAAGGGGATCGAAAACACTCTACCCAGTGGAAAGGCTGATCGAGGAACTCTTCCATGTCCAGAATCATATCTTTGTCGTCAACAGTAAGAAGGATGTTGCGGAAAACTTCCAGTACTGCCTCAGACATTATCTGCGGTGCAAAGTACAAATATGATGAAACCCGATACGCATCGAATCTCAAATTCCAAATTCAAATGACCAAACAGATTTTGTTTCAAATCCCCCCAACCTCCCTTTACTAAAGGAGGACGAGGGGGGATTTATGATTTTCATGGTTCATGGGTGATCAATTGATCGTGTAAAATTTATTTGAGACTCGGTGCTTTTACTCGGTATGCTCTGCGCCGTGCCTTACGGTATTAGGGAGGAAAGAAATGAAGAATAAAGAGATCTCCGATCTCTTCGAAAAGATGGCGGACATTCTGGAGTTTAAAGGAGAGAACCCTTTCAAGATCAGTGCCTACCGAAGGGCTTCAAGGATCATCGGAGATCTCACGCAAGACATCGAAGAGATCGCTGAGCGCGGAGAACTCAAGAACGTCCCCGGGATTGGCGAAGGAATGGCTCAGAAGATTGTGGAGTATCTTAAGACAGGAAAGATCTCCAAATTTGAGGAGGCCAGAAAAGGAGTATCGGACGAATTGATCGCCATCATGGATATCCCAGGGATGGGACCGAAGACGCTTTCGATGCTTCATAAGGAGAGGGAAATCAGCAGCCTCCCACAATTGGAAAAGGCTGTAGAAGAAGGGTCCTTAATAGGCCTTTTCGGGATAGGCGAGAAGAAGATCGAGAACATCAAACGGGGAATCTTGCTCCTTAAACAGAGCAAAGGCAGGATGAATTTAGGTGTGGCCTTTCCTGTGGCCAAACGGATTGTGGAAGCCCTGAGGCAGAAGACAGGATCGAAAAAGATTGAATGGGCAGGCTCCCTTCGAAGGATGAAAGAGAATATCGGAGACATTGACATTTTAGCCACCGGCCCTGATAAGGAGAAGATCGTTCAGACCTTTACGCATCTGCCGGAGGTTAAAGAGGTCTTAGCCTCCGGAGAGACCAAGGTTTCCGTCATTGTGGAAGGGGGGACACAGATTGATCTTCGTGTGGTAGAAGAAGATTCCTACGGTGCGGCGCTTCAGTATTTCACGGGATCGAAGGGGCACAACATCCATCTGAGAGGAATCGCCAAGGCCAAAGGAATCAAGATTAACGAATACGGGGTATTTAAAGGAAAGAAGAAGATTGGCGGAAAGGACGAAGAGGATATTTATCGTGCTTTAGGAATGGATTGGATGGAGCCGGAACTGCGGGAAGATCGCGGAGAGATTGAAGCTGCGCAGAAAGGCCAGCTACCTAAGCTGGTTCAGGAATCCGAGATCAAGGGAGATCTTCATGTCCACTCAAAGTGGAGCGATGGTACATCCTCGATTGAAGAGATCGCCAAAGCGGCCCAGAAGAGGGGCTATCAGTACGTAGCGATCTGCGATCACTCGAAGTCCCTCAGGATTGCCCACGGGCTGGATGATTCGAGGCGGACGGAACAGATCGAGGAGATCGATCGTGTTAATGAAAAACTCAAAGGGTTTCGGATTTTGAAAGGGGCCGAGGTCGATATCCTTACCGACGGGAAATTAGACCTGACTGACAAGCTTCTGGAAAAACTTGACATCGTCGTGGGGGCCGTTCACAGCGGATTCAAACAGGATAAGGAAAAGATGACGAAGAGGATCGTCGGAGCTTTGTCGAATCCTTTTCTGAGTATCCTTGCCCATCCCTCCGGCAGGCTTCTGGGGGCGAGAGACCCTTACGAGGTCGATATGGATGAGTTGATGGAGGCTGCAAAGCGATATGGCAAAGCCATAGAGATAAATGCAACCTTTGAACGGCTCGATTTGGACGATATCCATTGCCGTAAAGCAAAAGAGATGGGAATCCATTTGACGATCGGAACCGATTCTCACCATTTGGACCAGCTGTGGATGATGAGCCTTGGAGTGGCTGTGGCGAAGCGGGGATGGCTTGAAAAAAAAGATGTCCTCAATACGCTTTCCTTGAAAGAAATTCTGAAGTGGTGCCATCACACAGGATAAATCGCGAAGGGCATGGCATAAGAAGAATGCGAGTTAGAACGAGTGGAAGAGCTGCTTAATATCCTCGACATATTCCGGAAATGGAGCAGGAGTGAAGGAGACAAAAAAAGCGAGAAAGACAAAGCCTCCGAGTAACTTCCTTTTCCAATCAAGGGGTGTTTGATCATCCATTGGCGGCGGATGCCGGAATCCGAAGAGGATGATGAGGATGAGAAGGAGGAACCATCCTGGATTGTAGAATACGGTGATAAAGGCCATCACAGTAATAGCGATTAGGAAAATAAGTCGGCTCCTTTTCCCGAACAGGCCATAAGCGATGTGGCCTCCATCTAACTGTCCGATGGGAAGAAGATTGAGTGAAGTGACAAAAAGGCCCACCCATCCTGCAAATCCAATTGGGTGCAAAACAATCTCGTAATTCTCCGGGATCTGGCCCAAAACCAAACGCTGGATAGCGGAAAAGAGAAGAGGGTCTGCCAGGCGGAGCGCTCCTTCCTTAATGTGTGAGGCTGGAACCACCCTGGAAAGTCCTAAACCGATTACGATTGCAGGGAGACTGAGGATAAGACTGGTAAAAGGGCCTGCTACACCGGTGTCGAAAAGCGCCCTTCGAGAAGAGACCGTGCTTTCCATGCGAATCACTGCACCCAAAGTCCCGAAAGGGGGAAGGGGGAAGGGTAAAAAAAAGGGCAACGTCGCCCTTATCCCATATCTTCGAGACATCAAATAATGACCCATTTCGTGTCCAAAGAGGATGAGGAGCACTGCAAAAGAATAAACAGGGCCTCCGACGTAACACGTGGAGGCCACTGTCAAGATGAAAAGAACAATATGGAGGGTATATCTTCGCATTAAAGATGATTATTTCTTTTTCTTATGACGATCCCGGTCTAATTGTTTTTTGTGCTTGTGTTTTCGCATCTTCTTCCGGCGTTTCTTAACGACGCTTCCCATGATCTCGCCTCCTTTCTACGCTATCCATATTCTAAACCAAATAGCACGTTTCCCCCCTCACCCTGTCCCTCTCCCGCCGGGGGAGTGGGAACCTTGGGAAAATCCACTCAAAAATCCCTCCCCCTTGATGGGGGGAGAGAAAGGGGGGGTGAACTATTAATCCACAATCACATTGGTCTGGGTTCTCAAGACACCCGAGAGTCCCTGCAGCTTGGTAACGATGAAATCCCCTAGAATATTGATGTCCGGGGCCTCCACCAGAACGATGACGTCATAGGGACCTGTTGTGGCATTGGCCCGCTTCACTCCCTGTATTTTCGAGGCTCCCTTCGCCACGTCCCTGGCAGCCCCCGCTGTGCACTCGATAAAGACATAGGCTGATATCGGCATACGACCACCTCCTTCTGAAAAGAGAGATTATATCAAACCTCGTCCGATTTCAAGCTTAAAAAACTCGGATCTTTCATTTCACTTTACTCAGCTCTTTCTCATCGATGTGGAAACTGTGCTGGTCCGTCGGAAATGTCCCTTGCAATACCTCCTCTCTGTACGATTGAAAGGCTTTGAGCGTCAGTTCGCTCAGGTTGACATATTTTTTTGCAAATTTGGGCGTGAAGCGATCAAAGAGCCCCAGCATATCATGGACGACCAATACCTGCCCGTCACAATGGACACCTCCACCAATTCCGACGGTCGGGACTTTCAGGCGTTCTGTAATCCTTTTGGAAATGGGGGCGGGAATAGCTTCAAGGAGGACAGAGAAAGCACCAGCCTCTTCAAGTGACACGGCGTCATCAATGATCTTCTGTGCAGCCTGAGCATCCTTGCCCTGGACCTTAAACCCTCCGAGCATTGAAATGGTCTGAGGCGTTAGCCCGATATGTCCCATCACCGGGATGCCAGCCTTGACGATCGCTCTCACAATATCCTTGACACCAGCGCCGCCTTCCAATTTCACAGCATCGGCTCTTCCCTCCTTCATGAATCGTCCAGCATTGAGAATCGCATCCCTCTCAGAAGTGTTATAGGACATAAAGGGCATATCGCCGATGATCAGAGCATATTTTGCCCCACGGGTCACGGCTTTGGTGTGGTGGATCATTTCATCCATCGTAACCGGAAGGGTATTTTCATAACCCAGAACGGTCATCCCCAAGGAGTCTCCCACCAGAATGATCTCAATCCCAGCCCGATCTTCGAGCAGGGCCATGGGATAGTCGTAGGCCGTTAGCATGCTGATCTTCTTTCCTTCCTTCTTCATCGTCTGAATGTCCACCGGAGTGATTTTTTTTCGGTCCATGTTTTCCTCCCGCCTTCGATGATAGTGATGGGTGATAGTGATGGGCATAAAAACATCACCCTTACGCCCACCAGTTTTTTAAAAGCTCTTTTCTATGGCCTTCACCAAATCGGTCACTGCCTGATTAAAAGGAACAGGGATGCCCAATGGTTGAGCTTCTCTCACTACGGCCCCATTGATCGCATCGATCTCGGTTTTCCTTCTGTGATCAAAATCCTGACCCATTGAAGACCGGTTTTCTCTCGTTGCCGCTGCTGCCTTTCGAACTTTCTCAATCGGATCTTCCTCGATATGGATCCCTTTTTTCCTGGCGACCTCTGTCGCTTCAAGCGTCAGTTTCTCCATCAACCTGGCGGTTTCAGGATAATCCAGGAGTTGACCATTCTTAAATCCGGTCAAAGCGGTCAAGGCATTGATCCCTGTGTTGACCAAGAGCTTCCCCCACACCTGGTCATGGATATTCGGGGAGGCCTCCGTCTCGATTCCTGCCTTATGAAACATTTGAGCAATCCGCTTGGCTCGATCGGTGATTCGATGATCCAGTTCCCCGATAAACGTTTTCCCCCATCCGGCATGGCGAACGCGGCCCGGTTGCAGGAGCGTTGCCCCTTGGCCGGTGACTCCCAGCATGACCTTCTTCCGATCGATCTTTTTACAAATCACTTCGTCGTTCCCAAGGCCATTCTGTAAGGTAAGAAATATCGTATCTTCCTTCTCAAGGGTCAGAGAATCTGAAACCGCCTTTTCAGTATCGTATGTCTTGACGAAAAAGATGACCAGGTCAGCTTTTCCGACAGAGGTTACGTCGGGAGTGGCCTTCATGGGGATGATTTGAGACCCTTCTCTCCCTTCAAGAGTGAGACCGACTGAGCAGATAGTTTCGACTTGCTCCTTCTTGTAACCGACCAGCCAGAGGTTCTCTCCCGCACGGGTGAGGAGCCCGCCGAAGAGACTTCCCATGGCTCCCGGACCGATCATCACTGTCTTCATGGTCTTCCCTTAAATTCGAACCTTTTTCATCGTGTTTTTCTCATTAGATGACTTTCAGAAACTTCACAATGATTAAGATAAGTAAAAATACCAGGTAGAACCGTAAGAAGTAAAGTGCGATTTTTGTCATGCGAGTCATTTTCACGCGGGGCATTGCATTCTCCTTAGACCCTTACCCGGGTGACGAGATCCTTCATGATATCATTGAAATGGATGACCCCCAGGATGTGGTCTCGTTCATCGACAACAGGAATCATTCGATAATGATACTTAGCGAACATTTCAGCCAAATCCTCCCGTATGTCATTCTCCTCTGCCACGACAACGGGTGAAACCATGATCTCTCCCAACGTCATGTGGTTCGCGGTAAGCAGCAGATCCCTCAGATCGACCACACCGACAAGGGTCTGGCTATCCACATTGACTACATAGATGTAGGAGATGGCCTCGCGCTCAACGTCCGAGAGTCTGATTCTCTCGAGGAGCTGACCAACAGTGGCTTCCTTAGGCGTTGTCATGAATTTTGATGACATGATATCTTTGGCCTTGGCTTCGCGTTCTGAGAGAATGGCCCCGACGCGGTCCGCCTGTTCCGGGCTGAGCAATTCCATCAAATTCGTCATCTGCTCATGGGGCAGAACGGAAAAGAGATCTGCGAGTTGGGGAGTCGTCATCTCGGAAAGAATGGTATGGATTCTTTCTTTCCGCAAGTTGGCAATGATCTGTCGTTGCGCTCTGGGTTCTGCCTCCACAAGGGTTTCCGCGGCTTTTTCTGAGTCGAGGGCCGAAAACAGGGCTTGTTGTTCCTTCCCGGACAATTCCTCGAGGGCATCGGCCAGGTCCTCACCAGGTAGTTGCAAGACCTGTTTACGGGTGGCAGAGAGCGAAACCTTGTCCGTAGAGACGGCGTCTTCCACGGAAAGGGGCTGGACGTATTTCCACGAGATGAGCTGGTCTTTAATCCAGCGGATTGTTCCTAATCCCCATCTGCGCAAGAAACCATTGAAGGAGATGTCGACATGGACGATGAGTATCCGCCCTTTAGACTCCAAAAGATGCACGTCGTTCACCACCTCAATACGCCGACCATCCATGTCCAGGATCGTACGGCCCATCAAATGTTTGTCCAAGAGTATCCAACCCGGTTGATCAACGAAAGGAGGGTAGACGCTCCCGTTTTCAGAGGGTTGCACGAAAATGGCATCCTCTTCAATCCTCAGAACCTTTGCCCAGGGTATGAACTCGGTAGGCTTATTCCATCCGTGCTCAATATAGATTCCTACAGCCTCGGGAAAAGGTTCGGTGAGAGAGAATACCAGATCGGTCAGTCTTCCGATCCGATCCTGAATCTTCCCCGCACAGATCGGGCGTTTGATCAGTTCTGAAAAATAAAGAAATTGGTAGCTCCCAGGACCACTGGCCGGGCTGGATATTTTAGAAGCATTCGCGGTAGGGTTCATCGTTTCCACCTCTTAATGGTCATTTGAAAAGACCCGGAAAAAGGGTACTGATGCCCAAGAGTGTTGACATCAACGCCACGACGACGACGATGATCCAATTTGCATAATTTTCCCACGTGGTGTTGGTATGCTCACCCATACATGATTCGTCATTCAAAAGGAGGAGCAAGAAGACAAGTGCTGCGGGTAAGAGGGTGACCGCTACCACCTGTACGAACATCGTAATGGTGACCAGGGGAGCACCCGGGATCAAAACCACTAAGCCCGAGGTAATCAGCATGACCAGGTAGATCAGGTAGAACCATGGCGCCTCCTTCACCTTCAAATTCAAGGAGTGAGCCCATCCAAAGACCTCGCCCACGGCCCACGACGAAGAGAGGGAGATGCAAAGGGCTCCCAGAAACCCAGCGTCAAACAGCCCTATGGCAAAGAGTTTGCGTGCCAGTTCACCGTGCCCGGAGGGTAAAAGAGGTACGATGGCTTCGGCTGTCTGTTTGGCATCTTCAATCGTGATCGGTGGACGGTGATAATAAAAAACCGCGCTTGTGGCAATGATGATGAAAACAGCCACAACACATGTTAGAAAAGAACCAACAAGGGTGTCCATTTGGCCAAATTTGATATCATGATAATCTAAGCCCTTGTCCACAACAGCGCTTTGTTGAAAGAAGATCATCCAAGGTGCAATGGTCGTGCCGACGTTGGCCATCAGTATGAAAATCAGGTCTCCGCTGAGACCCCATGGTAAATCTGGATGATAGAAACCTCGGAGCGCCTCGCTCCAACTCGGCGCGCTTGGAGTTTCCATGGCCCAGAGGGCAGCGGGGATATAGACGAAATTAAAGATGCAGAAGAAGAGGGCAATTTTCTCAAAGGTCCAATATTGCCCTGAGATAACCACGACGAATAGTATGACAGTCACAACGATAAAGGTGAGCCAAGGGGGGACGCCGAGGAGGCTCATCGCAGCAGTCATTCCGATATACTCGGTAATCAGGGTCAGCCAGTTGACGATGCCCAAGTCGATAAGAGAAAACCATCCCCAGAAAGGCCCGAAACCATCAAAGATAGCTTCGGCATGTCCCCGTTTCGTCACGGCCCCTAAGCGAACTGTCATCTCCTGGACGTAATAAGCCATGGGGAAGAGAGGAATGAACATCCAGAGGAGTGAAAAACCAAACTTGGAACCTGTAACAGCATAGGTGGATATACCCCCTGCGTCGTTATCCGCTACCATGACGATGATTCCCGGTCCCAGCACCGACAAGAAAATGATCAATTGCCGGCGTAGACGGGTCAGAAGATGGATACTCTTACTGATCCAGTACATAAGCAGTCCTCATGGCCGAGCGATGCAAAACCAATCTCTTGGTCAAAAATCTTGTTATAGAGTGGCCCATGAAATAGGATAAGAGAGAAAATATTTCTACTGGAGGTGAAATGCACGGCACAGCTCCGTTTCCTGCCAGGGCTGGTCCCGGAAATGTGCCACGGGGTTAAATCGGTGTTTTGTTGACCATCATTTCCGAGCTTTGATTCTTTTGTACTCCACCAGCAGTGGCCGGGTCATGGGATTCAACCCAGTTGCCAGGAGGTTCCATTTCTTCGGAGTTAATTTCTTTCTCTTTTCTTTTCATGATCAAAATCTTTGATTTACTCTTAGTATATCCAAACAAAGATTGTCAAGCAGAAAATGCAAAAATATGTAATTTTTGAGAAGGTGTCAAATCGAAAGGGTTCTCAATTCCCCATCGGTCATTTCTTGCAAAGCTGTCTTGATTAATTTTAATAAATCCCCTCCCAAATCTTTTGGAGAATGGACCGGCAGGAAGAGGCACTTGAGCTTGGCCAACCCTCTGCTCTCCATAAATTGTTGAAACTTCTTTTCCACTTCATGAGGATCGACCTTTCTCAAATGGGCCAAAACTCCGCGGACCTCCTCCGGGCCGTATCGCTCTATGATATCGTGTTCTCGCAACTGGATTTGGGATTGAAGATGGTCGAGGGAGAGAGAATCCCCGCTGAACAGAAAGAGAGTAAGGGTTCGACCCCCAGCCAGATCACGCCTCTCCTCCCTGATTCCTTCTGGGGTGGATCCGTAATCCAATTCCATCAACATCCTCAGATTTTTTATAAGGGTGACCTGGTTCTCTGGGGAGCGAAACCATTGGAGGGGCTCGGCCGGATGATCCGCCTTAGGGGCATGCTCTTTCAGCCTCTTGATGGTCTCTATCTGGACCATCGTATGCTCAAATTTAGAATAGCAATTTTTCGTAATGAATCCGAATTCCATAATCTCTTTGTCGCGCAGGGCGTCCCGGCGATAGTACTGTCGATATTTCCCTTGAAGGAGTTGTTCGATGGCCTTAATCTCTGTCAGCCGATTTCGAATCTCCTTGTACATTTCCCGGATATCGATGCTAATTCCTGTGGGAACATGTTTCTCGGGACTGACCATCCGACACATCTCCTGAAAGTCCTCGATCGATTCCTTCAGGTAATGGTGGTTGTTTTCGATGGTTCTTTCTAAACTTTTAACATACCTTTGAACCCGATCCTGTTCCATCGTTCATCCCGAATCCATTCTACTCCAATGTTTATCGTTTGATGTTCATCTTCGTAAAGAGAGGGACATCTCAACCCTGACCTTTTGACTGATGATTTTCAAGGGAGCCTAAATGTTTTCGAATGGGGTCATCGGCAGGTGGCATCGCCAATTTTTCCAGCTCCCTCAGGGTCACCCACCGGAGGTCGTGACAGCCGATGGGTTTGAGGACGCCTTTCCCAATCCGACAACGATAGATTAAGAGAAGGACCGGATATTCCGGATAGGAATAGAAGATCGCATCAAAAATCATCCCCACCTCCGCCTCCACATCCAATTCCTCCATCAACTCTCGACGCAAAGCCCTCCTCGGCTCCTCCCCTTCCTTCACCTTCCCTCCCGGAAATTCCCAAAGAAATCCATGAGGCGAATCCTTCTTTCTCTGAGTGACAAGAATTTTCCCTTCTTCGATGATCAAGGCGGCAGCGACAACCACAGTCTTCATCTCACCCCTCAATGCGATTCCGGCCGCGTTTCTTCGCCCGATAAAGAGCGTGATCTGCCTCACGAATCAAATCTGTGAGGCTGGAGACAGAGGAGGAAAACGTGGCCACGCCCACGCTTACCGTTAGATGCTTATTGGGTTGAGCACTTTCATTGGGAAAGCGCGTATCGGCCACATTTCTTCTCACCCTCTCTGCAATCTCTAAAGCCTTTTCTTTTCCTGCATTGATTAAGATCGCGGAGAATTCCTCTCCCCCATAGCGAGCGATGATATCGCTCTGTCGGACGCCGCGCTGGATAAGAATCGAAACGGCCTTCAGCACCTGATCCCCGGCCAAATGGCCGTTCGTGTCGTTGTAATTTTTGAAATAGTCGATGTCGATCATGAGGAGGGAGAGAGGTGTCGAATAGCGTTTTTGACGCTCTACTTCCAAGGTCAGTTGTTCGACGAAAAAGCGGTGGTTGTAAATACCGGTTAGGTCGTCGGTGTAAGAAAGACGCAACGCCTCCTCTTTCATCCCTTCGATCTCCTTCAACTTCTCTTTATAGAGGTCCCTGATTACCTGAAGTTCTCGGGCGTACAGATCTCTTTCTCGAATTTTTTCCGTGAACTCTCTTTTTCTTCTTTCGAACTCCTCTTCGATCTCAATCCTCTCTCTCAAGTCCCTGAGCATCACGAAAAAAGCGTCGTCTCTGTGCACCCCAATTACCTCAACGGGAATCCGTTCGCCCAACCGACTGATCACACGTGCCCTGAATCGAACCCCTTGCCCTCGTCTCATCTGTTCAAACCCCTCTCGGATCGCGAAGAGGTCTTCGAGGGGAACAAGATCCATAAAAACCCTCTGCCGAAGTTCTTTCGGAGGATATCCCAGTACTTCCATCCCTTTTGGGTTGACCTTTAGAAAGTCTCCGTCTCCGTCAAGGATGAGAAATGGTTCGGGAATGGCTTCGAGGATAGATTTTTGGAGACGCATTTCTCTTTCCAGTGTCTCCACCTTCGTCCGGATCTCTTTAGGAGAAAGAGACGTCATAGACAATCCCTATCCACCAATTACCAGTATCCAGATAGCCAGAGTGCCTGCCGATCGCTACCGCCCCCTGACGCTTTATCCCTCCCCGTGAGACAATCTCATAACGATAAAAACCGGATCCAAGCAAGACGGAAGAGAGAAGGGGGTATGCGTCGCCAGGCGGCTTCATCGGAACATCATTTCCAGCTCGTAGACTCCTTCCTCACGCCTCTTCTTGATATCGAATCCCATCTTTTCAAAGAGATGGAGCATGGGCCTGTTTTCGGCCAACACTTCTGCATAGAAACCCAGAAGTCCCTGTTTCTTCGCCAGAAAGGTAAGATAGGAGAGCAACTCTGCTCCGATTCCTTTGTTCTGATGCTCGTCCCTGACCGCAAATCCAACCTCTGCCGTGTGGATATCCTGGCCAATTCCATACTGCCCGACACCTACGATCACTTCCTTCTCTCCTTTTTGAATCACAGCAAGAATGACCATCTCTCGTGAAAAATCAATGGCCACAAATTCCTGAAGGCGCTCGTGGGGCATATCCTTCCTCACCGAGATGAACCGGCGGTAGAGGCTATTCTCCGAGAGAGAATAGAAAAAGTCTTTGAGTAAAGGCTCGTCGCTTATCCTCACCGGCCGGAGAAAGATCTCTACACCCGTCTTTGTCGTTCGATAGGTTTCTAACGCCTCGGGGTACTCCCCTTTCTCCCCCGGGATAAATACCTGATCCCCATAGATAAGATTGAGTATTTTCGCTTCTTCAATCAGCCAGGGTCTGAAGTTCGGATGAGAGATGGAGATCAATTCCATGGCACGCTCTCGGACATTCTTCCCCTGTAAGTAGGCAATCCCATATTCCGTCACCACATACTGAACATCGCCTCGATGAAGTGTCACCCCCGCCCCTTCTTTCAGGAAGGGGACGATCCTCGAAATAGTCCCCCTCTCCGCCGTGGATTGCATGGCCAAAATGGTTTTGCCGTTGGGCGACAAAACCGCGCCTCTCATAAAGTCAGCTTGACCTCCAACGCCACTGTAGAATAACTTCCCAATGGATTCGGCAGTGGCCTGACCCGTCAGGTCAATCTCCAGAGCTGTGTTGATCGCCGTCATACGATGATGCTGGGCGATGACCAGAGGATTGTTCGTATAGTCGATCGTCCTAAATTCAATCGCGGGGTTATCATGGATATAATCATAGGTCTCTTTCCTGCCCATGCAGAATGCGGCAACGGTCTTTCCAGGATGGATACTCTTCCTCGTATTGTCGATCACGCGCTTTTTCATCAACGTGACGATGCCGTCGGTCAGAAGTTCCGTGTGGACGCCTAAATGTTTCTTATCGTAGAGATTTGAAAGAATGGCGTTGGGGATGCTTCCGTATCCCACCTGAATTGTTTCCCCGTCCCGGATGAGACGGGAAACATACTTTCCGATCGCTTGGGAAATATCGCTATCCGCCCCAGAAACGTATTCCAATACCGGTTCATCACGGGGGACGATAAAATTCACATCTTCGATATGAATGAATCCGTCTCCGTGAACCCGTGGCATATTTGAATTCACCTGAGCGATCACCAACGAAGCTTTCTCTGTGGCCGCCTTAACAATATCAACGCTCACCCCCAGACTCATGTAGCCATGATCATCGGGTGGGGAGGTTTGAACAAGAGCGACATCGATGGGGACAAGACCGCGACGAATTAAGTCCGGGACCTTCGACAAAAAGATCGGGGTATAATCAGCCACTCCTTTGTTGACTGCAACCCTCGTGTTGTTCGAAATGAAGAAAGCGTTATGCCGGAAATTCGACTTAAATCTTTCCTCTGTGTAAGGAGCAAGGCCGAGGGTCCATACGTGGAACACCTCGGCATCATAAAAGGCAGTGGGATGAGAATCGACATAACGGATAAGGGCCAGGACAAGATATTGGGGCTCGCCGCACCCGGTCCCGATAAATATCCTGTTCCCCTGATGGATGTGGCTGAAGATACTGTCCTCTGACCCAAATTTTTCGGGGTATTTCTTCCTCAGTTCATCCATTTGCTTAATGTCAATAAACACTTTCCTGAAGAGAAATGATATCAGATTTCTTGGAAAATATCGAGACTTCGAAAACCAAATGATCTTAATCGTTTAAACCGATCCATCCTCTCCAGTATTGCGAATTTCTCTTGAGATATTTTTTTGAAAATGTTAATTTGGAGATGTTCCCGTTAACGTAAGCCCTTGGAAAAGGAAGTGTTTTTTAAAATCCTCTCGAAATTTCCTTCCAAAGAAATTTTGTGATGCTTGTGAACTTTCGTACGAGGCAAAATGGGAGGAAGGAGATAGGCGCTGACTTTGTCTGGACGAATTCGGGAGAATAACATGCCCCCCAGGAAGATGACGATAGAGGACTTGAGGGCCGTCAAGAATCGAGTCACGAAAGAAAGAGCGCTCCGAAAGAACGGCTACAAGGCAAGGATAACCGTTCACATGGGCACCTGTGGGCTTGCTTCGGGTGCCCAGAAAGTGATGAATCGGCTCCTCCAAGAGATATCGAAATGTCACCGGTCGGATATCGCTGTAAGCAGCTCAGGATGTATTGGGCTATGCAGCCGGGAGCCGTTGGTCACTGTCGAAGTATTAGGCCAGGAGCCAGTGATTTATCAGCGGGTCAATGACCGGAAAGCGGAGCAGATCTTTAGGCAACACATTCTGGGCGGGAAGGTTCTGGTTGACTTTGCACTCGCACGGGGCAAAGCAGTGAATGAAGAACCAATGCCGCCTAAATCGGATTTGGAGGGAATCATTCCCCACGTCTCGCAGCTTAAGTTTTTCGCCCTTCAGCAATCTTGGGTTCTTCGCAATAAGGGTTTGATCGATCCTGAAAGAATCGATGACTATATCTGGCGTGACGGCTATCTCGCAGCGGCCAAGGCCCTGCTCGAGATGACCCCCTCTGAAATTATTTCTGAGATTACGATCTCAGGCCTTCGGGGACGGGGAGACGGGGGATTTCCCACAGGGATTATGCTGGAATTGTACGCCAACTCCAAAGAGGATGTGAGGCATGTCCTCTGCACTGCCGAGGAAGGTGATCCAGAGGCTTTCGTGGGTCGGAGCGTGATGGAGGCAGACCCTCACGCTGTGCTCGAAGGCATGATCATTTCGGCAAGAGCGATCGGGGCACACCAGGGCCAGATCTATTGCCGTGCCGAATACGCTTTGGCGACGAAAAGGCTTGAGGTCGCCGTACGCCAAGCCAGGGCTCATGGACTCCTTGGCAAGAATATTCTCAAGTCGGGGTTCGCTTTCGACATTGAGGTGCACCAGGAGACGGGTTCGCTCGTGTACGGGGAGGAGACCGCTCGGGTGGAGGCAGACAAAACAGGCCCTCCTGCCGCCCGCGGGTCTTTTCCCGGTCCATCGGGATCGTCGAAGAAGCCAACGTTCCTCAACAGTGTGGAAACCTATGTGAACCTGCCTCGGATTATCCTCCACGGCGGCGATGCGTATGCCGATTTGGGAACAGAATCTTCCAAAGGGACCAAGCTCCTATCCCTGACTGGCAAGGTCAATAACACCGGCTTCATTGAGGTGCCCATGGGCACAAGCGTAGGAGAAATCATCTTCGATATGGGTGGCGGAATTCCCGGAGGAAAAAAGTTTAAAGCCGTCCAGGTAGGAGGGCTGTCCGGCGGTTGTCTATCCCCGGAGCACTTAAATACCCGCATCGACTATGACGCCCTCCGCAAGGTCGGCGCGGTGATGGGCTCTGGCAGCATGATCGTGATGGATGAGTCCACCTGCATGGTGGACATGGCCCGCCACTTTATGGAATTTTGTCAGGATGAAATCCGCAGTCAGTGTCCCTCGTGTCGGGTGGAAGCCAAACGAATGTTAGAGATTCTCCAGAGGATCTGCCGAGGCGAAGGCCGTCAGGGAGACATGGAACTCCTTGAAGACTTATCACAAAGTATCAAAGACACCGCTCTTTGCCGTCTGGACCAAACCTTGCCGAATCGAGTCCTGAGCACCACCCGGTACTTCCGGCATGAGTACGAGGCTCACATCCTCGACAAGCGCTGCCCCGCCGCGGTTTGTTCGGAGCTGTTTAAGAGCCCCTGTCAGCACGCCTGTCCCGTAGGCATGGACGTTCCCGCCTACATTGCCCTGGTCCGTGCCGGCCGCATCGATGACGCCTACAGGGTTCTCAAACGGACAAATCCATTTCCGAGTGTGTGCGGTCGCGTCTGTGGGGAGGACTGTCAAAGGAGATGCCAACGGGAGCACGTCGATGGGCCGGTGGCGATCGTGCATCTGAAGCGATTCATCACCGACTTTGCGAAGCGACCTAAGCGTGAGCCCCTGTCGATTCTGCGGAAGGAGAAGGTGGCGATCGTCGGCGCTGGGCCTTCAGGGTTAACCGCCGCCTCAGAGCTCAGGAGACGGGGATACGGGGTCACGGTTTTCGAGGCACTGCCCCAACCAGGAGGCATGCTTCGCTGGGCTATTCCTGCTTTCAGACTCCCCCGGCGTGAGCTGGATCAAGAGATCGAGGATATCCTTCAATCGGGCGTGCAACTCCTCACCAATCACCGTGTGGGACACGACGTCACCTTTAAAGAGTTGGATAGAAAGTTTGATATCATCTACTTGGCAACGGGCGCACAAAAAAGTTTATCATTAAACGTCCCCGGGGAAGACGCGGAAGGCGTATTCGGCGCTGTTGAGTTCCTCCGAGCATACAACCTGGACAAAGGAATCAAGATGACCAAGAATGTCGCTGTGATCGGTGGCGGAATTTCAGCTTTGGACGCTGCTCGCACAGCCGTCCGTTTGGGGGCGAAAAAGGTCACCCTTTATTATCGTCGCGAACGCAACGACATGCCCGTACAGCCGCGGCAGATTAAGGCAGCAGAGGAGGAAGGCGTACGGATTATGGATCGGGTGGCCCCGGTGAGGGTGATAACACAATATGGGAAGGTGAGAGGGATCGAACTGACCCAGACGCGATCCGATCGGTTTGACCAAAGCAGCCGGAGGCAAGCCAAGCCGATCTTGGGCTCGGAGTTTATTGAGAAGGCAGAGATCGTTATATTCGCTGTAGGTCGGGTGGCTGATCTCGATTTTCTGCCCAGGGAGAGCGGCATAGAGAGAAACCAAACCAGGGTCAATGTGGATCGCCATCTCGGTACCACGAACGCCAAGGTGTGGGCTGGCGGAGATTTAGCGACAGGCCCCGCCATGGTCGTGGATGCCATCGAAGCCGGCCGGACCGCAGCCCAAGCAATCGATCATGCCATTCGTTTGACCAAGGGGGAAAAGCCATGGGTCGCGCCGCCTGAAGAACCCATCACAATACCTTTAGAAGTGGAAAAGAAACCAGAGGAGCGGCCTCAGATCTCGATGCCGGAGGCCCCGCCCAAAGTGCGACGGACCGACTTTCGCGAGGTGGAACTGGGCTATCCCCCGGAGATGGCCTTGGCCGAAGCCCGCCGCTGCCTGCGTTGCGATATAACCGGGACGTTTGATGCTTCAGCTCCGTCGGCCGTAAAAGGAGGTACCATGGCGACCAAAGGCGAAATTCTTCTCGTGGATGACGACCCCGACTTTCGCGATTCTCTCCGGATTATCCTGGAGAACCACGGCTATACGGTCCGGACCGCGGCAAACGGGACGGAGGCTTTTGAAGCATTGAAAGGCAAGAAGCCCGACCTTATGATTTTGGATGTCATGATGGCCACTGACACCGAGGGGTTCGATTTGGCTTACGAACTGAAGAAGAAGCCCGGGTTCAAAGACCTTCCCATCATTCTCTTAACCAGTTTCCTTCAAAAAGTCCGGCGAGAGGGACCCGACAAATTCCAGCGCATTACTGAAGAAGAATGGCCCGCCAGGTGGATGTTCGAAAAACCGGTGGACACAAAGAAGCTCATTGCTAAGATCGAGGGCATCCTGGACGGAGGTTAGACGGCACCCCGGCATCGGAGGAGAGACATGGCCCAACCGGCAAGGGGAACAGGCCTGCTCAACTTGCCTGATGAACTCGACAAGCGAAGAAAGATCATTCTGGGTGAACTGAAGGAGAGAACGCTTTGGTTCATCAAATTACGCTGGTGCGTCCCCGTCGGCATGGGAATGGGAATCGCTGTTGCCCGTTGGATCCGGGTCGAGTTCCATGCAAATGCCCTGCTGTTACTAGCCGGATTCATTTTGGCCTACAACGTCGTTTTCTTTTTTTGGGGCCGGCGGCTTAAGAGGGAACCCCTTTCGAAACAATCTATCGAACGTTTCACTTACTGGCAGGTGGGTTTTGACTATGGCACCATGTTCCTCCTCATCCATTTCACAGGCGGCCTGGCCAGCCCCTTCATCTTTTTTTTCGTCTTCCACATCACCTTCTCTGCCATCTTTCTCCCCCGTCGTTCCACTTACAGTTTTGCAGCCATCGCCGTCGCGGGCATGGGCCTGATCGCAGGCGTTGAACACCTGGGCTGGGTTGCCCATCACGATTTGCTTTTTCAAGGAAGGGCCATTGACCTGAGATATCAGCCCTTCCACCTGATCGTGATTTTTGGGTTTTTTTCCGGCTTCGTCTTCATTACCGCCATTTCCATAACGGCTGTGATGCGAATGCTCGGGAAACGAATTCTCGACCTCGCCGAACTGACCGAAGCGGTCACAACGCTCAATGATAAACTCAATACCCTCTATACCATGACCCAGGCCATTGGGTCCAAGCAGCATCTCGAACAGGTTCTCAATATCGTATGCTCTGAATTAGCCCGCGTGATGGAGGTGCAGGCGATTTCGGTCAAACTCCTTAGCGAGGACGGAAGGTTCCTGCGGTTTGCCGCGGCCCACGGATTGCCGGAGGGGATTCTCAAACATAAGGAGGTCGAGGTGGCCAAAAGCCCCCTCAACCGTAGGGTCATCGAAGGCGAACCCTTCGTGAGCGGCCATGTGACCGAACCGGAGTCTTTTCAGTTTGGAGAAGATCTGGAAACAGCCCAATTGCAATCGGTCCAATTTGTTCCCTTGATCGTCGAGGACCGGGTGATCGGTATCTTGGGAGCCTATTCCACCCGGCCGGAGCAGTTTGGCCTGGATGAATTGACTTTCTTCCGTCAGGCAGCGGGACTGGTAGCCATCGCCATCGAGAACGCTTTGGCTTACGAGGCCATCGAAAACTTGATCCTGGAACGATCCCGTTTTATGAATCGGGCTGCCCATAACCTTCGGGCGCCACTGGCAGCCCTAGCCAGCATGCTGGAAGTGGTTCGAGACGGCTACCTGGGTAACATGACTGATGACCTACAGAGACATCTGGGTCGGATTGATCAACGGGTCCAAAATATGCTTGTCCTAATCAACGAGCTCATGACCCTGGCAAAGAGTCAGAGCAGACAACGGCGCCGGGAATTCGGGTCGGTGGACCTCAGAGCGGTTACAGACAGGATCCGCCAAACCTTCCAGGAAAAGACAGCCGAGAAAAAGCTCTCCTTCACCGTAACCGTTCCTGAGGATTTGCCCAAAATTAAGGGCGACGAGGAGATGGTCGAACAGATGCTGGAAAATCTTGTTTCGAACGCCATCAAATACACGCCCGAGGGGGGACGCATCGGGATGACCTTTTGGCCGGGCAACAACGAAACCGTCCGCATCGTCCTCAGCGATAGCGGTATTGGAATACCCAAGGACGAATTACACCGTTTGTTTACGGAGTTCTTTCGGGGCTCAAATGTCAAAAATGTGATTGGCACAGGCCTCGGGCTGACCATCGTTAAAGAAATCGTAGACCAGCATGGAGGCCAGATTCAGGTGGAAAGCGAAGAAGGCCTCGGAACCACCTTCATGATCTATCTTCCTTACGCCCCCGCCCCTCCACCTTATTAAACGTTTCAACGGCCTTTCTCAGTTCTTGACCTTCTTCATGGGAAAACCAGCGTGCAAGCTTCCGGACTACTTGTTTGGGTTACTTTTCCTGATTGACAAGGGGGTCTTATAAGTGTTGGAGGGTCTTACCGAACATCTCGCTGCTCATCGCGCCTTCGCACACTTTAGTCACTGGCCCTGTCATTGTGGCCTGAAACCGTCGCTGAAGCTTATTTTTCAGATCCTTTTCGGTTCCGCCCAGTCTTGCAAGCCTCTTACCACTTTCCATTGCAATGAGTGCCTCTAACCCAAGTTTGACGAGTGTTGTTTTTTCTTTGATGCCTGTCAGCTTTGAAACCTTTTTAATTAGGTTGTCTTCGATGTTTAAGGTCGTTCTCATATAGCCCTCCTGTTTCTATATGTATCGATATGCATGATTTGTGCATATGTTGTCGAGGAATTTTCAAGATAATGATAGCCTTAACCACCAGCAGAAATGCCGGCTGAGGTCATCACTGGGCCATCCTCAACGACGTGCTTAGCAACCTCAACCGTACGTTTCTTTTCCATACCTATCCTTTTCCAAAGCTTAACGGCTAAAGGGTCAGCAGTGAGGCAGCAAACTGCTGTACCCGCTTGTTATCTGTCTCCATGCAATCCTTCTCGGCAAAAGTCATATGCTCCTATGCCTTGAATCAATAAATACTCCGCCTTATCCTCATTAACATTTATCACTCGATGTACTTTCATGGGAACGACTTCTGCTAACTGTCCAGGAATCAACAATACTGTCTTATCAGGGTTCTTGGTTTCGACTTGGATCAATCCGTTCAAACAAACAAAGAAATCAGTCACCTCAGAATGAAAATGCCAATCAGTAGAACCATCTTTCTCCAGTTCCATCACCCGAACTAATACATTTTCGGTTCTAAGAATTTCACGGATACTCATCTTTTGGAGATCCTTCAACTAATGGATAACAATTAGTAGACGAAGTTCCTATTTGTGTTCAACCGGCTCTTCTGAATTCACGTTCTTATCACTTTTGAACCTTTCTGTCTATCAAATTGTACATAATTGTTGATTCTATTCCGTGTTTTCCCTATAATAGCACGAAATGCGAATTTCATATAACATGGGAGTTTTGGCAAATCTGAGGGTTGAACGGCGGGGCGGGGTACTCGCCGGTCAAATAGGGAGATCTTTTTTATGAATCATGGGAGGCTAAAGGTTTCCTTACCCGCATTGCTAATAGTCCTCTTTTTTCTCCTCACGGCCTGCCTTCCCAGGCATCGCGTTGTTTATGAGAGAAGAACGCCTCCTCCTGAAAAAGGTGGAACGATTGAAAAGAGAGAGTCCCGCGGGGTTCAACAGGGGGTTGCTTCCTGGTATGGAGCAGACTTTCACGGAAAACAGACATCGAGTGGCGAAGTTTATGATATGTACCAATTGACCTGCGCCCACAATACTCTTCCCTTAGGCACAATCGTTATGGTCACCAATCTCGAAAATGGAAAATCCGTTGAGTTGAAGGTCAATGACCGTGGGCCTTTTGTGAAGGGCAGGATTATCGACCTCTCGTACGCTGCTGCCCGGATGCTCGACATGCATGAACAGGGAACAGCCATGGTCAAAGTGGAGGTCATCGGTTCTGCCCCCGAGCTGGTTCAGCGTTATACGCTCCAGGTGGGGTCTTTCGTCGACGAAACCAATGCGCGGAATTTAGCTGACCAGCTCCGGAAAGATTTCGATAACGTCCAAATCACGACGCTGGAAACACCCTCCCAGAAATATCACCGGGTCAGAGTTGGACAATTCGACACAAGAGAATCCGCTTTGATCACGGCGGAAAAACTTTCGCGAATGGGGTTCAAGGTTCTGGTCACCAGCCGGTAAAAACACAGCAAAAGCGGAGTTTCGCCCCGAACCATGCGAGGTTCAGGGCTGCCATACATCCCCACGTGGAGCATGGCGGAATGCAAATTAGAAAAAATGATTAGGTTGTACAGGAATCAATTTTCCTCTATAATGATTTTTAGGTCGATTCATTATCTGAAAGGAATTCTCTCTGAAGACCAGGACCCTCCTTCTTATCTTTCCTGTCCTTTTCCTTTCCCTTTTGCTGGCCACTCTTGTCTATGAAGGCTATCAGCCGCACGCGAGATTAAATGAGCTGATCATCAGCTCGATCGGGGATGCCTCTTATCTCAATCCCATCCTCGCTCAAGACTCCGCATCGAGCGACATCAATAGCTTTGTTTTCAACGGCTTAATCAAATATAACAGGAACCTCGACGGCTTTGTCGGAGATCTTGCGGAGTCGTGGAAAGTCGAACCAGGCCCTGAACCGGTCATCACCTTCCATTTGCGAAAAGGTGTTCTCTGGCATGATGGAAAGGAATTTACCGCAGAGGATGTAAAATTCACTTACGACAAGATCATGGACGAGAAGACCAATACGGTCCGCCGCAGCAGTTATGAATTGGTGAAGAGTGCGGAAGTCTTAGACCCATACACATTCCGGGTGACCTACAAGGAACCCTTCTCCCCCGGCCTTGATTCCTGGGGGATCGGAATCATCCCGAAACACCTTTTGAAAAATGTCGATATCAACACGACCTCTTTTAACCGGCATCCTATCGGCACAGGTCCTTTCCGGTTCATCGAGTGGGTGAGTGATGAGAAGATCGTGCTTGAGGCCAATTCGCAATACTTCGAAGGCAGACCGGACCTTGACGGGATCATCTACAGGATTATTCCTGAAACTGCCCTTAACGAAATGGAGATCCTTACCCGTGGGGTGGATTACTCCGGCATCTCTCCTTTCGAATACCGCCGGATGGAAGAGATTCCCTCCGTCAAAGTTTATTCTCAGCCAAGCCTCGGGTATACCTACATCGGATATAATCTCAGGAACCCCCTTTTTCAAGAGAGCCGCGTCAGGCGCGCCCTCACCCATGCCATCAACCGGGAACAAATCGTCCAGTACGTTCTCTACGGGTTGGGCGTAGTGGCGACAGGGCCATTTCCCAACCAGATGTGGTACTGGAACCCGAGTGTGAAGCCCATCCCTTACGATCCACAAAAAGCGCGTGAGCTCCTTGCAGAGGCGGGCTGGAAACCGAATAAGAATGGAATTCTGGAGAAAGAGGGTAAACCCTTCCGTTTCACGCTGATCACCAACAGCGGAAATGACACGCGCCGGGATGTGGGTGTCTTGGTTCAGAGGCAGCTTCATGAGATCGGAATCGACGTCACACTCGAGCTTTATGAGTGGAGCGTCTTTATCAAAGACTTCATCGATGCGAGACATTTCGATGCCTGCATCCTGGGCTGGGGTCTTTCCGTGGACCCGGATGCTTACGAAATCTGGCACTCCAGTCAAATTGAGAAGGGGTTCAACTTTACCTCCTACCGAAACTTGGAGGTCGACAAGTTGCTCGTTGAAGGAAGAAGGGAATATGACATCCAGAAGAGAAAAGAGATTTATTGGCGGATCCATGCGTTGATTGCCGATGATCAACCCTACACTTTCCTTTTCGTCCCCTTGGCAATCTCCGCTCTTGAGAAAAGGTTTTCTCTCCTGCAGAAGGACAAAGCGGGCAAGGAGCATCTTGAGCCGATTCGGATGGAGAAGGCCGGGTTATTGTACGATATTACGAAATGGTATGTTCCTAAGATGAGACAGGAGGTTCAGTTTCAGAAATAAATTATGAGTACATACATCGCCCGACGCCTCATTTATATGTTTATTACCCTTGTAGGAATCAGTATCATTTCATGGGTGATCATCACCCAGGCTCCTGGAAGCCCAATCGCACTGACCATGGATCCGAAGGTCTCACCCAAGATTATCGCACAGATGGAGAAGAATTATGATCTCGACAAGCCCATCTATCAACAATATTTCCTATGGCTTGAGCGCCTCTTCACGGGCAAGCTCTATTCCTTCAAGGACGGAAGGCCCGTCATGCGAAAGATCGCTGAGAGAATCTGGAATACGCTTCTTCTCAATGTCGTTTCCATCTTGATCATCTTCTCTTTAGCCATTCCTCTGGGGATCTTTTCCGCCAGGAAACGGTATACATTTCTCGATCACCTAGGGACGTTTGGTGCCTATGTCGGGATCTCTATCCCGAGTTTCTGGTTGGCCTACCTTCTCATCCTCGCTACAGTCAAGCTTTTCGGCTACCCTGTCCTCGGGATGAGGACATTCGTGGAAGAAGGCTTTACGACAGTGGATATTGTGATGGATCATCTTTGGCATCTGATGCTTCCTTCCATCATTCTCGCCGTTGGGGGGATCGCAGCCCTGTCACGATATACCCGCTCGAGTATGCTCGAAGTCATCCGCCAAGACTACGTTCGCACAGCCAAGGCCAAGGGACTTACGGAGGAAACGGTTTATTACAAACATGCCCTTCGGAATGCCTTGCTCCCGGTGATCACCTTGTTTGGATTTATTGTACCGGGGTTGATCGGTGGCTCCATCATCATAGAGACCGTTTTTGCCTGGCCTGGAATCGGTCGGTTGGCTTATCAGGCTGTGCTCGCCAGAGATTACCCGGTCGTCATGACTGTTCTTACGATATCGGCCGTGCTGACTCTTATCGGGAACTTCATTGCTGACGTACTTTACGGGGTCGCAGACCCTCGGATTCGATATGGATAAAGAATAGTAACGGTGATTTGTGATGGTGATGGGTGATTGCGGTTTCTGTCGATTTTCTATTCTTGACTAACACTCTCCCCTAGCACGATCACGCTATCTTTAGGCGATGAAATTTCAGCTGAAAGTTTTCTGGCGATATTTTAAACGGAACCGTCTGGCAATATTCGGGTTGATTGTCATCGCGGTCCTTTTTCTCATTGCAGGCCTGGCTGCTTTTTTCGCGCCTTACGATCCAGGACAAACGAACGTCGCTCTGAAACTGAATCGTCCTTCCTTGCACCACTACCTGGGCACGGACCAGTTAGGCCGGGATGTTTTCAGCCGGATGCTCTACGGGTCAAGAGTCTCTCTGTCCGTGGGATTTGTCGCTGTCGCTATTTCCATCTTCATCGGGATTCTCGTCGGGGCTGTGGCGGGATACTATGGAGGATGGACCGATAATATCCTAATGCGTTTTGTTGACACGATGCTTTGTTTCCCCACGTTCTTCCTTATTCTGACGGTCGTCGCCTTATTGGGCCCAGGTATTTTTAAGATCATGGTCGTCATCGGCATCACCTCCTGGATGGGTACCTCACGATTTGTAAGAGCAGAATTTCTTTCCCTGCGGGAGAGGGACTTTACGCAGGCAGCAAAAGCCCTCGGAGTAAAGGATCTCAGGATCATCTTCCGGCACATTCTTCCGAATGCATTGGCTCCGGTGTTCGTCACCGCTACCCTCGACGTAGCGACTGCAATCCTGGTAGAGGCCGGCTTGAGCTTTCTTGGATTCGGTGTTCAACCTCCAGCCCCAAGTTGGGGAAATATTCTCACCGAGGGAAGGACTTATATCTTCGATGCCTGGTGGCTAACCGTCTTTCCCGGGCTGGCCATTCTGATTACTGTTCTTTCTTTTAATCTGTTAGGCGAAGGGTTGCGGGATGCCCTCGACCCGAGGCTTCGAGGACGACGATAATTTCGTGAACCAAATGCTAAATGTCAAAGCTCGAAGTTCAAATAAAGCTCAAATGACAAATATCAAGAATTTTCTCATTGGGATTTTGGCATTCCTTTGACATTGATTCACCTTCGGTTCATCACTTCGTGTGTAATTTGTCATTTGACATCGCTTTTGCGATGAACCTCATGAAGCAAGATTTGCAAAAGAAACCTCTCTTAGAAGTTCACGAGCTCACCGTCCATTTCTTCACGGAAGAAGGCGTGGTCAGGGCCGTCGAAAACGTGAGCTTTGAAATTTATCCCGGAGAGGTCCTTGGACTTGTAGGTGAATCCGGATGCGGAAAGACTGTCACCGGTCTCTCGCTCCTAAGGCTCATTCCCATCCCGCCCGGCAGAGTCGTGAACGGCGATATCCTATTCGATGGAAAGAGTCTTTTGGGTTTGGAAGAAAAGGAGATGGAGAAAGTGAGGGGAAATGATATCGCCATGATTTTCCAGGAACCGATGACCTCCCTTAATCCGGTCTTTACAATCGGGGACCAGATCATGGAAGCCATCATTCTCCACCAGAGACTGGATAAGACGGAAGCAAAGAAAAGAGCGATCGAGATGCTCGACCGGGTGAAGATCCCGTCTCCTGAAAAGAGAATGGATTCCTATCCCCACCAATTAAGTGGCGGCATGAGGCAGAGGGCGATGATCGCCATGGCGCTCTCCTGTCAACCAAAACTTCTTGTCGCGGATGAACCCACCACGGCCTTGGATGTGACGATTCAAGCTCAGATTTTGCATCTTTTAAAAGAGATTCAAGGGGAGATGGGAATGTCTGTCATCCTCATCACGCATGATCTGGGAGTCATCTCGGAAATAGCTGATCGACTGGCCGTGATGTATGCTGGAAGGATTTTTGAGTATGGTCCCATCGAAGCCATCTTTACTCGGATGCGAAATCCTTATACTTATGGGCTGATGAGGTCGATCCCTCAATTAACCGAGCAAAGGGGCAGGCTCTATGCCATTCCCGGCCAAGTCCCCGATCCGATGCACCTGCCTGTGGGGTGCAAGTTCCATCCGAGGTGCCACATGATGATTGAAGATTGTAAGAAAGGAGAACCGATGTATCAAGTGAGCGGAGATCAGCTCAGCCGTTGCATCCGATGGAAAGAATGTTGTTGAAAAAGGGGCCGAGGGTCCCAGGATTCAAGGAGCCGAGTGGAACAAAGCAAAGACTTGAATCTTTGAGTCCATTTAGAAAGATGGATATGTCGCAAAACAATTTTCTCATTCAGGTTCAGGATCTAAAGAAGTATTACTATAAGGAGGGTTTCCTCTCTTCGGACAGGGTCCCAATCCGCGCGGTGGACGGCATCTCTTTTTCCATCCGAAAAGGAGAAACACTCGGGCTGGTGGGAGAAAGCGGCTGTGGAAAAACGACTGCTGGCAAATCGATTTTGAGACTGATCGAACCGAGCTCCGGCGAGATCTTATTCAAGGGCCAGCACATCCTCCGCCTCGATCGGGAAGCGATGAGGAAACTGAGACCTCACATGCAATTTATCTTTCAGGACCCTTATGAATCCCTCAACCCCAGGATGAAAGTAGGAGAAATTGTGGGAGAAGGTTTGGAGGTCCATCACATCGCTCGTGGAAAAGAAAAGATGCAGAAGGTCTCACAGATCCTTGAACAAGTTGGGCTTCACCCTCAAGATGCCTTTCGTTATGCTCATGAGTTCAGCGGTGGGCAGCGCCAAAGGATCGGAATCGCCAGGGCCATCTCCCTCCATCCCGAACTGGTCGTGGCCGACGAACCCGTCTCTGCTCTCGATGTCTCCATCCAGGCTCAGATTCTTAACCTCCTGATGGACTTAAGAGATCAACTGGGTCTCACTTTCCTCTTCATCTCCCACGACCTTCGGGTTGTCAAGTATGTTAGCGACCGAATCGCCGTCATGTATATGGGAAAAATTGTGGAGATGGCCGATAGCGGGGATCTTTTCAGACGACCCTTACACCCCTATACGCAGGTCTTACTCAAGGCTATTCCAAAATTGGACCTTTCCCAAAAAAGAGAGACACCTCTCCTGAAAGAGGAACATCCTCCGTTGTCTTCGGCCCGGGAGTGCCTCTTTCAGGCGAGATGCCCCCATTCAAGAGAGAAGTGTCAAACCGAAGAGCCGGTGCTCTTAGACGAGGGAGAAGATCACTTTGTCGCCTGCCACTTTGTTTCCTGAGCGAACCTGAAAGGTCCCGTTTGTCATTTGATTTTTTTTGAAAAAATATATTATTATGTAATGATTAAATGCTGAGATCTCTCTCCTCTCGGGGAGTTTGAGTCATCCAAAGGAGAGTTTAAGAATGGACCAGGAAAAGCTTCTCTATTTTAAAGGACTGCTTGAGGGGACGCTCCATGACCTGTTGGTGGAAGCCGGAAAGACATGTTCCGACATGCGCCAAGACAGCAACGGGGACTTCCCCGACCCAACGGACAGGGCCTCTTTGGAATCGGACCGGAACTTCCTTCTGAGGATTAAGGATCGTGAGAGAAAGTTGATCACGAAAGTCAAAGAGGCATTGGACCGCATTGATAACGGAACCTTTGGGATTTGCGAGTCCTGTGGAAGGTCCATTTCCGAAAAGAGGCTGATGGCCAGACCGGTGACCACCTTGTGCATCGAATGCAAGACCGAAGGAGAGAATCAGGAGCGATTGGAAAGACAGAGAGGGACAAAGGTTAGAGGAAGCTACCCCTCTTAGCCACAAGCTCTTTTCGGGAAAAAATCCTCTATGCCTGAACTGAGAAAAGATCCCATTCATGGAAGATGGGTGATCATTTCCACAGAGAGGAGCCGAAGACCCTCTGATTTTGCGGTAGAGGAGCGGAGACCCACAGGCGGATTCTGCCCTCTCTGCGAAGGGAATGAAGATCGAACCCCTCCTGAGATTGCCGCCTTCCGAGAGAATGGCACTCCTCCGAACTCTCCCGGCTGGACCCTTCGCGTCGTCCCCAATAAGTTCCCGGCCCTCAGAATAGAAGGAGATCTCGACCGAGAAGGCGAAGGGATTTATGATAAGATGAACGGAATTGGTGCCCACGAAGTCGTGATCGAAACACCCCGACATGAAGAGACCCTGGCTACCCTGCCGCTCAGAAATGTGAGAAATGTCCTGTTGGCCTACCGCGATCGGATCATCGATCTGAGACGCGACCAGCGCCTTCGATATGTCCTTGTCTTTAAGAACCACGGCGTGGCCGCAGGCGCATCTTTGGAACATTCCCATTCTCAGATCATCGCCCTTCCGATCATCCCGAGGAGGGTGAGCGAAGAGATTGACGGAGCCAAGACGTATTTCCACTATAAAGACCGGTGTGTCTTCTGCGATATCATTCGACAGGAACTTCAGCAGAAACACCGCATGGTCGCCGAAAATGGATCTTTCGTCTCCATCGCTCCCTTTGCCTCCCGGTTTCCGTTTGAAACCTGGATCCTTCCAAAGACCCATCATCCCAGCTTCGAGTACATGGACCCTTCCCAGTACGAACAGGCAGCTCAAATCCTCTCCGATACCCTCCAGAGAATCAATCGGGTGCTTACGGATCCTCCTTATAACTACATTATTCACACTTCCTCCTTTCCGGAATTGGATGCGGAGCACTACCATTGGCATCTTGAGATCATGCCGAAGCTGACCAAGGTGGCCGGATTCGAGTGGGGAACAGGATTCTATATCAATCCCACCCCACCCGAGGAGGCGGCAGAGTATATGAGAGAGGCGAGGTAAGTCCTTATGCCCGACCGAATCCGTCCCTACGATCTTCTCAAATCGATTGTCCAGCTTTCCAATACATCGCTGCCTCTTCCCGTTAAATTGGATCAAATGCTTCAATCCATTTCAAGGGCTTTCCAATCGAGCCGGTGTCTTCTCCTTGGGCCCGAAAAAATCATTCCGAATGGATTTCTTGACCGTCTGGCCCTTGAAAAAAAACCTTTATGGGTAGAGGAAGGGTCACCCTTCCGGAAGGAGAATGTCTTTTCGGAAGAAGAGGACTTCCTTCATCCGCCCTTCGCCTGCTTTCCCTTGTATGACGAGACGTCCTCCCGGGGGATTCTCTATCTTAGTTTCCCAACGGGCTACAGGTTCTCTCCTCAGCAAATGGATCTCCTCCTCCTGGTCGCGGAGGTGATGGAGAGAACGAGTCGAGATGATGATTTCCGGCAGATGGTTCAGAGGCATGAGAAAAGAGTGAAAGAGCTCTCAACTCTGTGGGAACTGAACAAGGCCCTTTTGACCACGGTGAATTTTGACCGGATCCTCCATTTAACTTTAACCGCCATTACGATCGGGGAAGGGCTGAAGTTTAATCGCGCCATGCTCTTTCTGGTCAATGAGAAGGATCGTATTTTAAAGGGGACCACGGCTGTTGGACCGGATAATGCTGAAGAGGCGGGAAAGGTCTGGGCGTCTCTCTCTCAGAGAAATGGAACCCTTTCAGACCTGATCACTCAACTCGACCCCGAAAGCCACTCGGACTTAAACTCCGCTGTCAAAGGAATTCAGATTCCGTTGGAACAGGAACAGTGCATTCTCTCGCGCACTGTTCTTGAGGGAAGACCCTTCAATACCCAGCTTCCTCAGTCCAAAGAAGGATGGCTGCAAACCCGGTGCGAACGGGGTTGCCATCTGGGTTCAGAGGTCGGATGTTATGTGGGCGAGCACCTGAGTCGCGATCCCAGAATTTATTCTTTCGCCACCGTCCCCCTCATGGGAAAAGGAAGAGTCATCGGGGTGGTTCTGGTGGACAACCTTTACAACCAAAACCCCATCACTGAAGAGGATATTCACTTTCTCAGCATGTTTGCCAACCAGGCCGGTTTGGCCATTGAGAACGCTCGCCTTTACAGAAATTTGGAGGAAGTCCATCAGGAACTCAAAGAGACCCAGACCTTTTTGGTCCATTTAGAAAAGATGGTGGCTTTGGGTGAAATGTCTACCACCATCGCCCATGAGATTAAGAACCCACTCACCTCCATCGGTGGGTTTGCACGTCGCCTGGATCGGAACTTTCCGGAGGAATCCCAGGAGAAAAAATACTCTCAGACCATTATCAAAGAGGTCAGCCGTCTTGAGAAGATTCTTAAAGACCTCCTCAGCTATACACGGGACGAATCGTTGATCTTTAAAGAATTGGATCTTCGGGATGTCTTGGAAGAAAGTCTTTCCATGGTGATAGAAGGAATCCGTTCAGGGGGAGTTCAACTCGTCAAGGAGTACGCAGAAGAGATTCCCCTGGTCAAGGGGGATTCTGTCCAGTTAAAACAGAGCTTCTTTAATCTGATCAATAATGCCAGCCAGGCGATGAAGGAGAGGGGGACCCTTTTCTTGCGGGTCTTTCCCTTTTCAAGGAATGGATCACCTTGCGTCAGGGTGGAGGTGGAAGATACGGGGAAGGGGATTGATCCAGAAAACCTCCATAATATCTTCAACCCTTTCTATTCCACAAAAGAATCCAGTCTGGGCTTGGGCTTACCCATTGTCCACAAAATCATCACTTCCCATCGGGGCCAGATCGAAGTGGACAACCACCCGGGAACAGGGGTAAAGTTTATTGTTACACTCCCCGCTTTTAAGAAAGGAAAAGAGAATTGTGTTAATAGCGCATGACGCAGCGAGCAGAGTGTTTGGCGCTTGAAGTCTCTCTAAGGATGGGAAGCAGACCCATGAAAAAGATATTAGTCGTGGACGACGAGGAGAGCATCCGCTTCCTCTATAAGGAGGAGCTGGAGGATGAGGGGTACGTTGTGGAGTGCGCCAAGGACGGGGAAGAAGCAATCGAGAAAGTCTCTGTCTTCAAACCAGACCTGATCTCCCTCGATATCAAGATGCCCGGCATGGATGGCATTGAAGCTCTCAAGCGAATCCGTGAGAAGGAGAGGCAACTCCCAATCGTACTCTGCTCGGCCTATGGGGAGTACAAACAAGACCTCACCACCTGGGCGTCGGATGCCTATGTTGTCAAATGCGCCGATCTGACAGCCTTTAAATCCACTATCCGAAGACTTTTGGGGTTAGCGTAAAGGCGAATAAAACAGTTTTCGGTGATTCGAGCGGCATGCCTTGCCACTGAATATGGTCTTATGGTTGGCGGGCGGCTTGGGCACGACACACGGTTGACATTTCCTAAGTAATGTCCGAACACGAATACGCCTGCGTGCCCTGCCTTCGCCGAAGCGGCTTCGCACAGGCAGGCGAAATACCAAAGGGCACTCCGGTGTGCAACCCATGAACTTAGCATGGTACAGGGCACGCACGAGTCACGTGTTGCGTTGTTTGATCACGGGGCAGTAGCTCAGTTGGGAGAGCGCCAGAATCGCACTCTGGAGGTCGGGGGTTCGAGCCCCCTCTGCTCCACCAGTCATTTCAGTGGTGATATGGTCAGCGCGGTGTCTGCTGGGCAAACCCTCCGCATCTGCTTGGTAAATCCACTAGACTGACAGAAGAGTTCAATTTCCCACGTTTTACGGCTGTCTCGAAAAAAAGATAGGAAAATATTGACAAATAAGAAAAAATCTGATAAATTAATGAGGTTTTTCGCTTGATTTTCTGTATAAAGTTTTTTGGCTTTTAACCTGTTGAAACAATTGATTTTCGCTTGAATGGGGTAAGTAATGCCTACAATTAGTCAAATGGTTCGAGAAGGGAGGAAAGGCGTCAAGAGTAAGACTTCTGCCCCCGCTCTTACGGGATCCCCTCAAAAAAGGGGGGTTTGTATTCGAGTCTATACAACCACTCCCAAGAAACCCAACTCCGCTCTTCGAAAAGTTGCTCGAGTGAGGCTAACCAATGGGATCGAGGTAACCACTTATATTCCAGGGATTGGTCATAACCTGCAGGAACACTCCGTTGTCCTCATTCGGGGAGGTAGGGTGAAAGACCTTCCAGGGGTCCGGTATCATATCATCCGTGGCACCTTGGACTCAGTAGGCGTCCAAGACCGTAAACAGAGCCGCTCCAAATACGGAGCCAAGAAACCTAAATAGCTAAACTTCTCTTCCAAACCCATCCATCAACCAGGAAGAAGGAGCTTTTATGCCCAGAAAGAGAGAAGTCAAAAAGAGGGGGGTATTGCCGGACCCCAAATATCACGATACGCTGATCGCCAAGTTTGTCAATGGGATCATGCGTCGCGGAAAGAAGAGCTCGGCAGAAGGCACGTTCTATCGTGCCCTGGATATCGTCAAAGAAAAGACCCATTCAGACCCGGTGAAGGTTTTTAGTCAAGCGATGAATAATGTGAAACCCCTCATTGAGGTGAGACCCCGGAGAGTAGGAGGGGCCACTTATCAGGTTCCAGTTGAAGTGAGGCCTGAGAGGAAAGTTGCTTTGGCGATTCGATGGATTATTGGCTTTTCAAAAGCGCGATCCGAAAAAACAATGGAAGAAAAGCTTTCAGCAGAGTTGATCGACGCAGCCAATAACCGGGGAGCCGCCATTAAAAAGAAAGAGGATACGCATAAAATGGCTGAAGCCAATAAGGCTTTTGCCCATTACCGGTGGTAGTGAAAGTTGTGAGGTAGCTTGTGTCAAATATGGCTTTAAAGGAACATACGAGAAACATTGGTATCATGGCCCACATCGACGCTGGGAAGACCACGACGACAGAGCGAATTCTTTATTATACTGGCGTCACCCACAGGATAGGGGAGGTCGATGAGGGTTCTGCCACCATGGATTGGATGGAGCAGGAAAAGGAGAGAGGGATTACGATCACCTCTGCGGCCACCACCTGTTTCTGGAAGGATCACCGGATCAATATCATCGACACCCCGGGCCACGTTGATTTTACCGTAGAGGTCGAACGATCCCTTCGGGTTCTGGATGGAGCGGTCGCCGTCTTCTGTTCGGTCGGAGGGGTAGAGCCTCAATCCGAAACAGTTTGGAGACAAGCGGATAAATATCAGATTCCAAGGATCGCCTTCGTCAATAAGATGGACCGGACGGGCGCAGACTTTGAGAGATGCCTGAAGATGATGGTGGATCGCTTAAAGACCGTACCCATTCCGATACAACTCCCCATTGGAAAGGAAGACGATTTCCAGGGCGTGATCGATCTCATCGCTTTGAAGGCCATTGTTTATGATCCGCGCAGCCTCGGTGCCCAGTTTGAGATTTTGGATGTCCCGGGTCATTATCTGAAGGAGGCGTTGAAGCAACGGGAGATTCTCGTTGAAAAACTGGCCGAGTGTGATGATTCTCTGATGGAAAAATTCGTCGAAGGTAAGGAAATTTCAGAATTGGAATTGAAAAGGGCGGTCAGGGAAGTGACCCTCCAATTAAAAGGGATCCCTGTGCTTTGCGGTGCCGCCTTCCGAAATAAAGGCGTCCAGCCCCTTCTCGATGCCATCGTCGACTATCTTCCCTCCCCCCTGGATATCGCCCCCGTAAAAGGGGTAGACCTTAAGGGTCAGGAACTCACCTTCTCTGCCAACAATGGACACCCCCTTTCGGCATTGGCCTTCAAAATTATGAACGACCCTTACACAGGACAACTGACCTTCTTCCGGATCTATTCTGGATCGCTTAAGTCCGGGGACTCCGTCTTCAATCCGGTCAAGGGTAAACGAGAGCGGATTGGACGTCTTGTTAAAATGCATGCCAACAAACGGGAGGAGATCCAGGAGGTCTCGGCGGGTGATATCTTTGCTGCGGTAGGCCTCAAATATACAACGACGGGAGATACGATCTGTAACGAAAAACAACCGATCATTCTCGAATCGATGAATTTTCCCGACCCCGTGATCTCCATTGCGATCGAACCGAAGACGAAGGGAGATCTTGAGAAACTCGGGACCTCCCTCCAAAAATTGACTTTGGAAGACCCTTCGTTCAAAGTGAAGACGGACGAAGAAACAGGGCAGACGATACTCTCCGGTATGGGTGAACTTCATCTGGAGATCATTGTCGATCGGCTCTTAAGGGAGTTCAATGTAGAAGCCAATGTGGGAGAACCGCAGGTCGCCTACAGGGAAACCATTACGAAAGCGATCAAGTCCGAGGGTCGATTTATTCGTCAATCGGGCGGAAGGGGCCAATATGGTCATGTCTGGTTGACTCTCGAACCGCAGACGCCGGGCAAAGGTTTTGAGTTTGTCAACCGGATCGTAGGAGGAGCCATCCCTAGAGAATATATTCCCGCTGTGGAAAAGGGTGTGATGGAGGCTATGGAGAAAGGGGTGTTTGCAGGTTACCCCATGGTAGATATTAAAGTGACCTTGATCGATGGGTCATACCATGAAGTGGACTCCTCTGAAATGGCTTTCAAGATTGCCGGCTCTTTGGGTTTTAAGGAAGGGGCGCGGGAGGCCAACCCCATCCTTCTCGAACCATTGATGGCCGTCGAAATTATTACGCCAGAGGAGTTTATGGGCCAGGTGGTCGGCGACCTTAACTCGAGAAGAGGCAAGACAACAAAAGTGGAATATCGCGGGGGGACCAATGTGATCATTGGGGAAGCTCCCCTGGCGAACATGTTCGGATATGCAACCGACCTTCGGTCCCTCACTCAGGGAAGGGCAACATTTACTCTGCAGTTCACTCGTTATAGCCCAGTGCCATCCTCTGTGAGTGAGGAGATCCTTTCTCAATTGAAAAGGGCCGTCTAAGTGCACCCCTAAACCTAAAGGAGGGATTGAGCGATGTCGAAGCCGAAATTTGAGAGGACCAAGCCGCATGTGAACATTGGGACGATTGGACATGTGGATCATGGGAAGACGACGTTGACCTCAGCGATCACGAAGGTATTGGCGACGAAGAAATTGGC